>JBIKXZ010000008.1:0-28836 GCA_044355525.1 Chthoniobacterales bacterium
TTTCGGCGAGCTATCCCCCACTTCACGGCAGGTTGCTCACGTGTTACGCACCCGTTCGCCACTAGACTTTTTTCTGTATTGCTACAGAAAAAAGTCCCGTTCGACTTGCATGTCTTATCCACGCCGCCAGCGTTCGTTCTGAGCCAGAATCAAACTCTCCGTTGAAAGTTAGCTGATACCACCCTTGCGGGTTGAGTACCAAATTCTGACATAGTATCTCCCGCCGGTTGCTAAGACCGACGGGCGACGGACCTTGCGGTCCAATTTATGTCGCATAAAAAACTGCTGACGATAACCCACAATTCAATTTTTGTGGTTACCCTCTGATTTTACTTTCAGAGTCAGGATGTCAAAAATCTTCGTGCGTTCATTCCGGGCGCGCGTCGAGCGGGAAGGTTTTGGCCTTGCTGCTCCCTGCTGCCGATGGAAAGAACGCGAACCGATTAGTTCGGTCCCCATCAAAGGGGATGGAGAGATTGCCAGAAGTTCGCGCAGAGTCAACCGCCTTTTTGAAAAAATCTTAAAATTTTTTCCAGGCTCCCCTGCGGGCCGGATCTCCAAGTTCGTAGGGCTTTAGACCGGGCGGTCAAACGAACGTTCAAAAAATCTTTTCCCGCCGGCCTGTAAGAGTAGAAGCGGCGTCCTCGCCGCTTGTCCTTTTATCCTCTGGAACCCCCGCTCTCCCTTTGCCAACGTGGCTCTTTTCCCGCCGTGACCCTCCCCAACCAACTCACCGTTCTCCGCCTCTTTTTGACCGTCCTTTTCGTCGGCGCGCGGGAGAGCGGCATGCCATGGGGTGCCACGGTGGCCGCCATTGCCTTCGCGTTGGCCGTGCTCTCCGACTACCTCGACGGCGTCATCGCGCGCCGCCTCGGATGCGAAACCGACTTCGGTCGTTTGATGGATCCCCTCGCCGACAAAGTTCTCATCGCCGCCGCGCTTATTCTCCTCGCATGGTCGCACGATATTCCCGCGTGGGCCGCGATCATTCTCGTCTCGCGCGATTTCCTCATCACCGGCCTACGCCAGCTCGCGCTCTCGCACGGCACCGTGCTCGCCGCCGATCCCGCGGGCAAGACCAAGACCGCATCGCAAATGATCATGATCGGATTTTTCCTCCTGCGTGACGCGGTCGGCGAAGCGATGCACATCAGCGCATGGCCCGCATGGATTGTATCCATCGGACAAATCCTCATCGCCGCCAGCGTCATCCTCTCGATCTACTCCGGCTGGCGCTACGCCAGCGCGCACTGGCAAGTGGTTGTACGCAGCGGGCGCGGCTGACCGTCAGGCTTTCGCGACAAACTCCCGCGCCGCGGCAAGCGCAGCCGCGAGCTTCGCCGCGTCTTTTCCGCCACCTCGCGCATTATCCGGACGACCCCCGCCTTTGCCTCCCACCATCGGCGCGATGGACTGGATGATTTTTCCGGCCGCGACCTTCGCCGTGTGTTCTTTGCCCACGGCCGCGACGAGCGAAACGGCGCCGCCCGCCGAACCACCGAGCACGATCACGCCGTCGAACTTCGCCTTCAGCGCATCGGCGGCCGCTTGCAACGCATCGCCATCCGCCTCGCCGAGGTCGGCAATCACCGAGGGGATTCCGTTGATCGTTTCCGCCTTGGCCGCGAGTTCGCCGGCCACGGATGCCGCTTCGCGTTGCCGCGCCGACTTGAGCGCCTTTTCGGATTCCTTCTGCTGAGCGAGAAACGCTTCGAGCTTCTTTTCGACATCGGCCAGCGGCGATCCGAGTTGGGCGGCGATCGCCTTGAGTCGCTCGCGATCCGATTCCGCCGCCCGTCGGGCCTCGACCCCGGCCACCGCTTCGATGCGGCGGATGCCGGCCGCGACGGCGCCTTCCCCGGTGATGCGGAAAAGACCGATCTCGCCCGTGCCGCGCACATGCGTGCCGCCGCACAATTCCATGCTGTAGCCGTCGAGTGCACCGGCCCGGCCGCCAATTTGCACGACGCGCACCATGTCGCCGTATTTGTCGCCGAAAAATTGCATCACATCGTCGCGGCCGCGCACGTCGGCGTGGGCGACTTCGGACCAGCTGACCGGAGCGTTCTCCAGAATCTTTTCGTTCACCAACCGCTCCACTGCGGACACTTGTTCCGACGTGAGCGCCGCGCTGCTGAAGTCGAAAGTGAGTTTGTCCGGACCGACATAACTTCCCTTTTGCACCGCCTCGCGACTGACCACCTCGTGCAGTGCCCAATGGAGCAGATGCGTCACCGTATGGTGCCGTTGGATGGCGTCGCGCCGTGCGCGATCGACGACAAGTTCCACCTCGGATCCGGCAACTGGTGCGTCGTCGCCCTCAAGCACATGCAGCCAGACATCGCCGGCCTTCTGCGTGTTGGCGATGCGCCAGAGGCTCGACCCGGAACGCAGTTCGCCCGTGTCGCCAACTTGCCCGCCCATCTCGGCGTAGCAGGCGCTGCGATCAAGCACGACGGCCAGCTTGCCTTTGAGGTCGACGATTTCGACGACCTTGGCTTTGGCCGACAAATTGTCGTATCCGCCGAAGTGCGTCGGTTCCTTGGTGGCAATCTCGGAAACCGTGATGATCTCCTTCTTTTGTGCGGCCCGGGCGCGGGCGCGCTGCTCTTCCATCAATTTCTCGAAGCCGGCCGTATCGACCGCCAGTCCCCGCTCGCGCGCCATCAATTCGGTCAGATCGAGCGGAAAACCCTGCTCGTCGTAGAGTCGAAAAGCGAAGGCGCCGGAAATTTTCCCGCCCGCGCCGGCTTTGTCCGCTTCCGCCTCGAAGAGTGCGATACCCTTGTCGAGGGTGCGGTTGAAAGCTTCCTCTTCGCCTTTGATCACTTGCTCGACATGCGCCTGCTTGGCGCGCAGTTCGGGGAAGACGTCGCCCATGGTGCGGGAGAGCACCCCGATCAATTTGTAAAAGAACGGTTCATGAAACCCGAGCGTGCGTCCATAGCGCACCGCACGGCGCAGGATGCGGCGCAAAACGTAGTTGCGGTCGTTGTTTCCGGGATTGATCCCGTCGGCCACGGCAAAGCTGAGTGTTCGCGCGTGGTCGGCGATGACGCGAAAGGCGATGTCGATTTTCTCCTGTTCGCTGTGCCCGGTCGATCCGGCTTCGGGGAGCGTCGATCCGTATTTTTTCCCGCTCAGTTTTTCGATCTCGTCGAAGAGCGGACGGAAAATGTCCGTCTCGTAGTTGGAGACGCGCGCGTTGGAAAACTCGGTGAAGCCTTTTGTGCCCTGTACGATGGCGCAAACGCGCTCGAAGCCCATGCCGGTGTCGACGTGCCGCGCGGGCAACGGCGTGAAGGTTCCGTCGGGGTTGGCGTTGAACTGGATGAAGACCAGGTTCCAGATTTCGATGCACTCGGCCGTGCCTTTGTTGACCAGCGCGCCGCGTGTGTCGCCCTGCGGCGTGAGATCGATGTGGATTTCGCTGCACGGACCGCACGGACCCGTGTCACCCATCATCCAGAAATTGTCCTTCTTGTTGCCGTTGACGATATGGACCGCGGGATCGAGACCGGCGGCGCGGAAATGCACCGCCCAGTGGTCCCACGCTTCCTGGTCGAACTCGCTCGGGTCGCCAGCGCCCGGTGCGTAGACCGTGGCATACATGCGCGAAGCGGGAAATTTCCAGCGCCCGACGAGCAACTCCCACGCCCAATCGATCGCTTCCTTTTTGAAATAATCCCCGAAGCTCCAGTTGCCGAGCATCTCGAAGAGCGTGTGGTGGTAGGTGTCGAGTCCGACGTCCTCGAGGTCGTTGTGTTTTCCGCCGGCCCGGATGCATTTTTGCGTGTCAGCCGCACGCGTATCCGACCCCGGAATCGCGCCCGGCCAGCGCGAGACATCGGCTTTGGCCTTGCCGAGAAAGATCGGCACGAACTGGTTCATCCCCGCATTGGTGAAGAGCAGATTCGGCGAGTCGGGCATCAAGCTCGAAGAAGGCACGATGCTGTGCTCCTTCCCGCGGAAGAAATCGAGGAAGCTGCTGCGGATTTCGGAACCGGTTGGAATGTGCGCCATGACGGACCGCCGAATCTATCGCCTGCCGCGCCGCGGACAAGCACGCCCTCGCGTCAGGCCCGGGGCAGCCGGCGCGCGTGCCTTTCCATCAGCCGGTGCATGCGCATGAAAGCGCGGCGCGCCGACTCGACATCCTGCTCGGCCGCGAGACGTTTGGCCAACGAGACGATGCGCTGATCGTGACCGGCGAAGGTGCGCGCAATCATGTCCGCCTGCACCGCCACGCCCTCCAACGAATCCCGCATGAGCGTCTCGCGGATGGCCTCGTACGCACCCACGGCCGTGACGACTTCCGGCGGCAGGGCCGCGAACCCGCCCCGGGCCGTGTAAGGAGAGACGGGGAGATTTTCGTCGGCGGCCGGTTTGAGCAGCGGCCCCAGAAGCATGGCGGCTCCCGCCCCGACAAAGAGACAGACCAAGCCGACGGTGAGAAAACGTCCGAACATCGCTCAGGCCGCGCCGTGGCCGCGCAGGACCAAGCGCGCCAGTTCAAGGTCGGCGGGATAGGTGATCTTGCCGTTCCATTCCGGGGTGTCGACCAGCGCCACCGGCGCACCCGCGGCCTGCACGGCGGAGGTCTCGTCGGAGACGTGGCCGCCGGTGGCGATGACTTCGTCATAGGCATGACGCAGCAACTCGGCGCGGAAAATCTGCGGGGTTTCCACCGCCCACAAGTTGGTGCGGTCGACCGATTCGATGATGAAACCCTCGTCATTGATCCGCTTGAGCGTGTCGTTGACGCGGCGCGCGCAGGCTGCGGCACCCGTATTGCGGGCCGATTCGAGGCAGCGCGTGATCATACCCTGGTTGACCAAAGGACGCGCCGCGTCGTGGACCGCGATCATGACCGCCTCGGCCGGCACGCAACCCAGGCCCTCGGCGACGGACAAATGACGGTGCGCTCCGCCGACAATGACATGTTTCAATTTGGACGGCGCGGCCGCGCGCGCGATTTTCTCCAACTCGGCGCGCACGCTGGCGGCGCAGACCAGCACGATGGCGTCGATCGAGGGACAATCGTTGAAGGCGCCCACGCTCCAGGCCAGCACGGGACGGCCGTCGAGGTCGGCGGTGAGTTTGTTGAACCCCATGCGGCGGCTCGATCCGCCGGCCACAATCACCGCCCAGACGGCGCCTTTTTTCGCTGAAGATTTCCTAGCCAAGTTGCTTCAACACCTCCGCATTGACCGCTTTGCCGTCGATGCGGCCGGCCGCTTTGGCCATGACAGCTTTCATCACGGCGCCCATCTGGGCTTTGCCCGTGGCGCCGGTTTCGGCGATGGCCTCGCGCACGAAGGTGGACAATTCGTCGGCTGACAAGGCGGCCGGCAGGTAAGATTCGAGCAGGGCGACCTCGGCCTTTTCCTTGTCGGCCTGCTCGGTGCGGCCACCCTGCACGAAGCCCTCGATGGCGTCCTGGCACTGTTTGATGCGTTTGCGGATCACGGTGATGACGTCGGCATCGGCCAGGTCGGCTTCGTTGGCGGCGCCTTTTTCGATGACGGCATACTTGAGGGAGGACTTGAGCATGCGCAGGGCGCCGAGTTTGTCGGTGTCCTTGGCCTTCATGGCGGCCTTGATGTCCTCGTCGATGCGGGCGGTCAGACTCATGGAGGGAAGATTAATGGTCGCCGCCGCACGGGGCCAGCGGTTTCCCCTCGCGCCATTGCCGGCAAGGGGCCGCTCCACTAGGTTGGCGGTGCGCATGAGCGCCGCACCACGCAAGATTCCGATCCTGGGCACCCCGGTGGCGGTGGTTGATTACGAGTCGGCCATCGGGGAAAGCCGGCGTCTGGCCGGCGAGGGTCGCCCGGCGGCGGTCGCGGCGAGCAATACGCACATTATCGCCCTGGCGCGGCACCGGCGGGATTTCGGGGACGTCATGCGGCGCTTCGATCTCGTGCTGCCCGACGGCATGCCCCTGCGGTGGAGCCTCAATGCTCACGGGGCCAAGCTGGCCGATCGCGTTTACGGTCCCTATTTCATGGAAAAAATGATCCGCGCCACCCCGCGGCCATGGCGGCATTTTTTCTTCGGCGGAACGGAAGAAACCTTGCGGGACCTGACCGCCCACCTGCGCGAAATCCAGCCGGACCTCGAGATCGCCGGCACGCTCTCCCCGCCCTTTCGCGCATGGACCGGGGAGGACGAGGCGGAATTCTCGCGCTTCATTGCGGATTCCAAGGCGGATTTTGTATGGGTTGCGCTCGGCGGCGAGCGTCAGGAGCGCTGGATCATCGACAACCTGAAACGTCACACGCGCGGCGTCTTCTTCGCCGTCGGCGATGCCTTTGCGCTCCTCGCCGGGCAGCGCGCCTTCGCCCCCGCGTGGATGCAACGCCTCGGCGTCACCTGGGCCTACCGGCTTTGGCAGGAACCGCGGAGACTCTGGCGGCGCTACACGCAATTCAACTCGCTGTTTCTGTTCTACACGCTGCGCGACGCCTTGCTTGGCACGCCGGACGGTCGCCACGCGCCCGGCGGATTACCGAGCATCGCCTTTCTCGGATCGCGGGGCGTGCCCGCGCGCTACTCCGGCTTTGAAGTTGTCGTCGAGGAACTGGGCAAACGCCTTGCCGCCCGAGGGCATGATGTCACCGTTTACAATCGCCTCCCGCACTTCGGTCCGCCGCAACCCGTCTGGGAAGGCATGCGCATCATCGGCCTGCCCACCATCCCGACCAAAAGCCTCGACACCATCGTGCACACCACGCTGTCCATGCTCGACGCGGTCAGGCGTCGCTATGACATCATTTATCTCTGCGGCGTCGGCAACGCCATCCTCGGACGCATCGCCCGCGCGGCCGGCATGAAAGTCATCATCAATGTCGACGGTGCCGATTTCAGTCGCAAAAAATGGCGCGGCTTCGCGCGATCTTGGCTGCAGCGCAGCGAACGCTGGGCCACCAAATCGGGCGATTGCATCATTGCCGACAACACCACCATCGTCGACCGCTACGAGCGCGAATACGGCGTGCGGCCCGAGCATCTCTCCTACGGATTGACCGTGCGCGACGAGCCCGTGCATTGCGGCGAGCTGGAACGCTGGGGATTGAAGCCGGACGGGTATTTTCTCTACGTCTCGCGTCTGACGCCGGAGAACGAGGCGGAATTGTTGCTCCAGGCTTACCGCCGGACGCCCGACCCGTTGCCCCTCGTGCTTGTCGGCGGGGATCCTTACGAGCACGGCTACCGGCGCAAACTCGACGCGCTGGCCACGGACAAAGTGATTTTCACCGGCCTGCGCTTCGCCGACGCCTACATCGAACTCAGCCAGAACGCGCGCGCCTTCATCATGCCCGCGACGATCGAAGCGACCCGTCTCGTCCTCCTCGACCAACTCGGTATGGGCAAGGCGATCATCTACCACGATTGTGCCGCCACGCGCGAAGTGCTCGGCGATGCCGGAATTCCGTTCGGGCCGGACGATCCCGTGGCTTCGCTCGCCGCGAAGCTGGCCTGGGCCAAAGAGCATCCGCAGGAATGCGCCGCCGCGGGTCGACGCGCTCGGCAAAGGGCGGAGCACTTCCGTTGGGAGAACGTGCTCGAGCGCTACGACCGGATTTTCCGGAAAATCCTGACTCCCACGGCGCGATGAAACTCTCCGTCGTCACCCCTTCGCTCAACCAGGCACGCTATCTCGGCGAATGCCTCAACTCGGTCCGCCGCGCGGCGGCGCAAGCAGCCCCGCACGAAGTGGAGCATATCGTCATTGATGGAGGTTCCACCGACACGACAACCGGTTTGCTGCGGACCCGCAGCGATATCCGCTGGATTTCGGAAAAGGACACCGGCCAGTCGAACGCGATCAACAAAGGCCTCGCCATGGCCGACGGGGATATTCTCGCTTACTTGTGCGCGGACGATCTTTACGAGCCCGGCGCGCTGCAGGCGGTCATGCAGATCTTTGCCCATCGGCCCGAAATCGATGTCGTCTATGGCGACTTTTATTTTCTCGAAGGCGATTCGGGCCGCAAACGCCGCAAGTCGGCGGCCAAGTTTCGACCGGATAATCTGCGCAACGACAACCCGCTCGGGCAACCCGCGGTTTGGTGGCGGCGGCGCGTCTACGAAAAGTTCGGCGGCTTCGACGAGTCTCTGCACTACTGCATGGATCACGAATACTGGCTGCGGCTGGGCACGAATGTCCGGTGGCATTACATCCCGGAGCCGCTGGCTGTTGCGCGCCTGCACGCCGCTGCCAAAACCAGCCGTCAACTCCCCACCATGTGGCACGAAACCGCGCGCATGCTCACGCGCGAAGGCTGGCGCTTCAAACCGTGGTGGGATGCCTTCGCCATGGCCGCGTGGGGACGTCACTACTACATGCTGAAACGCCGCTGGTTCGCCCGATGAAATCCCGCCTCCTCATCGTCGAACTCCATCACCTCGGCGACGCCGTGATGGGTCTGCCTTTCGTGCGGGGCGCGCGGGAGAAATTCGACGTTCATGTGCTCTGCCGTCCGGCCACGCGCGCGGTCTACGAACTTCTCGCCGAGCCGCCGCACCTCCACACTTGGGAACCGCCTTGGGGCGACGACCGCGTGTGCGGCCCGCGGCAGGCTGTCGCGGCCGCGCGCGACGAGGGACGCATCCTGCGTCCGCTCGAATTCGCCGCCGCGGCCTGCGTCTGGGCCGATGCGCGCGCGGAAATCCTCATGGCCGAAACACGCGCCACGCAGCGCATCGGGTTCCCCATGACGCACGGCAACTACTACGCCGGCGATTTGCCCTGGCGGCGCAACCGCCGTTGGCTCGGACGCACGTTGGAAACTTTCTGGCAAGCCACGCATCCGGGGCGTCCCCTGCTCACGCAATGGCTGCATCGCGAATCCCCGAGGCAATCGCATATCCGCTGTTGGGAGCAGATCGCCGAAGTACTCGGAATTTCCTGCGATTACGCGGTGCCGTGGATCAAGACTCCGGCCGATCGACCGCGCGGCGGACAGCCGGTCTTGGCTGTCCATGCCCACGCGCGTGTGCCGAGCAAACAGTGGCCGGCAACCCGCTGGCGCGAATTGCTGGCCTCTCCCGCCGTCGCGGATCGTTTCGACGTCGTGGAAATTCTCGCGTCGGATACCGCCGCCGTGATGCCCGAAGAAACGCGCAAACTACACACGCCTGATCTTGTTTCCCTGGTCGCCGCCCTGCACGGTGCCGATGCCGTGATCTGTCATGATTCCCTCCCCGCGCACCTCGCCGCCGCGCTGGGCAAACCGGTGATCGCCATCTTCGGATCCGGCGAACCCGATTGGTTCGCGCCTTGGAACAACCGCGATCGCGTCGTGCAACGCCGCGTCTGTCCCCTCCACCCGTGCATCGATCGATGCGGCATGGACAGCTTCCTGTGCCTCGACGCCGTCACCACCGGCGATGTGCTCGCGCAGTTGCAACGCTTGGAATTAGCGTCATGAAAATCCTCCTCCTCGGCTCCGGCGGTTTGCTCGGGCGTTATTTGACGCGCGAATTCGCGGATCATGACCTGACCGCGCTGACCCGCACCGGCGCAGATATCACCGACGCCTCCCGGCTCGATGAGTTGTTCGCTCAGCGTTGGGATGCGGTGATCAACGCCGCGGCGATTTGCGATTTCGACGCGTGCGAAGCGGATCCGGCCGGCACCGGGCGGATCAATCGCGACGCGCCGCTCGACCTGGCGAAACGCTGCGCTGCGCAAGGCGCCCTCTGTGTGCAATACAGCTCCGATTATGTGTTCGGTGGCGAAACGGACAGGCTTCTGACCGAAGCCGACGCGCCGCACCCGCTTTCGGTTTACGGCCGGCAAAAAGCGGATTTGGAAAAACTCATCCCCGGAATCTGTCCGCAAAGCCTCATCCTGCGGGTCTCATGGCTTTACGGCCTGCACGGCAAAACTTTCATGAGCCGCATGCCCGATTTGCTGCGCAACGAGAACACCCTCCGCACCGCCGCCGGAAAAAAAGGCTGCTGTCTTTATGCTGCGGACGGCGCCTTCTGGACCCGGCAACTCGTCGAAGCCGGCCATAACGGTCTCTTCAATCTCGCCAATCCGGGCGAAACCTCATGGGAGGAATTCGCCCGCACCGCCTTGGCGCAAATGCAATTTCTCGGCTTGGCTCCCGCATGCTCGAACATCGAGGAAGTGCCCTTCGAACAACTCGGACCCGGCTGGTCGAAGCGTCCGCGCTTTTCCGGCCTCGACACCGCCAAACTCGCCGCGGCGCTTCCCCCCGGACCGCGCCCGTGGCGCGAGGCGCTCGGGGAATTCCTCGCCGAGTGGAAATCGGTTGCCGCTTCGCGGACGGTGTGAAAGCTTCTTGCTCTCCATGAACTCCACCGCAGCGGTTCCCGATTGGCGCGCGTCCCTGGTTGCGCCGAACATTGCCGCGGCTCTGGCCGTCGCGGGAATATTCTACGCCCTGTTCGGGTGGTTTCCCTATGCCTCCGGCTACGGCGCGACGCGGGCCAGCATGTTCCAATTCATGGGGTGGATCTGGAAAAACAACCCCGAGTGGGAACACTGCTGGCTCGTGCCGCTCGCGGTCATCGGGCTCGTCTACTACCGTCGCCAAGCTCTGGCCGCGATCCCGGTCGAAGGCTCATGGCTCGGTCTGGCCGCGCTGCTCGGATCGCTGTTCGTCTACTGGGTCGGCTACCTCGCCGACAATGTCTACATCGGCTACGCCTCGCTCCTCGGCTTCGTCGGCTCCGCGGTCCTGTGGTTCCTCGGCTGGCGCTGGCTCGTCGCTCTCGCGTTCCCCATCGCCTTTCTCGCGTTCATGTTTCCGCTGCCGTTCATGGACAACTTCCTCGCTTTCCCGCTGCGCATTTTCATGTCCAACGTCAGCGTCGCTTTCCTCAATCTCATCGGACTTTCCTGCCTGCAGCAAGGAACAGCCATCGTGTCCGCGCCGGACTTCGCCGCCGGACTCGCCGCCGGACAGCGCTTCGCCGTCGACGTGGCCGACCCGTGCAGCGGGATCCGTTCGCTCTTCGCCCTCATGATGGTCAGCGCGCTCTACGGTTACATCGCGATGGACAAGCCGTGGCAGAAATGGGTCATCTTCCTCTCCTCCGTCCCGCTCGCCGTGGCCGGAAACTTCGCGCGTATCATCATGCTCACCCTCGGCACCATCGCGCTCGGACCCGAGGTCGCCATCGGCTCGCTCGAGGAACCCACCACCTTCCACATGCTCTCCGGCTTCCTTGTCTTCGCCGTCGCACTCGGCGGCATGCTCGGGGTCGGATGGTTGCTGCAACGCTTCACGCCGCGCACCGAACCGAACCCATGACCCGCGCCTTCCAGATCCCTTGGTGGCGCACCGCCGCCATCGTGGCCTTGCCGGCCCTGACCATTTGGCTCTGCCGCGAGAGCGCGCCGCCGGATATCTCCCCGCAGGCCGGTGTCGTCATGGATCTGCCCACTTTGGTCGGCGAATACTGGGGCACGAGCGAACCCGTCTCGCCCAGCGAACTCGCCCTCCTGCCGGCCGATACCGAATTCGAAAAGAAAATCTACCAGGATCTCTCCGGCAACTCGCTCACCGCGCAGGTCGTCCTCAGCGGCGGCGAAAAACGCAGCATCCACCGGCCCGAGGTCTGCCTGCCCGGACAAGGCTGGTCGATCCAGTCCGGCGAAGTCGTTCCCATCACCCTGGCCAACGGACGCACGCTCGACGTGATGAAACTCACCCTCAACCGCGAAATCGAAACCGCCCCCGGCGAGCGCAAAAATTTGAAGAGTTACTTTCTCTATTGGTTCGTCGGCAAGGACACCACCACGCCCTACCACTGGGTGC
The DNA here is from genome assembly GCA_044355525.1 of Chthoniobacterales bacterium. Classification (GTDB taxonomy): domain Bacteria; phylum Verrucomicrobiota; class Verrucomicrobiia; order Chthoniobacterales; family JACTMZ01; genus JACTMZ01. The sequence continues at coordinate 11,802 of JBIKXZ010000008.1, forward strand.
GGCTGGCCAAAACCAACTGGGATATGGTGACGAAAAAACTCCAACACCGCTGGGCCTACGTGATCGTCAGCGCGCCCGTGCTCGAGGGATTCAAACCGGACGCCAAATCCGACCAGCAAACGCTCGACATGCTCAAAGACTTCATCCGCCAATCGGTGCCGAAGTTCCAGCTGTCCGAGATGCCGCAGGATCAACGTCCCGCGTCGTAACCACCTTATGACATTTTCGCGGCGGTCTTCGACCGTCGCATCCTTTCTCCCGCGCCGCGCGCACCCTCTCCACCCGCATCACACATCCACGGGTTCCTCCCAGCGCCTCCACGCGTCCCGTCACCTCGACCACCGGCCACCGCGCCAACACCCCGCCGCATTTCCGGTAAGCATCCGCGAAAATCTCGCACTCGAGAATATCCGTGCGGTCGCAAATGCTGATGAATTTCATCGCCCGTCCGTCCGATTGGTGATGCAACCGCTGGGCCACGACGAGACCACACGTCGTGACGCTCTGACCCGCAAACCTCCGCACCTCCCCGACCGCACAATACGTCTCCCACGCCACCTCGGGAAAAAGTTCCACCGGGTGCCCGCTGGCCGGAAATCCGAGCAGTTCCATTTCATCGCGCAGTTTCTGCAAACGGTCCGGTTCCGTGCGCCCCACCGGCGGCACGACGCCTCGCGTTTCCAAAAGCAACCCCTGCCCCGGCTTCCAAGGCGCCAAGGCCCGCAATTCCCAGAACATCTCGGTCCGCGATAAACCAAACGAATCAAACGCCCCCGCCCGCAACAAAACCATCGCCTCCTCCCCCTGCGGTGCACCCCGTCGCCAAAAATCGGACAAAGAAACAAACGGCCGCGTGCCTTCGATCCTCTCGAGCAAGCCCTTCGACAGTCCTTTGATCATACCAAGTGGCACCTTGATCACCTCCCCCCCCCGGTAGGGACGGCTGGCCTCTCCGAGCCGTATGGCTCTCCGAGCAGGAGGCCAGCCGTCCGCTGCCTTCCCCTCTGTGCTCTCTGCGTTCTCTGCGGTTTTCCTCTTCTCCACCGCAAACCGCCTGACTTCCCCGTTCACCCCGGGCCCCGCAAACGAAACCCCCAACCTCCGCGCCTCGATCGTGTAAAACAACCGCGAATAAAACCCCTTCCCGTGGGTCAGCACGGACGCCAAAAACTCCGCCGGCCAATACCGTTTCAATTGCGCCGCCTCGTAAGCCTCCAACCCGTAAGCCGTGGAATGCGCGCGGCAAAACGCATACCCACGGAATTGCATGAGCAAATCCCACACCGCGGCAATCTCGTCCTCGTTCCGCCCTTTCCTCCGCGCCGCCGCGGCAAATTCCTCCCGCCACGCGTCCACGTTGGCCATGCGATTTTTGACCAGCATCCTCCGCAAAATATCCGCCCGCCCCGCGCCCCAACCGGCGAACACCTCGCAAATCTGCAGCACATGTTCCTCGTAAGCCACCACGCCGTAGGTGGAGCGCAACACCGGTTCCAAGCTCGGATGCGCATAGCGCACCGGCTCCGCGCCGCGCGCGCGCCGGGCGAACTGTTCCTTGCGCAGGCTGTTGGCCGCGCCCGGACGGATCACCGACACGATGGCAATCAACTGGTCGATGGCCCGCACGCCGGACATGCGGGCCAAGGATGTCATGGCCGGACTCTCGATATGGTGAGCGCCCCGCGCCTCGCCGTCGGCGATCATTCGCCACACATGCGGATCGTTCCAACACCCCGGCGCCGGCGGCTCAATCCCCCGCACCCGCAACACCTCCCGGGTATCGCGCAGCACGGAAAGTCCGCCCTGCGCGAGAATGTCGAGCTTGACCAAACCCATCGCCTCGACCGATTCCATGTCGAACTGCGTGGTCGGACGTCCGCTGGCGCTGGTGAACAGTGGCGTCAATTCCCCCACCGGTTCGCGCGAAATCACTACTCCGCACGGATGCATCTTCGCGTGACGCGGAAAACCATCCAACCGCGCCGCCAATTTCAGCGCCGCTTGATACGGATTCTCCTCCCAAGTCAGCCCGCGCGACTCCACGCTGTCCTGCGCCGCCGCGGCTACATGGCGCGCCGAAGTCTGCGGAAGTTTTTCCGTCATCCGCCGGATCTGGAACTCCGAAACACCCAGGGCCTTGGCGATATCGGCAAAAGCCGAGCGCCCCTGATACGTATTGAACCCGCCCACCACTGCGGCATGGTGCGGTCCATAGCGCTCGAAAATCAGATCAACCACCTCGTCGCGCCGGTCGTGCGGAAAATCGATGTCGATATCCGGCAACTTCTGCAATTTCATCCGCTCCGGATTGAGAAAGCGCCGGAAATACAATTCGAAGCGCACCGGACACACCGAGCTGATCCCGAGGCAGTAGCAGACCAGTGAATCCGCCGCGCTGCCCCGCGTGATCCATTCGATCCCGCGCTCGGCGCAACGTTGGAGCAATTCCCAAACGACAAGGAAATATTCCTCGTAACCCACCTCGGCGATGATGCGCAGCTCCTCGTCCACCTGACGCCGCACCCCGGCGGTCGGCATCGCGCCGTAACGGCGTTTCATCCCTTCGCGCGCGAGCCGCCCGAGAAACTCGCGCGGCGTGGATCCGTCCGGCGGCGCGAACCGCGGAAACTTCAACCCGCCCACCGGCAAAACAAATTCGCACCGCGCCGCGATCTCCTCGGCATCCCGCAGCATGGCAGGTGACACTTCAATTTCGCGCGACCAGGCAAAATCCCCGCGCCTTTTCTCCGTATGCGACTGGCCCGCCAGCGACAAAGTCCGGATGCTCTGCAACACCTCGTAAAATTTGGCATCGCGTGCCGACGGGTAGCGGATTTCCGGAAACGCGGTGGTCGGACGCAAGATCAACCCCTGGAGGGCGGCCGTCCCCGGCCGCCGCCCATCGCTCAACAGCGCACACAAATTCCGATACCCCTCCGCATTCTCCACATAAGCCAAATACAGAATTCCTCCGACCTTCACCTCCGCGGCCACGACCGGTTTGATCCCGGCTTCTTTGGCCGCAGCGCAAAACTCCACCGCCCCGTGCAAATTCGGATCGGTCATGGCCACTGCTTTCGCCCCCCGCTCCACCGCCAACCGCACAATATCCCCCGGTCGCAGCAGCGAATCCATGAAGCTGAAGCAGCTCTTCACGTTCAGGACGGCTGAAACTTGAGTTTGAGTATGAGGGAGATGGCGCCGTCCTACGGACGGTTTTCGCTGACTACTGCCAACTGACGACTGACGACTCTTCGACATCGGAAGCTGATGTCCTCGGATAACACTTCCGGTCCCATAGCGCACCTGCGCCTCATCCATCACCCGCGCCAACACCCGTCGCGTCTCCCGCTCATACCCCGTCCCCGGCAAATCCAACCCCACCTGATGCCACCCGCCTCCGTTATAGACACGCGATAACTTCAACCCGACCAAACGCAAACTGACCCGACGATCCCACGCCCTCCGCGTCAGCCGGTCAATCAGGCCGTAGACATCCGTCTCCAAATCCGTCGGCTCGTCGAGACTCTCGCTCCGCCGGCTCTGCTCCATGTCGTTGTAACGCAGCCTCACCTCGACACAGCGGATCATCTTCCCGTCGGCCCGCACCTTGGCCATCAAATGATCCGCCATCCCGCGCAGCACACGCCCCACGAATTCCTCGTCCGTCGTGTCTTCATCGAACGTCTCCTGCTTGCCGTAAGACTGCGCATCCTCGCGCTCGGTCACGATGGGACGTTCGTCGATCCCCTGGGCGAATTCCCATAACTGCCCCGCCCCCGAGCCCGCGATCAATTCCAGACTCTCCACCGTCGTCTCCGCCACCTGCGCGATGCGGTGCAAACCGGCCGCTTGGAACACGCGCTCCATTTTCGCCCCCACCCCCGGCAGCCACTTCACCTCGAGCGGCGCGAGAAATTCCCGCTCCGTCCCCGCCGGCACTTCGAGAAAATGGTCCGGCTTGCGCAGCTTCGACGCCACCGATGCCACCAGCTTGTTCGTGCCCAGACCCTGCGAGACCGACAGCCGCAAATGATCGCGGATATTTTTGCGCAACCGCTCGGCTGCTGTGCGCGGACTCCATTTCGTCACCCCCGACAAATCCCCGTAGCCCTCGTCGATCGAACCGATCTCCACCACCGGCGTGTAATCGTGGACCAACGAAAACATCAGCCGCGAAAAATGCTCATACTTTTCGTAATCCCCCGGCAGCACGATGAGATGCGGACAAATCTTCAGCGCCCTCGCCGTCGGCATCGGCGTGTAAATCCCCAGCCGCCGTGCCTCGTAACTGGCCGACGCAATAATCCCCCGCTTCATCCCCCCGACCGCCACCGCCTTCCCGCGCAAGCGCGGCTCGGACGCCACCTCGCATCCGACAAAAAAGGCATCCGCATCCAGATGCACCGCCGCCCGCTGTTCCGTCCGCTTCACCCCGCGGATTTACCACATCCGGAAGATACTGTTCAAATGTTCAGTATTTAAGGGCGAGCTTTTCAAGGTCCGTCCGCCCGAACAATGGCCACGACCTTGATCTCCTTGACCGCGTGGTCCGCCCAGAAAGCGACGGCAAAATTACCGAGAATTTTGATCTGAATCGGCCGCCCGGCGGCATCGGTTTCGGTGTAGTCGCCGGTCTTGAGGGGATTTCCCGGCAGCGAATCGACAAAGTTTTCGATTCCGCGGCGATCTTTGGGCCGCGACAGATTTCAGCAACTCAGCCACTTCGATACGCAGATAAACCGCGTAGGGCTTCACGCGCTTTTCTTGCCGGAGGCGCCTTTGACAGCGTTCCACTCGACCCAGCCCGACGGGTCCTTGTCATCCAAGCGGCGCGAGGTCTCCTCCAGCAGACCATCCCGCTTCATGCGGAGCGAGAGAAGGAAAGCCGCCAACCTGTCTTGATCCTCAGCCGGCAAGGCCTGCACCTCTTGCTGCAAGGTCGCGATGCTCATGGAAAAAGTGTGGCACGTCCCGAAAAGCACGCAAGTGCCAAGATACCGGTCATCCTCTGCGTCCTCCGTTTCCTCTGCGGTTATCTCAACCCAACTTCTCCAACCCCGCCTCGATCACATCCAAACCCTCATTCAACTGCGCCTCGGTGGCGACCAGTGGGATCAAAAACCGCAACACATTGCCATGCGTGCCGCAGGACAGCGTGATCACCCCATTCTCGTAGTTGTGTTTGACCAATGCAGCGGCGGACGGCTTGTCCGGCTCTTTGGTCGCTCGATCCTTGACCAGCTCCATAGCCCGCATCGGACCGAGTCCGCGGACCTGTCCAATCTTGGGAAATTTTTTGAACCAAGACCCCAAACGGTCTTCCAAAAGTCTCCCGAGCTGACGCGCATGCTCCAGAGTCTCGGAATCGTCGAATTTATCCAACACCGCCAGCGCCGCGGCGCAAGCCACCGGATTTCCGGCATAAGTTCCTCCCACCCCGCCCACACCCACCGCATCGATGACCTCTGATTTTCCGACCACGGCCGAGAGCGGCAATCCGTTGGCCAAGCCTTTGGCCAGCACCAGCAGATCCGGCGCCACGCCGGATTGCTCGCAAGCGAAAAGCGTTCCCGTGCGACCAAACCCGGTCTGGATCTCATCGAAAATCAGCACCACCCCGTGCTTGTCGCACCACTCGCGCAACATGCGTAGAAACGGCGGCGGTGCGGGAATGAATCCGCCCTCGCCCGTGACCGGTTCGATGATCACTGCCGCAACATTCGTCTCGCCGATATCGGCCCGCGCGATCTCCTCGAATTGTCCGAACGCCTCGCGACACAAACAACGCGGCAACGGGCACGGCAGTTTTCCCGGACAACTCGGTGCTTCGCCATCGATGCCAGGCCAGCGGTAAAAATCCGGAAACGGCGCACGATAAATTTCCGAAGGAAACGGACCGAACCCGCTTTTGTAAGGATTCGCCTTCCCCGTGAGGGCCATCGCCATGTAGGTGCGCCCATGGAAGGCATGCTCGAAACAAATCACCGCCTGACGCTTCGTATACGCGCGCGCAAACTTGATCGCATTCTCCACCGCCTCCGCCCCGGAACTGGCCAAAAACGTCTTCTTCGCAAAATCCCCCGGCGCGCGCGCGTTCAACCGCTTGGCGACCTCCACGTAGCCCTCATAGGCCACCACATTGATGCTCGTATGGAAAAATTTGTCCGCCTGCGCTTTGGCCGCTGCCACCACCGACGGTTCGCAGTGCCCGAGATTCGTCACCCCGATCCCGCAGGCAAAATCAAGGAACGTGTTGCCGTCCACATCCGTGATCGTTGCTCCCTCCGCCTTGGCCGCCACAATGGGCGTGGTATGGAACGGCCCCGGCGCCACGTGCTTGGCCCGCTCCGCAAAAACCGCCTGACTCCGCGGTCCCGGCACGGCGGTTTTCAAATCGATCGAAGGCATACCGTCAACTTACCCCAAATCGTGCCCTCCGAAAGGGCGAAACCGATCATCTTGCCGGCTTGCTCTCGGCCGCCGTGATGATCGGGCCTTGCTCTGGGCGGGCCAGTCTGACGCGGGGTAGCCAACAATTCATTCAAGTCGGCGACGGTTGTCCCTGATGTAGCGGACAGCATCTGCATGCATGTCTTCAGTGGCCAACAGTAGATCACCTTCGTTCACACGTGTGAAAGTCAGGCGGATAGGCTCGCGACCGTGGCGTTTCTCGCCTTCCAACGTCGAAGCGGTTGTGACCGTTCCCTGGTAAATGAGGCTATCACCTTCCAGCCACCATTTTCCCTCGCTTAGCGTTTCGACTTTCACATCGCGTTTCGACCATTGCGCCGGATACATACTTAAACCTTGCATCATCGCGCTTCCGTCGTTGCGTAATTCGATGAGGCTCTCGATCGCCCATTTGTTGTCGGGATCGCTAGCGGGCAGAAAGTAGATGCCGGCGAGATCCGGTCCGCGAGAGCAACCACTCGACTGACCAGCAGCCAAAACTCCAACGAGCACTCCGAAAACCAATCTGCTATGGGCACGAACCCACCCACCACGTCTCAGGAACAGGCTGGCAGGATTCGGCGACATGTATCCTGGCGAGCCCTCAGTCTCCCAACCATTCCACGGACCCCGTCCAGCGATCGAGTTTCAGCACGTTTGGGTCGTTTTCGTTGGGCGTGAATACGATCTGGTAACGGATCGCCATTGCCGCGAATGCCAAAACCGAGACGGCAAGCACATACCATCCCAGAGGCAACAAGGCACTGGTTCAAGCTTTGCCGTTTAGCGATACGTTCGATCCGAAGACTGCTCTCAAGACAAGCGTAACGCTGGTCAGCACGAGAGCACCGAGGAGACCCCAGGGCAGCCAGTCGTTTTGCTTCACCGCATTGTAATCGGGCCTCAGTGGAGCATTGGCTTCCCGAGCAATATCCGCCACCCGGCGCTTTGCTTTGTTGATGTTCTCTATCTTCCGCCAAGCGGCCTCATTGTAGGGATCTTTTTCGAGGACAGAATCCAAAGTTTCTTTGGCTTCGTCATAGCGACCCGTCTCGGACAAACCATCGGCAACGCTGAGGAGGTGCTTGATTGATTCCACTTGATAAACGAACTCAGGTGTAACTGTTTTGTTGAAATACAAGGGATCCTCCAACTGGGTCAGCAACTTCTGCGCCGGCTTGTCATTGGGGGCGTATTCGGGCCGCAAAGCTGTCCTGATAGTATCTTCGGCATCCTGCCAGCGCCCCTCGGCTATGCGCAGTTCCGCCAACCCTTTGCCGGCCTTGGCGAAACCATCGAGCGCCGCTGCGCGGAGTTGTCCGGCATCCGGTTCCTGCAGACCTTCTTCGACAGCCGCACGATACTCGGCAAAAGCCGTCTCGTAGTCGCCCACAGCGAGGGCTTCCTCCCCGCGCTGTAGAAGAGGGCGGATGTCGGCTGACTCGCTTCCTGACAATTGCGTGGTCTGGGGATTTTCGTCCGCATACATCGGCGAGCTCGACAAGATGCAGATCGCGCAGAGCACAACCGTTGCAGGCATTCCGAACATTTTGTGAAGCGCTGGTATCTGACTGGTCGGTTCAGGATTGGTTGCTGGTTTGTTTTTCATGAGAATGAATCGAAATCGGCCGTGATTGGATTTCCTAATCACTGTTCTTTGCTGAGTTTTATTCGCAGTGCTTCGGGTATCTGGGCCGCAGCAATCCACGCCTTGGCCCGAGCGGGATCGTCAGTGAGCCACAATTGGAGGATTTCCTCGGTGCAATCCAACCGCGCTTCTTCATCGGCCATGGAGCGAGTCCAAGCGAGAGCAGTTTCGGGATCATCATCGGCGATCACTTCGACGATAGTGGAAATTCCCGCATCTTTGGCCGGGCTGGCCGGTTGCGACTTTACCCAGCTAGCCGCGGCCTCGGGATCGCGGGACGACCACATTTCGACAAAAGCCATCGTCACCTCGGGACGAATGCTCGGCGGCATCGACTCCACGAAGGGAGCTGCGTCCGTGGGTGAAGAACGCGCCCATGAACGAATCGCATCACGCATAGCATCATCGGGGCGCAAATTTTCCGGCAACAAAAGCGCCCATCGTGCCGCATCGCCGGGACTCGCGCGGTTCCAGCCCTCCAGAAAACCCTCAATCGCCTGCTTGTTGGCCGCCGCACCGGCGGCCGACAAGAGTTGCTGCGCCGCTGCCGGATCTCGAGCACCCCATCGTTCGAAAGCTTCCTTGAGAGCGGCATCACGCACCTCACCCTCGGGAAGAGTTGCGGCCCAGTTCAGCAGCTGCTGGCGATCAGCAGGTGAAGTCGCCCATTCACCGGCCACCGCGGCAACCGCACCGGGAAGGCCATCGCGCGGAGTTAACCTTGACGTCGCCGTCGCCGCTGCTTGCGGATCAGTGCGCGCCCATCTCTCCATAAGCATCGTCACCGAGTCCTTGAAGACGCCGCTCCTGGGAGAATGCTCAAGCAATGCGGCGAAAACCGCTTCATGGGGCGCATTCTCGCCTTGGGCCAAGCGTTGAAGAACCCGTGCTTGGACGCCCGGTTCGAGACCCGTGACCGCATAGCTCAGCGCTGCGTCGAAGTCGGAAGATGACCAGGTGTAGACAGCGGATATCATCGCGTCGTCCCTTTTTGCGAGGTCAGGAATCGTGGAAGCAGCAGCGATGGCGGATGCTGGATCCGATTGCGCCCACAATTCAATGACGCGTGATTGCAGATTTTTGAACGAATGGGGCTCCGTGTGTGGAGGCAGTCCCTGCACGTAATCCCACGCTGCGCGGGGATCCAGCTTGCTCAATTCCTCCACCACACTTGAACTCGCTTCCTGAGCCATGCGCCCTTGCAATCGTGATGCGGCGGCCCGCGCAGCCACCGGGTCTTTGCGCACCCACTGCCTCAGAATACTGCCGACTATGGACGGCGCGCCGGATCCTCCATCTTGGATCGCGATTTCAAACGCCAGAGCGGGGTCCTTTTGCGCCAGCGTGGCCAAAATCCGCGACCTTACTTGCTGGCGGAATACTTCATCTTTGACTTCGACGACCTTTGCGAGCGCTGCTGCGTGATCCGCACGCGCCCAAGTTCCCAACACCCAAAAAATTGCATTTCGCCTTCTTGGCGCTGGTTCCATTGATTGGGCAAAGGCCCAAGCCTGTTGCGGATCCACCTCGGTCCACACTGCAAGGACTGTGGCAAGGGCGCGGTCTTCACCGTCGGTGCTTGTGGCGCCAAGGCTGGCCGCCAGCGATGGCAAATCGGAGACACGAAGTCTGTCCCAGAGTTCAGCCCACGCCCGCGACGACTCGGCACCCGACAATGTTCCGGCCTGCAAGTTTTGCACTCCTTCGATCACCTCCGCTTCACTCATCGGCTGACAGCCGGAATCTTGTCCGGATGCGGTGCGTTCCCTCTCCGAAGTGTTTGTCAAAACCGCCGCGCCTTCCCCGGTCGAAGTCTTTGTCGGGCTGTGAGCGGCAGTTGCCGTATCACCGTCACCTTCGACGACACTCAAACGACCGAGAAGAAATCCTATACCGATTCCGAGGGTTAAAGAGGCGGCAAAGTAGGCAGACCTCATCTCAGAAAAGTTTCGTGGGTTCTAACGAATTGGAGTCATTCGCTACAAAAGCGTATACGATCGAGACAACAGGACTTCGCCGTCTTTGCGGACCTGCATCGTCCACGAACCGGGAAGAACCTCGTAATCCTCTTCGAGCGAATAAATGAGGAAGTCATCGGCCTTACCGTCGTTGAAACACAGCTTGAACGGTATCTTCGAAGTCGTGCGCTCTTGGCCATCCGGTCCTTTGATCGGCGGATGCACGATGAACATCTCGAATCCTTCGACACCACAGCGGTCCTCGCCGGGCGACTGCAGCACGTAGCGGAAGCCGAAGTTCAATCCTTTGTTCGCGGCAAAAACGGATCCGCTCTGTAGCAATTCCGCCTCGTCGACCTTGTTGGTTTTTCCCGTGGCGGCATCCGGCGCATCGTAAGCGCGCGAGTTGCCGACCATGAGGAAAGAGCCTTCCTCGACCAACTCCGCGGCGCGTAAGGCCGCGGATGGCGCGGGAACTTCACCCGGCACTTCATCGGAGAAATCGGACTCGCTCGAAACCACTTCCTCCCCCGCCACGGAGACATCCATCTTGCTCGTGCTTTCAGATTTTGCCGCTTCGCGCCGGAAAATCGCCTTCCCCCATCCGTCGCCGAACTTGAGCAAATAAACGCCCGAACTCTCGTCCGCGAACTGGACAGCCAAGACGATGTCTTCGCCGAGTTTGGGACGCGAACTGAGTTCGAAGTCGTTGACCATTCTCCCGCCCAACTCGGTGCGGTTGTCGAGCAGGAGGAAAAGCTCGTTGCGCTCCATATGCATGGCAAAAAGCCCGCGGAAAGATCCTGCCTCGGCAATGAAGACAACCCACGGCGCGCAATTCGCCGCCCACTTGCTGAAGCTCGTGAAAGCACCTTCGAATAAATCCGGGATGCGCGTGTTCGTATCGGCGACCAACCGCGGCGTCCCATCGCGTCCGAGGTAGTAAAGACCGCTGTGGTCACGCGTCCACGAAGGCACCACGACCGTGCCGTCGCGCGGAGTGGCGTTCTGCAACTCGGCAAAAGTCGCACCCTGCGGTCCGCCGGGCAACGGTGTCACCGTGTCGATGAGTTCGACCAACTCCCCGCTCCCGTCGATACGCATGCGGTAAACTCCCCCGAGATCGTGCCCGCGCCCGCTCGAATCTTGCAGAATTCTCCGGCCGCCGGCGGCAAAACCACGAATGACGGCCGCCCCATCCTCCGCTTCCTGCTGGAAACCGAAACTGCCGAACAATTCGGAAGGCCGCCCCGGCATGGGCGTCGTGGTGTCGAGTATTTTGCGCGGCGCGCGCGCAGGCGAGACGAGATCGACCGCATAGACCGCGGGTTTATCCGCCGCATCTTCCGCATAAAAGGTGACGGTGTTTCCCGCGTAACCGGGATACCCGATGTTGTGCCATCCCGCTTCGTCGCCCGTCCGCGCAAGCAGCACAAGGCGCCCATCCTCCCACATTCCGACACCCTCGTGATCGTCATCCAAGCCGCAACGGAACACGGCCCGTCCGCCATCCACCCGCAAACCGGAGATGCCCGTCAGCCGCGTGCCAGTGCCTTCAAAGTAATCGCCGGGCTCGGCCAGTTTGCTCACCTCCCCGTTTTTGGCGATGCGATACAGCCCATGCCGCCCGAGATCGCCCTGCCTCCCACGGTCGTTGGCGATGAAAATCACCGACTCATCATCCTGCAAAAACGGGTAGCGGAAGTTGTCGAAAAAAGTGGGAATGGCCAGCGGCACAAAGGCTCCCGAAGCGGCAATCTGCTCGGCATCAAGAACCCGCGCCGGTTCCCAAACCACCACCTCCTCCTCCGCGCGGGCCGAGCAAGCGAGAAGCAGTAGACAGAACAAAGCCCGGCGAACCATAGGAAAGGGGGAATTACGCCCATGCATGCGGCCCGAAGCGCAGGAAAGCAATCCATTTCTGCGTCGCGATGATCTCATGGCTGTCCCTCATTGAACCCACTCCATCGCGGCAACTCATCATCCCAAATGAGAGGTTTCATCCGCACCGCCGGCGAACTGAGCGACAACCCCGCATCCGCGCGCATTTCCAGAGCGGCCCGCCCGCTTTCGCTCATGCTGATGGTGCGACCCGCTGCGCCGTTTAGGTAAGTTGTCCGGATCCCGCTAACACGGAAAGGCGTTGTCGGTTGCGCAGAATCCTCCGACTGCGCCGTGACCTGCACGGTGTTGGACGGACCGGACAACTGGCCATTTCCGCGAAAGGTAAAAGAGTCCTTGTTCGAACTAATCTTTGCCACGAAGCCGCCCGAGAGGCCTCGGTTTGCCGCCGCCACCTCGGGTGGTTGTTGCGTGGTCGTCCCCCCGGTGACCCACAACAGCACCGCGATGGAGGCGGCGGCAGCCAAGGAAACCGGCAAAGCGAAACGCGCGATCTTCCGGCGCTTCCGGAACGCCTCTTGATTCTCTGCGATGGCCCGCAGAAGTTTCGCTCGCGCTTGCGGCTCCAAACCCTCGCCCGGCTCGCTCATGATCTGCGCCAAACCGTCGGCCACGCGCGAAGACGCGTGCAACTCGGTCTGCAAACTCTGGTCGGCCGCCAAGTCGGATTCGAATTTCTCACGCTCCTCGGCTTGCAACTCGTTCAGCGCGTAATCGGTGATGCGTGCATCGTTCATGTCGTCTGTATTCCCGGATTTTCCGCCAGCCATTGCCGGCGCAGCGTCTTGATCGCTTCATGCAGTTGCACGCCGACCGTGGAGACACTCGTCTTCAATGCCTCGGCCATTTCCTTGTAGCTCAGGCCGGCCTCGAATTTCAGTTTGATCAATTCGCGCTGCTGGCGAGGCAGAGCCGAGACCAGTTCGCGCAGACGGCCCGCGTCTTCCGCCGCGATGGCCCGCATCGGCGGGGACGGTTCCTCGCACATCCAATCATTCTCCTCCAAAGGCTCCGCGCTGAACCGCACGACCTTGCGCCGATGATCGAGTGCGCAATTCCGGCAAACCAGGAAAAGCCAGGGACGCAACCGCGGCTCCAAAGCGACCACGTCCTGCCGGCTGAGCCGCAAAAAAGTCTCCTGCACGGCATCACGCGCCGCCTCGAGATCACCGGTGATCTCCTTGGCGTAGCTGACCAACACCCTCTCGTAGCGGTCTAGGGCTTCAGTAATGATTTGCTCGGGGGCCATGCGTCACACCGAGTCAACGCACGGGCGCACGCTTTATTAAGGAAAATATTGCCCCGTCAATAGGGTCCGCGGATCTGGGGACGGACCTGGCTCCGGTAAAAGCCGGCCAGTTCCTCGTGCAACTCGCCGGACAACGGCGGCAACGCGGACACCGCCGCATTCTCCCTGGCCTGCGTAACCGAACTGGCGCCGGGAATGATGACCGAAACCGCCTCGTGATCGAGGATCCAACGCATGGCCATCTGCGCCATGGTCATGCCCGCCGGCACCAGCGCCTTGAGACGACCGGCCAACTCCGCACCTTGGGCCAAGGGCAAACCGGCGAAGGTTTCGCCGACATTGAAGGCGGCACCGTCGCGGTTGTAGTTGCGATGATCGGTCTCGGGAAACGTGCTCGCTGCGGTGAATTTCCCCGAGAGCAATCCGCTGGCCAAGGGCAAGCGCACGATGATGCCGACTCCGCGTTCCTTGGCGCGCGGCAGCAATTCTTCGGCCGGTTTCTGACGGAAAATGTTGAAGATGATCTGCAGCGAGAGCAGGCCCTCCTGCCCCAGGCAAAGCATCCCCTCCTCCACCGTCTCCACGCTCGCGCCGAAATGACGGATCAATCCCTCCGACTGCGCCCGCCGCAGCCATGCGAAAACCTCGCCCGCTTGCAAGACGGACATCGGAATGCAATGCAACTGCACCAGATCGATCGTCTCCACGCGCAGCCGCTGACGCGATTCATCGAGCGCGCGGCGCAGGCCTTCTTCCGTGTAGTTGTCCGGATACGCGTCCGGACCGCGCCCGTATTTCGTGGCCACCACGACGCCATCCTCGCGTCCGGACAAAAATTTCCCGATCCATTCTTCGCTCCGCCCCGCACCGTAGACATTGGCGGTGTCGAAAAAATCGACGCCGCTCGCCAGCGAGGCGGACACGATTTCGTCCGCAGTCCCCTCGTCCATCGCTCCCCAGTCGCCGCCGAATTGCCAGCAACCCAAACCGACCTCGCCGATGACGAAACCCTCTTTGCCCAGCGTGCGTGTGTTCATGCCAATGCGACCTTAACGACCCGGCAGTTTTTCCTCCACCGCGTTCCGCCATTCCGGCGAACCGATGTCCGGTCCATGACCTTCCGCATCGACAATGCCCAGCTTCTGCTGCAACGCGCTCGCCCACTCGTCGGATCCGATGTCCGGACCGTGTCCGTCCGCATCCCCCACCGGATAGCGCGCCTCGACCCAAACGGACCAAGTCATCCAATCCGTCGGCGGCTCCGACCCGCGGTCGCTGCAAGCCGCGAGGGACAAAAACAAAAGCGCACCGAAAACTTTCATACCCCCGCGAGCTTCGTCTCCCCACCCCGCTGCTTGCGAATCCAAACCGACAACAAAGCCACATCCGCCGGCGTCACCCCGCTGATCCGCGAGGCTTGGCCGAGCGTGGACGGACGCACCTGCGCGAGCTTCTGCCGCGATTCGTTGCGCAACCCGGGAATGCTCGCGTAGTCCAAGTCCATCGGCACCGGATGTTCCTCCTGACGCTGCTGACGCGCCACCGATTCCAATTCGCGCCGGATATATCCCTCGTATTTGAGGTCGGTCTCGACCTGCGCCCAAATCTCCTCCGTCCCTAAACGCCGTAGATCCTCAGGTAAACGGGAAATAAAATTTTCCGGTCGCCTGATCCATTGCGCAATCGTAATACCTTCGTGTCGAACTAGTTGTGACTTTTCTTTAAGTTCCTCAATGGCAACCGCTTTCGCCAACGTCTTGGCCGCGCGCTCTGACGAAATCAACCCCGCTCCCCTCGCCTTCTCCGCCAGCCGCAAATCCGCATTGTCCTGCCGCAAAAGCAAACGGAACTCCGCCCGACTGGTGAACATCCGATACGGCTCCGGCGTCCCGCGCGTGACCAAATCATCGATGAGCACCCCCATGTAGCCCTCCGAACGTTCCACGTGGAACGCGGGTTTGGCGTCCAACTTCAACGCCGCATTCGCCCCCGCGATCAGCCCCTGGGCCGCTGCTTCTTCATACCCGGACGTCCCATTGATCTGCCCCGCGAGATACAAACCCTCCACCGCCTTGGTCTCGAGCGTCCGTTGTAACTGGGTCGGCGGACAGTAGTCATACTCCACCGCATACCCAGCCCGCAGGATGTGCGCGTTTTCCAATCCGGGCACGGACCGGATGAACGCCAACTGCACCTCGAACGGCAAACTGGTCGAAACGCCGTTGACATAATACTCGCCCGTCTGCCGCCCCTCCGGCTCCAAGAAGAGCTGATGCCGGTCCTTGTCGGCAAAACGCACGACCTTATCCTCGATGGACGGACAATACCGCGGCCCGACGCCTTCGATGATCCCGGCATACATCGGCGACTTGTCGAGGTTGGCCCGAATGAGGTCGTGGGTCCGCTCGTTGGTGTAAGTGATCCAACACGGCATTTGTTCCACGTGGAACGTCCCGCCGTCCCAGCGGTTCAAGGTGAACGGACCCCCTTCGCCACCGGCCCATTCCTCGGGGGCAAAGCTGAACATAGGGGCAGGGGAGTCGCCATCCTGACGCTGACATTTCGCAAAATCGATCGTCCGCCCGAGCAACCGGCACGGCGTCCCCGTCTTGAACCTCTCCACCGCCAAGCCCATTTCTTTCAGCGAATCACTCAGCGTCGAGACCGCGTCGCCCATCCGCCCGCCCACCGCGCTCTGCAACCCCACATGCATCAATCCCCGCATAAATGTCCCCGTCGTCACCACCACGGAGCGCGCCCGATAGCGCAGGCCGAGGTTGGTCTCCACGCCCGTGACCGCATCATTCTCGACCAAAATCCGCACCGCATTGCCTTGCAGCAAATGCAGGCGAGGGGAGTGCTCCAGCACCCACTTCAAGCGGAACTGATACGCCTTCTTGTCGCACTGCGCCCGCGGGGCCTGCACGCTCGGACCCTTCCGCGCGTTCAGCATGCGGAACTGGATCCCCGTCGCATCCGTGTTCTGACCCATCACGCCTCCCAACGCATCGATCTCCCGCACCATGTGCCCCTTAGCCAAGCCGCCAATCGCCGGGTTGCAGGACATCTGCCCGATCGTGTCCAGATTCTGGGTCAAAATCCCCGTCGTCGCCCCCAACCGCGCCGCCGCCAAAGCCGCCTCGACCCCCGCATGCCCGGCCCCCAAAACCAAGACGTCAAACGCCTCCGGATACTCGTAGATGCTGCCCATGTTCCACGTGGAACCTAAGAGCGGCGCCGCGGACCTTGTGTCCGCGGACCGCAACAGGCTCCGATCATTCCCTCCATTAGTTCCCTCATCTCCGATCCAAAATCCCGGCCGTGGGGCGGGGGAGTAATTCGGAAAGCCGGAACGTCTCAGTCAGCCCATGAAAGTTGGACAGCACCACCACCAAGTCCGGATTGAATTCCGCCAGCACCTGCCGGCAAGCCCCGCAAGGCGAGGCGGGCACCTCGGTGTCGGCCGTAATGACGATCTTCTCGAACTCGCGACACCCCGCCGCCACCGCGGCAAAGACCGCATTGCGCTCCGCGCAGATGGTCAACCCGTAGCTGATATTCTCCACATTGCACCCGGCAAAAGTCCGCCCGTCCTTCCCGACCAACACCGCCCCGACATGAAACCGCGAGTAAGGCGCATAAGCCCGCCCAGCGATCTCTATCGCCCGCGTAACCAGTTGCTGATCAGTGTTTTGCATATAAAATATTGTCGTTCAATAGCTTATGTCCAACTAACGACGGTCCGACATTCTAATTCCAACCCCACGCGCAAGCAAGACCGCCCAAGAATGTCATAGCCGCCCATCTGTCATTTTTTAAATTTCA
>JBIKXZ010000260.1:0-2793 GCA_044355525.1 Chthoniobacterales bacterium
CCGGGATAGCGCTCGTCGGTTTTATCGAGGGGCGGCGGCGGGATGTCATAGCTGCGGCGCCAGACGAGCACCTGGTCCTCGCCGTATTTGGCGGCGGTTTCGGATTTGTTGAGTCCCTGCAGTCCGCCGTAATGGCGTTCGTTGAGGCGCCAGGTTTTTTCCACGGGGATCCAGAGTTCGTCGAGTTCGTCGAGGACGATCCAGAGCGTGCGCAGGGCGCGTTTCAGCACGGAGCAGTAGGCGAGATCGAAGGAGAAGCCGTCCTTTTTCAGGACTTGGCCGGCGGCCTTGGCTTCCTCGCGTCCTTGGTCGGTGAGGTCGACGTCGGTCCATCCGGTGAAGCGGTTTTCTTTGTTCCACGTGCTTTCGCCGTGCCTGAGCAATACGAGTTTGTGCATAATATGGGCGGCCGCGACCCGCGCGGGTTGCATTTGGCCGGACGCCGTCTATACGGAATCGCCCGCGCGCACGCAAGGACATGAAGACCCTTTACCTCATTCGCCACGGAGAAACCGGCCACAATGCCGAGGGGCGGGCCATGGGGCAGATGGATGTTCCGCTCAATACGCGCGGACTCGACCAGGCGCGGCAGACGGCGGAATTCCTCCGGCGGCATCCGATCGAGCGAATCGTGAGCAGCGATCTGGGGCGGGCCATGGCAACGGCGCAGCCGCTGGCCGAGGCGCTGGGCTTGGCGGTCGAACCGGATGCGCGCTTGCGCGAGTTGAGTTTCGGGATCCTCGAGGGGAAGACGGTGGGTGAATGCGAGTTGCTTGATCCGGTGGCGGTGGAGCTTTGGCGCAGCGGGGATTTCGATGCCGCGCTGCCGGGCGGGGAGTCGCGGCGTTCGTTGATGAAGCGGACGCACGAGGTGCTGGAGGAAATCGCGGGTGGACCGCATACGCAGGTGGCGTTGTTCAGTCATGGCGGTGCGCTCAATGCCCTCCACACGCACATGGTCGAGCACGGGAACCCGCAACCGCGCGAACATATTCCCCGTGCGTTCCGTTTTCACAACGCCGCGGTGAGCGTGGCGGCTTGGGCGGAGGAGCAGTGGAGATTTTTGGTCGTCAACTCGACGTTCCACCTCGCGGAGGAGTCGCGGCAGTTGCTGTATTGAAATGTGGCGGCGGCGCTACAGTTTTTCCCAGCAGGATTCGGGATGTCGGCAACGATGCCGGCTCAAGCGGCGCCGAGGTAGGCTTCGCGGACGCGGGGGTTGGTCAGCAACTCGGACGCCGGACCTTCGAGGACGAGGTTGCCGGTTTCGAGCAGGCAGGCGCGGTGGGCGAGGCGCAGGGCCATGTTGGCGTTCTGTTCGACGAGAAGAATCGTTGTTCCTTTCTCGTTGAGTTGTCGGATGACGGAGAAAATTTCCTGCACGAGTTTCGGGGCGAGGCCCATGGAGGGTTCGTCGAGGATGAGGATCTTTGCTTCGCTCATCAGTGCGCGTCCCACCGCGAGCATCTGCTGTTCCCCTCCACTCAGCGTGCCGGCAAGTTGCGTGGAGCGTTCTTGCAGGCGTGGAAAAATATCCATGACCATGGCAAGATCCCGCGCGCGGGCGGATTTGTCGCGGCGTATCCATGCTCCGAGTTGCAGGTTTTCCATGACGGTCAGATTGCCGAAAATGCCGCGTCCCTCGGGAACGTGGGAAAGCCCCAAGCGGACAATCCGATCAGGTGTCAGGCCGCCGAGAATGTGTCCATCCAACGAGACTTCTCCCTCATGCGGCAGCATGCCGGAAATCGCGCGCAGGGTGGTTGTTTTTCCGGCGCCATTGGCACCGACCAGAGCGAGGATCTCGCCGCGGCCGACATGGAAAGAGATCCCTTTGACCGCCCGGATGTCGCCATAGCGGACGACAAGATTTTCCACCCGCAGCAGGGCATCACTCATGGCCATCCTCCTGCCCGAGATAAGCTTCGATGACCTTCGGGTCATTGCGAACTTCGTCGGCTGTGCCTTCGGCGATGGTCGCGCCGAAGTCGAGCACGGTGATACGGTCGCAAAAACTCATGACCAACTGCATGTGGTGCTCGATGAGCAGCATAGTCACCGAGAAATGGTCGCGCAGCCATCCGAGGAACTCGACGAGCTTGAGGGTCTCGGCGGAGTTCATGCCTGCGGCGGGTTCGTCGAGCAGGAGTAGCGATGGTTGCAGGGCCATGGCGCGTGCTATTTCCAAACGGCGCTGCGAGCCGTAGGGCAAATCGCCGGAACGCTCGAGCGCCACGTCGCCGAGGCCGAATTTCTCCAGCATGTCCATGCAGCGGTCGATGGTTTCGCGTTCGGCGCGGCGGGTGGAAGGCAACTGCACCATCGCACCCGGCCACGAATAACGGGAGCGCGCATCGTAGGCGATGCGCACGTTGTCCAGAACGCTGAGGTCGCGGAAGAGGCGGATATTCTGGAAAGTTCGCGCGATACCGCCGCGTGCGATGGTGCTCGGGCGGATTCCGGCGATCGACTTGCCGCGAAAACGGATGTCGCCGCTCGTCGGCGCATAGATCCCGGTGATGACGTTGAATGCGGTTGTCTTGCCTGCGCCATTCGGACCGATGATGCCGTGGGCGTGTCCGGGAGTGACATCCAGCGTGAGGTCGGATACGGCGGTCAACCCGCCGAAACGCATGGTCACGTTGCGCAACTCGAGCAAAGGGCTCATTTTTTCTCCTCCTTGGTCTTGAACTCGCGACGAGGAACGAACCAGGCGAACTCGCGCATGCCCATGATGCCACGCGGCCGAAAAAGCATGAGCAGCACGAGAATAAGCGGCAGGATCACCATGCG
>JBIKXZ010000261.1:0-2791 GCA_044355525.1 Chthoniobacterales bacterium
GAGATCGAAGATGACCGCGCGGAACTTCACGAGGCCAGTCAAACCCGCTCGTAAAGCCGAAGCAACTCCTGTCCGTGCCTCTCCGGAAAAGTCGGGATCTCCCGGCGCTCCTCGAACAGGCGGAAATCCCTCCCGAACAAGCCGTCGAGTTCCGCGCGCGTGCAGCCGTGGGGCGGACCCTCCCCGTCGTTGTCCGGGTCAGTGAAGAACACGGCGAGAAGGCGTCCGCCCGGTTTGAGCGAGGCGGCCGCGGCCGCCGCGTAATCGTCGCGTCGCGACGGATCGATGGCACAAAAGCAGGTGTGCTCGAAGATCCCGTCGAACAGCTCCCTTGCGCCCGAAGCCAGCGCGAAGAAATCCCCCAGCTCGTAGGCCTCGTCCGCCACTTTGTCATATTCCCGCGCGCGATCCAGCGCGAGAGGGGCAACATCGAGCCCGGTGACCGACAAACCGCGCCGCGCCAGTTCGCGCACGTCGTGGCCCGTGCCGCAGCCGGGGACGAGAACGCGTCCGCGCAGGGCGCCGTGCACCAGCATGTCACGGAGCACGGGATGCGCCCCGCCTTTGTCCCACGGCGTGTCGTTTTCCGCGTAACGGCTGTTCCAGTCCATCGCGGGTCAGCGCGACAGATCCGTCTGCCGCAGCAGACGGAAGCTCCGGCCTTCGAGCACGGCGCTGGCGCACTCGAGGTCGTCGGTGTGGATAGCCACGAGCGGACGTCCGCGCGGTCGCACCAGCAGGGTGTAGCTGAAGAGGATGTTGACCTCGGCCTCGAGCAGTGCGGCCAGCAAGCGCGGCAGGTCGGAGGCACCTTCCTCCAATTCGGCCACCACGACCTCGCAGACGCCGAAGGCGATGTCGTTGCGGTCGAACAGTTCCTCAAGCAGGTCCGGATCGCTGACGATGATGCGCGCGATGGAAGTCTCCGAGGAATCCTGGATGCTCAGGGCGAGAACGACAACGCGGGCTTCGCTCAGCATCTTGACCACTTCCATGAGGGCTCCGACGCGGTTGGCGAGGAAGACCGAATACTGGCGCACGGCGGGGCCCTGGAGTTTCTCGGTGGTGGCGGTGGTCATTGGAGGTTCACTTGAAAAGGTAGAGCAGGCAGAAATCGGACGCCGCACCGCGCGGCGCCTTGACCTCGACAACATAGCGTCCGGTGACACCCGCTGTCACGCCGGCAGCAGCCAAGCCCGGCCCGTCGTGGGTCAGCACCGCGACGGGTTCGCCCCGCGGGTCGTAAAGCGCGACCACCGGCCGCGCGTCCGTCGCCTCGACCGCGGCGACAAACCAATACTGGTTACCGGCGAAAAGGTTCACGGCCAAACGGCGCGGCGCCCCCGGCTCGAGCCGTCCGGACCAGAAGCCGTCGCGCACGCGAAATCCCTCGTTGGCCAGGGCGCCGCTGAAATCGAGCAACCGCGCCCGCAGCGGAACAGCGGGGTCCGGCGGGGGCGAAGACGCCGGTTCCTGCGCCGTGGCGAACGCGCCGAGCAAACAGCAAAGCCCGAGGCAAAGCGCCGGTCTTTTCATTTCGCCCCCATTTGCGCGACGACCTGCGCGCATGTCTCGCTGATCTGCTTCGCCTGTTCCAAGCCGGGCGACGCACCTTCGTCCGCGGTCATGGCCGCCTGCACCTGCCCGAAAGCTTGGCCTACACTTGCGACCACCGGGCCGGCGGTCGCTTTTTCCGGAACGTCTTGGACGCGCTTGTTCAAGTAAGCGACGAGTTCTTGCTGACCGAGCAGCGCGGCGCCGGCGGGATCACCGGAAAGCTCCGCCGCACGGCCGCCGACTTGCAGAGCCCTCAACCACGCGCCGGCCGTGATGAGCGAGGCGAGCGCCTCGTCGCGCTGGTCGACCATGGCCCGCCGCACCTCGTTGGTGGTGGCCTCGAGTTCCTCGCGCAACGCGAACCAGTCGTTCTTGTCGGCGAAATCGGCGATGCTCTTGCCTCGGGCCAGCACGTTTTCCCCCACGCCGAGGGCGCGCGCGAGGGCGATGATGTCCTTGCCGGTGTTTTTGACCTGCTGGCCGTCCTGCGCCTCGACCGCGATGTAGCCGTCGGTGACCAGCGCACCGAGATTGAAGGCCGTCTGCGGGCGCGCGGGGAACGAAGTCGGACCGGGGTCGCGGTAGAATGAAGCCCAGTCGGGGCGGGAGATTTTGTCGATCGCGTCGAAAAATTCCGCGGGAGTGGGCACGGTGACGAGAGCCACTTCGTCTGCGGCGGACATTTGCGCGGAGGTCAGCGGAGCCGCCGCGACCGGACCGAGCGCGAACATCGAGACCGCCAGAACCATTCCGCGTTTCATCGGCGCCGAGTAGAAGCCCGCCGCTCCGGTGCGGCGAGCCGGATTTTCGGTGCGGCGACCGGACAGGATCCGCCGCAGCATCCCCCGGTGCGGGACTTGCGCCGCAGACGCAGAGCGAGATAGAGAACGGCGCCGGAGACGGCGAGGCCGATGACCAGGTATTCCCCGGGACTCATGATGCCAACCAACGCGTGCCGGCTTGGTAGGTCAAGACCGCGCCCAGCCAGGCGAACGCCGTCATGTAGACGAAACCAAAAACGGCCCAGCCCCATCCGGCCTCCTTGGCCATGACCGCCACGGTCGCGCCGCATTGCAGGCAAAGGGCGAAGAAAACCATGACGGCCAGGGCAACCGGCACGGTGAAGACGGCCTGACCGGTCCGCGCGCCGTGGGTCCACAAATCGCGCGCCAGCGCGGAGCGGAGGTCGCCCGAGTCCTCGTCCGCATCGTGCCCGATGCCGTAAATGGTGCCG
>JBIKXZ010000262.1:0-2786 GCA_044355525.1 Chthoniobacterales bacterium
GCGTGGCCAAGACGACCACGCTCAAGGCCATGCTCGAATCGCTGCGCGACCAGGTGGTTTCCATCTCCGACAGCAAAGCGGTCATCGAGGGGATGCGTTCCTTCCGTCAGGCCCATCGCGAACTCGGTGCCGCGACGATCGGTCCCGAGGAAAGTGCCAAGCTCGACGCGTTCTACCGCGAGTATTTCGTTCCCGAGTTGGACAAAAACGTGGCCGGAACCCCCGTGCTCGATCAATACATCCCGACCCGTCCGTCTGAACGCTATCTGCAATACCACTACACGGTGGCCAATCCGCACGCTTACGGGGAGAAGCAAAACCTCAATGTGGCGCCGGAGGATCCCTCCGCCTACGGACAAGCCCATGCCGAGCTGCACAAGTTCTTCAGCCGCGCGGTGAAAATTTTCGGATTCCAAGACATGATGCTCATCGACGCCGAAACGCTCGACATCATCTACAGCTACGAGAAGACGAGCGAGTTCGGCACCAATCTCGAAAACGGTCCTTACGCCGACACGCTCCTCGGGTCCAAAGTGCGCGCCATGCGTCAGCACAAAGACCGCGACGATTTCAAAATCGTCGACTTCGAGCCTTACCGTCCGAATTTCGGCCGGCCCATGGGCTTCGCCATCAGCCCGATTTTCGACGGCGCGCAGATGTCAGGCATTCTCGCGCTGCAGTTCCCCATCGACAATTTCAACAAAGTGCTGACCGGCGATTTCAAGTGGAAGGAGGAGGGGATGGGCGAGACCGGCGAGACTTATCTGGTCGGACCGGACAGCACCATGCGCAGCCGCTCGCGCTTCATGGTCGAGGATCCGGAAGGATTCGTTAAAACCCTGCGGGCCAGCAGCGTTCCGACCAGCGTGGTCGACCAGATCGAGCGGCAAGGCAATGTGCTTTGCGCTCTGCCCGTCGATTCGCCGTCCGCCGCTGACGCGCTCAACGGACAGTCCGGCATCATGGAGACGACCGATTACCGCGGCGAAAAAGTGCTCAGCGCCTACGGTCCGCTCGAACTCGATTCGTTGCGCTGGGCCGTCCTCGCCGAGATGGACTTGGCTGAGGCCGAAGCACCTGTGCGTGCCTTTGCCCGACGCGTGCTCGTTGCCGCTTCGGCTCTGGCCCTCGCCGTCACTCTCGCCGCGCTCATCGCCGCGCACCTGCTCACGCGTCCGCTCCGCCAGTTGGCTGACGGAGCCCGCCGCCTCGGGGCGGGGGAGAACAACGTGCGGGTCGATGTCCAATCGCAGGACGAATTCGGCGAGTTGTCCCGCGTCTTCAACGACATGTCGGCCAGCATCGAAACGCAGAAGCAAAAGCTTGAGCAGCAGGTGCAGGAAAACCAGGAACTGCTCCACAGCATCCTGCCGGCCTCCGCCGTGGCCCAGCGCCGCGAGGGCGACGAGCGGGCCAGTCGCGAATTTGCTGATGTCACCGTGCTCTTCGCCGAAATTCTCGGCATGGAAGAATTCAGCGCCCGCGCCGGCGAAAGCAAAGCCCTTGCTCTCCTCGGCGATCTCATCGCCGCCTTCGACGAAGCCGCGGAAAAATCCGGCATCGAGAAAGTCAAAACCATCGGCGGTTCCTACCTCGCGGTCTGCGGGTTGTCGGTCCATCGTCCCGACCACGCCCGCCGTGTCATCCAGTTCGCCCAGGAAATGGCGCGCATCGTCGGAATCTTCAACCGCGACGAAAACGCCGGACTCTCCCTCGCGGTGGGTATTAACTCCGGCCCCGTGGTCGGCGGCGTGGTCGGACGCCGCAAATTCCTCTACGACCTGTGGGGGGACACCGTGACCATCGCCCGCAAGCTCGCCCTGGGCGAGGGCTCCGCCATCCGCGTAACTTCCCCGGTGCGCGACCGCCTCGGCGAGCAATTCACTTTCCGCGGTCCGATCAAGACAGACGGCAAATCCGGGGCCGAAGCGTGGGAAGTGACCGACTAGGGCCGGACCGGACGCCGCGATGACCGACTTGCTGCCAGCTTACTTGAGCAACTTCTGGCCCGCGGTCTGGCTGGCCGTCGGCTTTCCGCTCCTCCTCCTCGCGCTGAACGAATCCATCGCCGTTTGTCGCCGCCGCGGCTTCGCCGTCGAGCGCACCCTGCGAACCCTGCGCAATCTGGTCGTTCCCGCCGCGGCCCTGCTCATTTTCGTCCGCTTCGTCCTCGAATGGCCGAAGGACAGCACCGCGTCGCGCTTGGTCGAGTCCGCCTTCTGGGTCCTTGTGCTCTACGCCTTGCTCGGCGTGGTCAACGATCTCGTCTTCGGCCGCGCCGGCACGGGCGAGGGGCGCCCTTCGTGGACCGACCGTGTGCCCAAACTTTTCCGCGATCTTGTCCGCGCCCTCCTCGTCGCCATCGGCGCCATGGTCGTCTACTCGCAGGTCTGGGGGCACGAGGTCTCCGCCGCGCTGACCGCGCTCGGGCTCGGATCCATCGTCATCGGCCTCGCCCTGCAGGAACCGCTCGGCAACATCGTCTCCGGGCTCATGCTCCTCTCCGAGCGCCCGCTCAATGTCGGCGATTGGATCGAAGTGGGCGACGTGCGCGGACGCGTCATCGAAATCAACTGGCGCGCCGTGCATATCGAGACGCCGACGCGCGAACTGCAGGTCATTCCCAATGTCGAACTCTACAAGGGAACCTTCGCCAATCTCTCGCGTCCCACGCCGTTGCGGACCGAGGTGGTGGAGATGGGTTTCAGCTATGACGATCCGCCCAACCGCGTGAAGGAAGTCATGCTCGGCCTCTTGCGCACGACGCCCGGCGTGCTTGAGGAACC
>JBIKXZ010000098.1:0-8813 GCA_044355525.1 Chthoniobacterales bacterium
ATCTCACGGCTGATAAATTAACCGGAAAAATCCTCTGGTCTGGGACGGTGCCGTAACCTCAATAATGGCTTTTTCGCTGTCCTCAAAATAAACAGACCGTTGTAGCCCTCGGCTAGTCCATTGGTTGACTTGGCCTTGGAATTCGAAATTTGTAATGAACTGCACCTCGGCGGAACCGGAAGCCGTCTTGGACACTGGGAACCTATATTTGCTAAGCTCTCCCTCGCGCGAAACCCGATAGAGATCCGAGCCCGGTCCCGACGCTGGATCCCAGCCACCCAACCACGCAAAAACATAAGGAAGCCCGGATCTAAGATCCTTGGCGTTTGGCGCTATGGACCCTCGATTGGCAGCCCATTGGTCGTAGGCCTGTGACGGGCCGCCAAACTTCTGAAATGAAACATCAGCTAGATAGCCGGCATCTTCTCCCACCGATCCAGAGGCATCCTTGCGGAAGATCCAACGTGTGCTCGCGCCTGCCGGAACACGGACAGCTTGGGTTTGCCATGCGGGATTTTTAGTAGAGATGCCTGCGACCTCGACTCCATTGACTTCGCAAGTAAGCCAGTCAAAACCTTGCTGAGCACCGACTTTCCATTTCCAAGTCAATAATCCCGGCCCTTGAAAAACACCCTGCAATATTGAGGCACCATTGTCTGGCGTGGCACCTGTTTTCAAAGCTTGGCCCACTCCGCCCGCCGGAAGCGTCGTTGAGCCGAAATCCCAACTCGCCGCGCCGCCAGTGCCCGTGCTTGTGGTGCTCTCGTTGACTTCGTTCCCTATTCCAAAGAGAGATTTAGCACGCACGGGAAACTCAAATGAGGGAGATTCCGAATCGTTGCACATTATGGTGACCACGCCTGACTGCAAGCCCGGCTGCGAATCGAGTGCAGTAAGCGCCAATTGCTTCACTTCCCCAGGAGCGAGAGACCCAGACCAAGGCGAGACTGAAAAGTTCCCAGTTGCGTTCACCGCAGCGATCCGCAAGTTATTCCCGGAGTTCGCCTGGTTTGAAATACTGAGTGCTTTTGTTGAGGGAGTATACCCAAGTTCCAAAGGAGCGGATTGCCCGGCGGTTACAGGCCCATCGTGCGAGCGCACCACAATCCGACCACTCAGGACAGAGCCCTCAAGATTCAAAGCAGGAGGTGAAGTGACGGAACCGGGGGCATTTACGCTTAGGGCGGTTCTCTTCGCTCCAGGGTCGGTGGTGTCCATCAAGATTCGGACGTCTGATGACTCTTCTCTGCCGAGAACTAACGTGCGAGTAAGGGCTCCGCCCTCGAATGAAAATGCACTGTCCTCAGGCAGCCGTAGACCGACATTAAGCGAAATGTAGCCTTTGTTCGATAGAATGAGTGTCCTCGAGAGAGGCGAAATTCCTCCGGAACCAAAGTCAATAACTGCGTTGTTTTGCAGGACAACTGGTCCATCTTTGACTTCAAGATCCGCGACAGCGGGATAGACTACAACCTCGTCTAGCCAAGCTGCATCCGCACCTATTCCAGCCGACTCATCTTTGGAATACTCCCAGCGGATTCTGTGGCTTCCAGGACCAAGCTCGATGCTGCGGTAGGCCCAGTCGACCTCGCCGGAAATGGAGTCGCGCACACTGCCGTTAATAGAGAAGGTAAAATAGTCAAAATCTTTTTCCGAGCTGACTTTCCAGTAAAAATCCAGGAGAGCAGGCCCCGCAATCATGTATTCGCGGTAAGTTGAGGAGTTATCTAGAGCGGAGGCCCTCGCGGACATGTATCCATCGCGGTTTACGAGCGAATCCGACGCCCACTCGCCAGTCGTCAAGACCAAGTCCGCTTCGGCAAGCCCCGGACTGGTGCTTTGCATGGCATACGCGCCGCGGGTTTCCGAATCATCCGCGCCTCTCCACAGAGCGGAATTGCCACCGGAAACGTAAGCATGTTTGCCGTCAAGAGGTTGGCCGCTAGCCCAATTCTCGTAGATCAGAAAGCTACCGTCTACCCACTCCCATCCAATTCCATCCGCAGCCTTTGCCAAGCCGATCCAGAAGTCACCACTGAAGTCCTGCCTCAAAGCGCCAACTACCTTGTTGTGCAGTTCTTCGGTCGGCAGAGCGGCCAGGGCCCCCTTTCGGATTTGCGCATCAGCAGAGGCTTCACTCCAAGTTAAGTTCTCCCGCACAATAGCAAAGGATGTCCGGCCTGCGGCCTGAGACACGCCATCCGAGACCACTAGAACCTGTTCAGCCGGTGTCGCCGGACTCCAATTCCCATCTCCGTTCTGAAAACATGTTATTTTGACCTCGCCAGTGCCGGTGATGGTGACAAGGTCACCCTCGATTGAAGCGATAGTTGTATCTGAAGAAGCGAAAGAGACAGGCAAACCGCTGGTGGCAGTTGCTCTGACTTTAAAAGGCGCATCGCTCTGAGACTTGCGGGGCAATGCTCCGAAGCTGATTGCGTTGCTCGCTTTTTTTACTGTTACCGAAACGTCGGTTGTAAAGGACTCGTAATTATTCCTGTCAGCCGGAGTGAAAAGGACCGTGCGGGATGTGGTTCCAGCTGCAGGTAAATCCTCGGGCGAGAACCACGCAAATACTCCGGGAACGGTGGCTAATCCGCCCGTAAGCTCAGACTGGTCCAGACGTTGACCGAAGGTCAATTCGGAGGCCTGCGGCTTGGTCACCTCGCTAGGTAGAGCTTTATTGACGACAACGTCGGCAATAATGGTTGTTTCGGTGAAATTGTTGGTATCGTCTGCGGTGAATATGATCGCGTTGCTCAGAGAAGTGCCGGCCTCAGGCTTTAATGATGGCTGCGCCCAACGAACAGTGCCCCAAATTGTGTCGTTAGCTTCTTGCCAGACAGCAGCGACGGACACGGGCAGTGCGCAATCGCCAATAGACTGACCGTAGGCGATAGGCGCCAATTGAACATGTGAGAAGTCAGGACGCGGAGTCGCTTTCTCGACACACACTTGCACCCCAACCACAGCAGAGCTGTAGTTTGTTGTGTCCTTTGGGGTAAATGTTACGTCATGACCAGCGCAGCCTGCTGGCGGACGCACCGATGAATTTGTGCCCCACGTGAAGAAACCTGTTGTTTCACTACTCGCGAGAACCGAATCACGGAGCCTTTGGCCATAGGTAATAGACGACGCCCGCAAGTCACCGATTTGGGGAGAAGCCGTCCCTCTGCTGATCGCAAAGGTGAAGTATCCAAACGTCGAGCCGTATTCGTTCGCCGCGGAAAGCAGCCATGTATTGGTTCCAGCTTTGAGCGGAGCACCTGTAATCAAACCGCTCGAAGAGATCGTTAGACCTTCCGGGACTGAGCCAGAGTAGGAAGTTGCTAGCTCAGCATAAACCCGCTGACTGAAAGGCACGCCAACCTGCCCCTGGAAAGAGCCTCCATAAAAATTATAAGGCCCCATAATCAGCACTTGCGTTCGCACCAAATTTTGCGCGCCTTGCCAGTTAGGTTCGAGTCGCCAAACAAAACCAAAGGTCATGTTCAGGTCAATTCTTTCGGTCGCACAAACGACGCAGTCCGGCGCAGACAGTTCTATCAAGTTTTCGTCAGAGGCATTTGAATACCATCCGTTATCTGTCCCACGAAGGACGCACCAAGAACCCGAATAGGCGTCGGCGCCACTCGAAAAAAATACAAACAACTGCGTGCCTGGCGGAATACCTGCGGTGGCAAGAGGTCCTGCTATAAATTGCCCCGACTCCAGTCCGTAATCGCCAAGCTGGACGGGACACTGATCGAGAACGGTGAAATCTTCAAGAATCTGCTCTCGTGTCTTCCAGTTGAAATCATAGTTTGCTCCTCCAGGTAGCGTGCCCAGAAGAATCGTCCCAGTGGTGATCGGAGTAGAACTGGAGATATAAGTTCCGTAGTAATATGGACTGTTTGGATCTAATCCGTAACCAAATGTGTAATCGTAGCCGATTAACTGTCCCTGCGTCATGCCGACGGTAACAAACTGTCCTCTTGATTCGCAGACAAGCCACGCCAAAGAACAAAAGACCAAAAGAAAGCGACAGCCGCGGAAGCTGCTCAAAAGAAGCGTGTCACGCATCAAACCTCATATATGTTGACGCACCACGAATCGCAACGCGATAATTATTCACATGCGAAGGTATGGCACCACGCTCAAGCCAGCAACTCCGCAATCTGCACCGCATTCAACGCCGCCCCTTTGAGCAGTTGGTCGCCGCAGATCCAGAAACTCAGCCCATTCTCCAACGCGCAATCCGCGCGCAAGCGCCATATTTCGCAATCGTCTTTGCCGGCGCCCCCGACTGGGCCCAGCCAATCATCGCCGCCGCCATCCACTTGCACACCGGGACCCGTGCGCGGAAGCACTGACTTTACTCCTCTTCGGCCGGACCTTTGCCGACGTAATCGCAAATCCCCTTTTTCTTCGCCCCGCGCACGAATTCGAAAAACAGCGCCGCTTCCGGCCCCCAAGTTTCCTTCGCTGCCGCCTCGAGGGCCTGACTCACGTTGAGATCGGATAAATAGAGCAACCTGAAGGCCCGCTTGAGCTGCATCCGCGCCTCGGCCGACAAACCCGCCCGCCTCAGCCCGATGGAGTTCAACCCCATGGCCAGATTCGTTCCCGCACCCACACAAAACGGCGGGATGTCTTTGCTGAAACGGCACCCTCCTCGCACCATGGCCAATTTTCCGATGCGGATGAATTGGTGAAAAACCGACCCGCCGCCGAGGAAGGCGCCGTCATCCACCTCCACATGTCCCGCCATCAGCACGGTGTTGGCCAAAATCACCCCGTTGCCGATCCGGCAATCGTGGGCCAGGTGACATCCCGTCATCAGAAAATTGTCGTCGCCCACCACGGTGTCGGAGTTTTCCTGCGTGGCGCGGTTGATCGTGACATGCTCGCGAATGGTGTTGTTCTTTCCGATCCGCACGCCGGTGTCGCGGCGGGTTTGATCAAAGCCCAGTGCCTGGGGATTACCTCCAAGGATCGTGCCGTGCCCGATTCTCGTGCCTTCTCCGATCACCACGCGGTGTTCGAGAATGACATTGGCGCCAAGCACGCAGCCCGGACCAATCTCCGACTCCGAGCCGATGATCGAAAAAGGGCCAACCTCGACGTCCGCCGCCAATTTTGCGGAGTCTGCAATGATCGCGGTAGGATGAATCTTCATGAAGAAGTTGAGGGATGAGGGTTGAGAGAAAATCTAAATCATCGGAAAGACTGCTTTATCATCCACTGCTCCTCCCTCAACTTTCAACCCTCAACCCTCAACTGCCACTCAAAGCAGTCCGTGTTCCTTGAAACTGAAGTAAGGCGGCGCTCCGGGGCGCTCGCGGCCGATAATGACATGATCCAGCAGGTGAATCTGCATCAAATCCGCCGCTTCGCGGATGCGGCGGGTGAGCGCGCGGTCTGCCTCGCTCGGCGTCGGATCGCCGGAGGGATGATTGTGCACGAGGACTAAGGCGTAGGCGCCGTGGCTGATGGCCGGACGCAAAATCTCCCGCGGATGGGCCAGACTTTCGTTGATTGTCCCGAGCGAGACTTCTTCCGCATGAACCAACCGGTGGCGCGTGTCGAGGAGCACCACCCGCAACGACTCCCGCGGCAGGTTCTGCAGTAACGGCCCCATGAACGCGTGGATTTTTTCCGGCGTTCCCAACGGTTCGCTCTGCGCCGTCTGCCGCGCCAACCGCTTGCCCACCTCGAAGGCCGCCGCCATTTCGCACGCTTTGGCCAAACCGACACCCTTGGCCAGCTTGCGCAATTCTTTCACCGTCATCGGCGCCATCCGAGCCAGCGATCCGCCCGCAGCCTTGATCATTTCGTCCCCGACATCGATGGCCGTCCGCCCCGGTGTCCCTGTCCGCAAAAAAATCGCCAGCAACTCCGCATCACTCAACGCTTCGGCCCCGCGCTGCATCAACTTCTCCCGCGGCCGCTCGTCCTCTGGCCAATCCTTGATCTTGGGCGTCGCCACGGCGCAGAGCATAGGCAACAAGCTGTAGCCGCGCCAGTCTCTGGCGCGTCCCGGCTTTCAGGCCCCCGCCACCCGCCGGATCAACGCCTGCAAATACTCCGCCACCCCGCGCAACCCAGACGTAAACCGGTTGTCATCCAGCGGCTCCAACGCCGCCAGCGCCTCGTCCACGAGCTGACCCGCGGCCGCCGCCGTCTGCTGCAGCGCCCCGCGCTCCGCCAGCAGAGCCGTGATCTTCTCCGCCTCGACCTCCTCGCCGCCGAGCAGCAAAGCACTCACTTTATCATGGTCCCCGCTGCGCCGCGCCGACTGGAGCAGGAAAATCAGCGGCAGGGTCAACTTCCCCTTGCGCAAATCGCTGCCCAATGTCTTGCCGATCTCCTCCTCGTCGCCGACCAGATCGAGGCAGTCGTCGTAAACTTGATACGCCGTGCCGAGCTTGAGGCCGAATTGCTTGAGCGCCCCGATCCGCTCCGGCGTCGTCTCGCTCAAAAACGCTCCCAGCTCGCTGGCCGCCGCGAACAATGCCGCCGTCTTCATCTCGACGATCTTGTAATAGTCGGCCACCGACATTTTCAGATCGAAACGCCGCTGCGTCTGGATGATCTCCCCCGTGCAAACTTCGGCCGCCGCATCCGCGATGCGCCGCACCACTTCGGTGTCGGAAAAATTGGTGGCCAGACGCATGGCATGCGCCAGCAACGCATCGCCCAACAGCACGCTGATCGCATTGCCCCACTTGGCATTGACCGTCGGTTGCTCGCGGCGCAAATCCGCGCCGTCCATGATGTCATCATGGACCAGCGTGGCGATGTGGATCAGCTCGATGATCACCGCCAGATCGACATGGCTCGAAGTGATCTTGCCCGTCGCGCCGCCGGCCAGCAGGGCCAGGGCCGGACGCAACCGCTTGCCCGAAGAATTGCACACGTAATCCACATACCCCTCCATCGCCGGATCAAACGCCCGCGCCTGCGCCCGGATGCGTTCCTCCACGCTGTAGAGGTGGGTGTTGATCAGCTCGAACGTCTTCTTGAACCGCGCCAACGCGGCCGGATCGATGGGAATTTTGCGGGACTTCGTCGGATTCACGTCTGATCAGTTACGCGCGGAACACATTTTCAGATGACAGCCCCACGCCTCAGCGGGCCTTCCTCTGCAGGATCGCCCGCAGAATTCCCAGCGGCAAAGCCACCGCCACCCCCATGAGCAACGCCACCTTCCACCCGGGAATGACCCGCGCTTTGTCCGCCGCCACCGCGGCCAGGGCGGAATGGACAACCTCTTCCGCCGCCAGGGTCAACTCGTGCGGGGTGTGCCATTCGGGATCGCCGTTGCCCCGCGTGGCCACCTGACCGAACTCCGTTTCGACCGGACCCGGCAAAACCGCCGTGACCGTCACCCCCGTGTCGCGCAATTCCATGCGCAAACCGTCGCTGAAGCTGTTCACGTAAGCTTTCGTTGCCGCGTAGACCGACATGTGCGGCAACGGAATGAGTCCGGCGATCGAACTCACATTAAGAATCGCCCCGCGCCCGCCCTCGCGCAGCATGGGGAGCAGGTGGTGCGTCAACCGCGTCAACGCCACGATATTCAGCTCGAGCATGGCATGGATCTTGGCCCAATCGCCCGTGGCGAAAGGACCCCTGTCTCCCATGCCCGCATTGTTGACCAAAAAGTTGATGCGGATTTTTTCTTTTTCCAGCCAGGCGAGGAAATCGCGGTTCTGGTTTTCCCGCGTGATGTCCATCACATAGACGTGAATCCGAGCGGACGGATACCGGCTCTCCAAATCGGCCTTCAGCCCATCGAGGTGTTCGCCGCGACGCGCCACCAGGACGAGTTTGTCGGCGACCGGGGCCAGTTGCCGGGCAAATTCCGCGCCCAATCCCGCCGAAGCCCCCGTGATTAGGGCGGTGCATCCTTCGAAAAATCGCATATTCTTCCCCCATGATAGTCCAGCAACTCGGAAATCAAAGCCCCTTCACCACGAAAGACGGTTCCACCATCCGCAGCATCCTCGACCGCACCAACGCGCCCGTCGAAAAACAAAGTCTAGCCGAAGCCACCATGGCCCCCGGCCAATCCACCGAGCGCCACTACCACAAACTCTGCGAGGAGTTCTATTTCCTTCTCGAAGGCACCGCGCAAATGGAGATCGGCGGCGAAACCCGCGACGTCGGCCCCGGCGACGCCATTCTCATCCCGCCCGGCGCCCGCCACCAAATCACCGCGAAATCCGATCTCCGCTTTCTCTGCTGCTGCGCGCCGCCCTACGACCACGCGGACACCTACTTTTCCTGAGAGAATACCCCATGCGGGACGCGAACTATTAGCCGAACTTATTCTTGCCTGCCGTTCGCGGCAGGACGACGATCAAGCCATGCTGCAGCGCATTGACCACCTTGGCATTGCGGTGCGTTCGCTGGAGGAATCCATTCCCTTCTACGAGCAGGCCCTCGGCCTGAAGTGCGAGCAGATTGAAGAGGTGGCCAGCCAAAAGGTCCGCACCGCTTTCTTCCACGTCGGCGAAACCCACCTCGAACTTCTCGAACCGACCTCGCCCGAAAGCCCCATCGCCAAGTTCCTCGAGAAAAACCCGCACGGCGGGGTGCATCACGTGGCCTTCGCCACGGACAACATCAGCGCGCAACTCGCGCAAGCCAAAGACGCCGGTTGCCAACTCATCCACGAAAAACCCTTCGAAGGCGCGGCCAACAAACTCGTCGCCTTCCTCCATCCCAAATCCACCCAAGGCGTGCTCACCGAATTTTGTGCACCGCTCGAGGCGAAGAAATAATCCCCCATGCCCATCGACGAAAAACTTCTCCACGATCTCGACGAG
>JBIKXZ010000263.1:0-2765 GCA_044355525.1 Chthoniobacterales bacterium
AATACCTGCCCGCGCTGCGTTGGGGCGTGGTGGTGAAGATCGATGACGACGAAGCCTTCGCCCCGGTCTCGCTCCTGCGCAAATTGTCCATCGGTATCGCATTGGTCAGCGGCCTCCTCGCCGCGCTGGCCGCATGGATGGTGGCGCGCTCTTTCTCGCGTCCCATCGAGGAACTCACCGCCGCCGCGCACGAAGTGGCTGGCGGCAACCTGCACCGCCGCGCCGAAGTGAGTAGTCGCAACGAAATCGGCGATCTGGCCCGCGACTTCAACGGCATGACCGGCCAATTGCGCGAGATGATCGAGACGATGGACGAGAAAGTGCGCCTGCGCACCGCGGAACTGGCCGAAGCGCGCGACCAGGCCGAGGAGGCCAACCGCACGAAGAGCGCCTTCCTCGCCAACATGAGCCACGAGTTGCGCACGCCGATGAACGCCATCATCGGCTACAGCGAAATGCTCACCGAGGAGATGCAGGATCTCGGTCAGGACGAATTCATTCCCGACCTCAAAAAAATCCACAGCGCCGGCAAGCACCTGCTCGGGCTGATCAACGACGTGCTCGACCTTTCGAAGATCGAGGCCGGCAAAATGACCATCTATTGCGAGACGATCGACGTCGCCACCATGGTGCGCGAGGTGGAATCGACCGTGCTCCCACTGGTCAAAAAGAACGACAACCACCTCGAGGTCGAACTTCCCGCCGACGCCGGCACGATGCACAGCGATCTCACCAAGATCCGCCAGATGCTTTTCAACCTGCTGAGCAACGCGAGCAAATTCACCGAGAAAGGAAAGCTCCGCCTCGTCGTCACGCGCACCGCGGAAAACGGCGCCGATTGGCTGCGCTTCGCGGTGAGCGACAGCGGCATCGGCATGACACCCGAGCAGATGGGCCGCCTCTTCCAGGCCTTCAGCCAAGCCGACGCTTCGACCACGCGCAAATTCGGCGGCACCGGGCTCGGCCTGGCCATCAGCCGCGATTTTTGCCGGCTGCTCGGGGGCGATATCACCGTGGAGAGCGTTCCGGGCGAAGGCTCGACCTTCACCGTCGCCTTGCCGGCCGCGGCACCGCAGGAGGAAGTGCCGGCCGCACCCGCCGCGGCCGCGCCAGCCGGCACGACCGGAACATCCGGACGTCCCTCCGTCGTGGTGATCGACGACGATCCCACCGTGCTCGACCTGATGAGCCGTTTCCTGACTAAGGAAGGTTTCGACGTACACACCGCGAGCAACGGCCGCGACGGCCTCGAGTTGGCCAAGACGAAACATCCCGTGGCCATCACCACCGATGTGATGATGCCCGGCATGGACGGCTGGTCGGTCATCAACGCGCTCAAAGCCGATCCCGACACCGCGCACATC
Source organism: Chthoniobacterales bacterium (assembly GCA_044355525.1). Classification (GTDB taxonomy): domain Bacteria; phylum Verrucomicrobiota; class Verrucomicrobiia; order Chthoniobacterales; family JACTMZ01; genus JACTMZ01. The sequence goes on from JBIKXZ010000263.1 coordinate 1,365, forward strand.
CCGATCATTCTCGTCACCATCACCGACAGCCGTGAAATGGGCGTCGCCCTCGGGGTCTTCGATTACCTGGCCAAGCCGGTCGATTGGACGCGGTTGCGCGGCACCCTCGAACGTCTCGATCTCGGCGCGCAGGCCCGCACCGTGCTCATCGTGGAAGACGACGAAGCTTCGCGCGACCAGCTCCAACGCACCATGGTCAAGCAGGGTTGGAAAGTCCTCCTCGCCGGCGACGGCGTGGCCGCGCTCGAGGCCGTGCGCGAAACCGAACCGTCGCTCGTCCTGCTCGATCTCATGATGCCGCGCATGGACGGCTTCGAATTCCTCGACCACTTCCGCCGCGATCCGCGGTTCGTTCACACCCCGGTGATCGTCGTCACGGCGAAAGACCTGACCGAACAGGACCGCACACGCCTCAGCGGCCGCGTCCACTCGCTCATCACCAAAGACGGCTCCATCGTCAAAAAACTCCTCCCGCAACTCCAAGCCTACCTCCCGCGCCCGGCCGGCGGGTGAGGCTTGCCGGTGGTGCGACCTTCATGCGCCGGCGCAAACGCGCGAAGGTTTCCTGATTTTTCCACCGCCGCTCACCAGCAACACGCGTCTCGCAAGGGGCGGGTGTTTTGTTTTCCGGGCCGCTCAACGCCAGCGAACCCGGCGAAAATGCGCTTTAGCCAGCCTGCGATGGGATGTATTATTATTATTGTTCTATGGAAAGAGTCGGTTTCGAGCGCTTGTTCTGGTGGGATGCCGATGAGACCGAGCGCTCGCCGCAGCGGGTCGCCGCGCAGGTGATGGCCTTGGGCACACTGGAGGATATCCGGAATTTGCGCGACCGTTTCGGCCCGGAGATTTTCGAGGAAGTTTTGTCCGCGCCGCCGTGCGGTGTATTCGATGCCAAGTCGTGGACGTTTTGGCACAAGAAGATGGGCCACCGGGAAATCCCGGCCTTGCCCGGCCAACCGGCGGCATGGCCTCTGCGGTGAACTGGCATCTCGACGTCCTGCCCCCGGAGCAGCGCGACCTTTGGGAACACCGCCTGCGGCGGGGATTTCCGGGTTTTGTCCTCTACGGAGGAACGGCCCTCGCACTGCGGTTAGGTCACCGCAAGTCGGTAGACTTCGACTTTTTCTCCAGCCGCGCGTTTGCGCCCCGGCCCCTCCGCCACCGGTTGCGTGGCAAGGCGTGATTTCGGAAGTCCTTGAGGGGGGGGACAGCTCGATCCGAAAAGAGGAAAGGCACTTAGCCACGGATATAAGAAGATAAAAGACAGGATAACATTTTGCCCGACTGACATCGGGCAAAATCAATGACCTCAAAGACCGGCTTCGATCGCAATGCCTTTTACGGACGTCTGTTTTTTGCCGGGGTCACACGGCAAAAAACAATCTGGTTCTGTCATCC
>JBIKXZ010000099.1:0-8749 GCA_044355525.1 Chthoniobacterales bacterium
GCATCATCCGCGGCGTGTCGTCACTCATGGACGCGACGCGCGGCGAATACGAAGGGTCGGGCCGCACCTTGGCCGAGGAGCAGGCCATGCAAGGCGATCCCGCGGCCTCGCTGATTTTTTGGATCATCCTTATCATCATTCTGATCATCATCATCCAACGCAGTCATGGCAACGGAGGCACGGTCTACACGCCGCGCGGTCGCCGCGACGTGTTCTTCCCCGGCGGTTACGGGGGAGGATTTGGAGGCGGCGGGTTCGGTGGTGGGGGATTTGGTGGAGGTGGTTTCGGCGGTGGATCGATCGGCGGAGGCGGTGGCTTCGGCGGAGGCGGGGCTAGCGGGAGATGGTGAGATGAACGCGAAAGAATTTCTCGAGAAGATCGACGAGCCGGCGGTGCTCGCCGCGGTGCGCGAGACCGAACGCGGGACGTCCGGCGAGGTGCGGGTCTTTGTTTCACGCCGGCGCTTGCGCGGACACGATGTGACCAAGCGGGCGCACAAGGAATTCCACCGTCTGGATATGGACACCACGGATGATCGCAACGCGGTGCTTTTCTACGTGGTGCCGCGCGAACGGAAGTTTGCCGTCATCGGAGACGAGGCGGTGCATGCCAAGTGCGGGGAAGGTTTCTGGCAGGAAACGGCGAAAATGTTGGAAGCGGATTTTGCCGAAGGGCGTTTCACCGAAGGATTGGTCAAAGGGATCCGGCGCGCGGGGGAATTGCTGGCGCGCCATTTTCCGAAGACGGCCGGCAATCGGAATGAGTTGCCGGACGAGATTGCGGGGGATTGAGAAATGCAGCGGCGCGCGGCGACGCTCAGGAACCGAACAGGTCGCTGTGGGTTCCGGACCGTTCGAGGTAGAGCATGTTGTCGTCGGCGCGGTAGAGGAGTAGCGAGTCAGGTTCGATATGGCAGTCGCGTGAGCCGCTCCAGGGGCCGGTCAGGGGGTGGTCACGATGCTTGGGTTCGAGGGGTTGACCCTCGACGATCCGGAGAACGATCTCCTTGAGTTTGGCAAGATCCTTGCCGCGCTTCTTCAGGCGTTTGATGTCCTTGCGGAACTGCGAGGTCTCATGGATCGCTCTCACTGGTCCCAGCTGGCGAAGAGGTCTTTTGCGTTGCGGTGTGTGGTGAGACCGCGTCCGGTTCGTGAATCCTCCAGGGCTTGGCGGGTGGTTGCATTGGGAATCTCGACTGGGAAGGGAAGGCCGTTGCGGAGGGTGATCTGCGTGTAGAACATGCGTATGGCGTCCGTCGGGCTGACGCCCAGACGGTGGAGGATAGTCTCGGCCTTCTTTTTGATGCGCGGTTCGATCCGGCTGTGCACGGCGGCGGTTTTCATGCGGGCAACGTGTTGCGGATGCAACACATTGTCAAGGGGGGGATGGGGAGACAGGGAGAATGTAGCGGCGACGCTACAGGGGGTGGCGCCTCGCGGCGCGATTTTTGGGATAAGCGGCGGGGACGCCGCTTCTACTTTTATGGTAGTAGCGCGAGGAGCGGTCCGGGGTAGACGCCGAGCCAGATGATGAGGGCACAGAGGAGGGCGATGGTGATTTTGGCCAGGGGGCCGACTTCGATTTCGGGGGCGTCGGGGTTGGCGGGTTGCTGCCAATACATGGCGCGGATCACCTTCAGATAGTAGTAGAAGCCAGCGGCGACGGTGATGACGCCGAGGATGACGAGGATCCAATGTTCCTGCTCCATGGCGCATTCGAAGATGAACAACTTGCCGAGGAATCCCGCGGTGAGGGGGATGCCGGCGAGCGAGAGCATGGCGATCAGCATGGCGAAGGCCAAATGCGGGGCGCGCTGGTTGAGTCCGTTGAAATCGGCTAGGTCATCCCCCCCCGAGGCTTGCGCGACGATGGTCATGACCAAGAACGCAAGCAGGGTCATGAGCAGATAGGCGGCGAGGTAAAAGACGATGGCGGTGCCGGCAAAGGGTGCGCCGATGGAGACGACGCCGAGGAGGAGATAGCCGGCGTGGCCGATGCTCGAATAGGCGAGGAGTCGTTTGAGATTGGACTGCGGGATGGCGGCGAGGTTGCCGAAGACCATGGTTGCACCGGCAATGACGGCGAGGAGCGGGAGGATTTTTTCCTGCAGGGCGGGGACAACGAGAAAGGTTTGGACGACGCGAAGGAGGACGATGAAGCCGGCGGCTTTTGACGCGACGGAGAGGAAGGCGGTGACCGGGGTGGGCGCGCCTTGGTAGACGTCGGGGACCCAGAATTGGAACGGGGCAGCGGCAATTTTGAAGCCGAGCGAGATGAGGACGAGGCCGAAGCCGAAGAGCAGAGCGGGGGCGGCGGCTTGGTCGAGAGCAGGGAGTTTTTCCGCGATGGCGGCGAGGTTGAATTGTCCGGTCACGCCGTAAATCCAGGTGATGCCGTAGACGAGGAAGCCGGTGGAGAGGGCGCCGAGGACGAGATACTTGGTGCCGGACTCGAGGCTGGCTTCGCTGCGGCGCAGGTAGGAGACGAGGATGTAGAAGGCGATGGTGACGAGTTCGAGTGAGACGAAGATCATCACGAAGTCGACGGCCGAGGCCATCCACATGAGGCCGGCGCAGGCGAAGATCGGAAGCACGTAGAATTCCCCGAGTCCGGCCCCGCGGCGTTCGGACGGCATGTTTGCTTCGACGGTCGGTGCGTATTCGAGCGACATGACGAGCACGACGATGGTTGCGAGGAGGGCGAATTGTTTAAGGAAGATGGCCAACGCATCGGCGCTGTAGAACCGCGCGTAAGGCGCAGCGGCGTTCATGGCCGCGGGGTCGATGAAGAAGCTGGCGGCGAGGATGCCGATCAATCCTGCGATGCCGGCGTAGACGATGCCGCGCTTGGCGCTGGCACCGTCGAAGGCTTCGGCAATGAGCAGGACGATGCCGAGCAGGACAACCAGAACTTCGAGGTAGAGCGGATTCATCAGTTCAGGGCGGCGAAGACCGGGTTGAGGTAATCGAGAAGAAGACCGGGACGGAATCCGGTGAGGAGGAGCACGGCGATGAGCAGGATGACAGCCCAGCGAACATCACATCCGAGGTCCTCGGTGTTGTCCTTGACCGCCGACCCGCGCGCGCCCCAGAAAATGTTGCGGTAAGCGCGGAGCATGTAGACGGCGGAAATGACCACTCCCCAGAGGGCAAGGGCGGTGCAGGTTTGGAACCAGTTGAAGCCGCCGACGTTGCCGCGGGCGAAGGCCCCGAAGAAAATCATGATTTCGCTGGCGAAGGTGGCGAAGCCGGGGAGTCCGAGGGAGGCCATGGCGGCGAAGCCGAAGAGGAGTCCGAGTTTCGGAGTGAGTCCGGCCATGCCGCCGAGTTGGGAAAATTCGAGCGTGCCGGTGCGGCGCCCAATTTCCCCGCAGAGGGCGAAGAGTGCGGCGATGGTGAGTCCGTGGGCGAAGAGCATGAGCGACATGCCGCCGAGTCCGAGTTGGTTGAGCGCGACGAAACCGAGAAACGCGTAGCCCATGTGCATGACGCTCGAGTAGCCGAGCATGAGATCGAGGCGTTTTTGCGCGAGGGTGACGAAGCCGACGTAGAGGATGTTGCCGAGAAGGAGGACCAGGACGAGATGGGCGAATTGCTGGATTTCCTCGGGGAAGATGGGAACGGCGATACGTAGGAGTCCGTAGAGTCCGAATTTTTTCAGCACGCCGGCGTGGAGCATAGCGGCGGGCGCGGGGGCGGACGCGTAGGCTTCGGGCGCCCAGGTGTGGAAGGGGAAGAGAGCGATGAGGATGCCGAAGCCGAAGAGAAGGAGAAGATAGACGACGGGTCCGGGAGCAAGGATGCCGGCGTAGCCGAGTTGTTGGAGGAGACGGATATCGAGCGTGCGCAGTCCTTCGGGCACGGCGAGCCAGAGGCCGATCAGTCCGAGCAGGAGAATGAAGCTGCCAAAGGCAAGGTAGATGGTGACTTTCCAGGCGATGCGTTGACGTTCGCCTGAGCCCCAGATGCCGATGAGGAGGAAGGTCGGGATGAGGGCGAGTTCGTGGAAGGCGTAGAAGAAGAAGAGGTCGATCGAGGCAAAGGCACCGATCGCACCGGCCGAAATGAAAAGCAGGCACGCGTAAAACATGCCGGGCGATTTCTCGACTTTCGGCGTGGACCAGACGGCAGCGAAGGTAACGAGCGTGGCGAGAAGCAGGAGCACCATGCTCAGTCCGTCAGCCCCGAGCGAAAAGCTGAGGCCGTAAGCGGGGAAGAGGGCGTTTTCGCTGACGAATTGGAATCCGCCGATTTCAAGATTGTAGGATGCGAGCAGATAAAGGCTGAGGAGCAGGTTCGCGCCCGCGCCGAAGAGTGAGATGCGGCGCGGTGCGGCGCCCGCCATGCAGAAAGCGGCAGTGACCAGCGGGATAAGGACGAGGGAAAGCAGCGGGCTCATCAGCGGAAGACCAAGAAGTAGAGGACGAGCAGCACACCCGCGCCGAAGAAGAAGGCGTAAGCTTGCAGATTGCCGAGTTGGAGAAGACGCAGGAGGTAGCCGGCGCCCCAGACGGTGCGGGCGCTGCCGGTGACGATGAGGCCGTCGATGATCCAGCGATCAAACCACGAAGAGAGCACACCGAGTCCGCCCTGCACGCGGGCGACGAGCCAGTTGTAGAAATTGTCGATGTAGAGGCGGTTGGCGAAAAGCGGGATGCGCACGGGATCTTTGGCCGGTCCGCGCAGGTAAAGCAGCGCGGCTAGGACGAGTCCGCCGAGCAAGGCGGCGAGCAGGGCGAGATGGACGATCTTCGGGATTTCGGGGTGCGGGAGATCGAAGAAATGTTTGGCGATGACCGGATAGCCTGCGGCAACCGAGGGAATGGCGAGCAAGAGAAGCGGGATGGTCATCACGGCGGGCGACTGGTGCGCGTGTTCCGCGTGGCTCGAACGCGGTTTGCCCATGAAGACGACGAAGAAAAGGCGGAACATGTAAAACGAGGTGAGCAGCGCGGCGCCGGCGGTGATCCAGAAGACCGAGCTATTCACTCCGTGCGCGTAGGCGACGATGAGATCTTTGCTGTAGTAACCGCTGAACCAAGGTGTGCCAGTCAGGGCGAGGGTTCCGATGACGACGCAGAGTGCGGTGAGTGGCATGCGTCCGAGGAGTCCGCCCATTTTCCAGATATCCTGCTCGTGGTGAAGGGCGATGATGACCGAGCCCGCGCAGAGGAAGAGCATGCACTTGAAGAATGCGTGGGTGAAAAGATGGAACATGGCGACATCGCCCGCGGGCGCGACGGCGATGCCGACGACCATGTAGCCGAGTTGCGAAATGGTGGAGTAGGCGAGGATCCGTTTGATGTCGTCCTGCTGCGTGGCCATGAGTCCCGCGGCGAAGCAGGTGATGGCGCCGACCCACATGATGACTTCGCGCGTGACTTCCGGCGCGGCGAGCAGGATGGGGAAAATGCGGGCGAGCATGTAGACGCCGGCGGCGACCATGGTGGCGGCGTGGAGGAGAGAGGAGACCGGGGTCGGGCCTTCCATCGAGTTGGGTAGCCAGACATGGAGGGGCATTTGCGCGGATTTTCCGATCGTGCCGCAGAAGACGAGCAGGCAGGCGGCGGTGAGATACGCCGGGTGCATGGTGACGGCCGAAAGGTTTTGCTCGATGCCGGCGAACATGATCGATCCGGTGGCCAGCCAGAGCATGAGGATGCCGAGCATGAAGCCGAAGTCGCCGACGCGGTTGACGGTAAAGGCCTGCTTGGCGGCGTCCGCGGCGGAGTCCTTGCGGAAATAATGTCCGATGAGCAGGTAGGAACTGACGCCGACCAGTTCCCAGAAGATGAACATCATGACGAAGTTGTCAGCCAGGACGATGCCGAGCATGGAAAAGAGGAAGAGGCAGAGCGACGCGTAGTAGCGCGGGATGCCTTCGTCGCCGCGCATGTAGCCGGCGGAATAAATGAAGACGAGCAGGGCGATGGTCGTGACGACGACGAGCATGACGCGACTCAGGCTGTCGAGGATGATGCCGATGGGGACGGAGAAGACGCCGGGGACGTCGATCCAGGGGATCTGCGCGGTGACGGCAAGGGACGGATCGAGGAAAACTTTCCAGCTGAGGAAGCAGGCGAGGGCGGCGGTGAGGATACCGACGGCGCCGGCGGCGGTGTTGTTGCGCGGAAGAACGAAGAGGATGAACGCCGCCGCGACGAGCGGCGCAAAGAGGATGATCCAGGGATAAAGTTGCGGATTCATCGCGACGTCAGAATTTCATTTTGTCGAGATCCTCGACGTGCGTGGTTTGCCGCAGGCGGTAGAGCGCGACGATGATGGCGAGGCCGACAGCCACCTCGGCGGCGGCCACGGTGATGATGAAGAACACCAAGACCTGCGCGTCGTAGTCGGGGAGTCCGAACGCGGTGACGCCGTGGCGGGCGAAGGCGACGAGCGAGAGGTTGGCGGCGTTGAGCATGAGCTCGAGGCCCATGAAGATAATGAGGAGGTTGCGGCGCAGGAGGACGCCGGCGAGTCCGATCGAAAAAAGGAGGCCGCTGACCAAAAGATAATCGCCGAGAGTGGGCATGGGATCAGCGCAGGCTGCGGCGGCTCAGGATGACGACGCCGACGGTGGCGACGAGGAGGAGGACGCCGATGACTTGGAAGGGGAGGTTGAAGTTGCTGAAGAGGGCCATGCCGACGTCGTAGGTGTCGGAGTAACCGGTGCGGGCGAGGGCGGGGAATTTGTCGGAGGAGGTCGGGAGCGACTTGATGACTTGGGTGATGAGGACGACGAAGCCGCCGAGCACGGCGAGTCCGCCGGCCAGCGCGGCGATGTTCAATTTGCGCCGCGTCTCGGCCTTGAGGTCGAGGAGCATGATGATGAAGAGAAAGAGCACCATGACCGCTCCGGCGTAGACGAGGACTTGGATGACGCCGATAAAGTAGGCGTCGAGGGTGACAAAGAGGGCGGCGAGGGCGAGGAAGGAGAGGACGAGGCTCATCGCGCTGTTGACCGGGTTGCGGAAGAGGACCACGGCCGCGGCCGAGGCGAGCATCAGCACGGAGAAAACCCAGAACAGGATGGTGAGCATGCGGTGGTTTGCGCCGGGGGCGCTTCATGCGCCGCTTTTTCAGGCCGGAAGCCGACAGCTTAGGAGGCGCGGAGGCCCCTTTCGATCACTTTTTTTCGTTCCACTTGTGGACGAGTCCGTTCATCACGCCGCCCAGTTCGTAGAGCTTTTCCTTGTCGTGGACCATTTCGGCGCGGGTCAGGCCGGTGATCGAGTAGTCCTTGCGCAGGAAGATGGCCTGCTCGGGGCAGACTTCCTCGCAAAGTCCGCAATAGATGCAGCGGATCATATCGATGTCGAATTTCTCGGGGAACTTCTCGACCTTGGCCCACTTGCTATCGGCCTCGAGTTCGCCCGGCTTGATGGTGATGGCGCGGGGCGGGCAGATGAATTCGCAGAGTTGGCAAGCCACGCAGCGTTCGCGTCCGTGTTCGTCGCGCACGAGGGTCGGGGCGCCGCGATACCACTCGGGCATGGCGCTGTCCCACTTCTGCTCGGGATACTGCATGGTGACGTGCGTACGTCCGGCCATCATTTTGAAGAAGTGCTTGATCGTGATCCACAGGCCGCCGAGGAGCGCGGGGAAGTAGGAGCGCTCGAGAAGGCTGAGTTTCGGACGTTGGACGACGGTGGCCATGTCAGGATTTGAGGTAAGCGAGGATGCCGGCGGTGATGAAGATGTTGACCAGCGCGACCTCGAAGAAAACATACCAGCCGAGTTTCATCAACTGGTCGAAGCGGAAACGCGGGAGGGTCCAGCGGACCCAGAGGAAGAAGAAGATGATGGCGGCGACTTTGGCGAAGAACGTGCCGATGTTGACCAGTGCCCAGAACCAGCCCTGCGATCCGTCGGGCACGAAGGGCAGGCTCCATCCGCCGAGGAAGAGGGTCACGATGACGCCGGCCCCCGCGATCATGGCGGCGTATTCGCCGAGGAAGAAGAGGGCGAAGCGCATCGACGAGTATTCCGTGTGGTAACCGCCGACGAGTTCCTGCTCGGCCTCGGGCAAGTCGAAGGGCACGCGGTTGGTTTCGGCGAACATGGCGATCATGAAGACTACGAACGAAATCATCATGGGGATCCAAAGGAGTGTTTTTTCCAGGCTCAGCCCGAACATGGCGCCGCTGTCCGTGGTGATTTCGAGCGGGCCGGCGCCGCTGGAGAACCACGCGGGGAAGACCATCCATCCGTTTTCGACCTGGTATTGCACGATCTCACCGAGGTTGAGCGTGCCGGTGATCATGAAGACGGGAATGACGGAGAGCCCGAGGGCGAGTTCGTAGGAAATCATCTGCGAACTCGAACGGATGCCGCCGAGGAAGGGGTATTTCGAATTCGAAGCCCAGCCGGCGAGAACGATGCCGTAAACGCCAAGCGAGGAAACGGCGAAGACCCAGAGGACGCCGATGTCGAGGTCGGCGATGACCATGGGAACGCCGAAGAGCGTGCTGCCGAAGGGAAGGACGGCCAGAACGAGGATGGCCGGCACCATGGCGAGGCTGGGTGCGATGCTGAAATAGAATTTGTTCACGCTGGCCGGGACGAAGTTTTCCTTGAGGAGGAGTTTCACGCCGTCGGCGATGGGTTGGATGAGTCCGGCCCAGCCGACGCGGTTGGGTCCGATGCGGTCTTGGATGAAGGCACTGACTTTGCGTTCCGCCCAGACCGAATAGGCCACCATGGTGAGAACGATGCCCATGATGACGACCGTTTTCAGGATCGAGGT
>JBIKXZ010000100.1:0-8725 GCA_044355525.1 Chthoniobacterales bacterium
TCCCTAATACGGGACGGCCAGCCCCACCTTCGTCGCTTCCTTGGCGGGAACACCGGTCGGCACGCCTGGAAGCAGCACGAACATCAAGATCGTCGCCGTGAACGCCTACAGCAACAACAGTCCGCCTTTTGTCAGCGGAACCAACACCAACACCATCACGATCCAGTTCAGCGGTTCCTTGCCGCCACCCTACCTCAGCTACAGCGGATGGGTCGGGGCATGGGCTTTGTCCGGCACGAACACCAACCGCACCGCCGACCCCGATGGCGACGGCTTCGACAACAACAAAGAATACGCCTTCGGCGGCAATCCGACGATCGGGACACCGGCGCTGCTCGCAATGGCGGCGTCCAACATCAGCTTTATCGCTCTGAGCAACGCCATGACCAATTACGCGGTGCAGAACACGACGAACCTCTCCACCGGACCTTGGACGAATTACACGGTGACGATCAGCAATTCGCCCAATCAACTCGAGATTCCGCTGCCCGCTTACTACCAGCGCCAGGAGTTCAACGTGCCCGTCACCCCCGGCACGAACAACTTCTACCGCGTCATCTTTACCAATCAGTAGGGCGCGCGCTGGCTAGTGCCTGCCTCCTGTGGTAGCTTCCCGTTATGAAGCGTCTCGTCGCTTTGCTTTTGCTCTCCTTGGTCTGCATCGCTTCGGCCCAGGAATTGCAAAAGTTCGAAAATTGCCGCTTGGTCGAGGCTGGTTGGTCGGATGGCGACAGCTTTCCGGTCAAACTGCCGGACGGCAAAGAAATCGTCCTGCGGCTTTATTATGTCGATTGCAACGAGGTCGCTGCGGCGACGGAAACCGACCAGCGGCGCGTGCGCGATCAGTCGTCTTATTTCGGGATCGATGATCATCAAGTGACCCTCGAGTTCGGACGCCGGGCTGCGGACGAATTAAAAAAGCTGCTCGCGAAGCCGTTCACGGTGCACACGGCTTTCGCCTCCGCACCCGGGCGCTCGGCCAAGCCGCGGACTTACGGGTTCGTGACTTTGTCCGACGGACGCGACCTTGGCGAGGTGTTGGTCGGCGAGGGATTGGCGCGCAGTTACGGCGTGCGCCGCAACACACCGGATGGACTGGGCACCGAGGCGGCTGAAGCCAAGATGGTCGATCTGGAACTCGGCGCAGCCATCGCCCGCCGCGGCATTTGGTCCAAGACCGATCCGCAGCGCTTGGTCGCCTTGCGCGAAGACCGTCGCAAAGAGGAGCGCGAACTTGAGGAGGCGTTCGGCACGGATGCCGGGCAGCCGATCGATCCGAATACGGCGACGGTCGATGAAATCATGTTGCTGCCCGGTGTGGGCGAGGTGCTGGCCGAGCGCATTGTCGAGGGGCGTCCTTACCAGACAGTGGAAGATCTGCGGCGCGTGCCCGGTATCGGCGAAAAAGTTTTCGCCAGATTGAAAGAATCCCTGCAGATTGCGCCCTGAGCGGGGTCTTTATGGACAGCTTTTATTCTTCCGATCCGGTCTTTCGCATGGCCGTGAAGCAATTCGAGGTGCTGGCCGATCACCTCGAGATTCCGCAGCAATACCGTCAGCGCATCATCCAACCCAAGCGCTCGGTCACCGTCTCGCTGCCGGTCGAACTCGATGACGGCCGGGTCGAGGTTTATCACGGCTACCGCGTCCAGCATCACTTGAGCATCGGTCCGACCAAAGGCGGCACGCGGTTTTCGCCGAATCTTACGCTCGGCGAGTCGGCGGCCCTCTCCGTTTGGATGAGCTGGAAATGCGCGCTGGTCGGGCTTCCCTACGGTGGCGCCAAGGGCGGGGTCGCGGTCGACCCGAACAAACTGTCGCGCCGCGAAATGGAAAAACTTTCCCGCCGCTACATGCAGGAAATGATCCCGTTCGTCGGCCCGCGCACCGACATCATGGGTCCGGATATGGGGACCAACGCCCAGGTCATGGCGTGGTTCATGGACACCTATTCGATGCACGCGGGCCATGCCGTGCCGGAAATCGTCACTGGCAAGCCCGTGGCCATTGGCGGCGTGGCCGGGCGCCGCGAATCGACCGGACGCGGGGTCGTTTTCCTTATTGAGCGGGCGCTGGATCATTTGAAGATCGAGCCGGCCAAGTGCACGGCCATTGTCCAGGGTTTCGGCAATGTCGGATCGGTCACAGCCTGCGGGCTGGCCTACAAGTCGGGCATGAAAGTCACCGGACTAAGCGACCACACGGTTTGTCTTTACGATCCGAAGGGCCTTGATGTCGCCGCGGCCGACAAGCATGTGCAGCAGCACAAGACATTGGAGGATTTCCCGCAGGGCGAGCGGATCAAGACTGAGGATTTTCTCACGCTTCCGTGCGACGTGCTGGTGCCGGCGGCGATCGAGCGCGTCATCCACGCGAGCAACGCCGCGCTCCTGCGTTGCCGCGTGTTGGCCGAGGCGGCCAATGGTCCGACCACGCCCGAGGCGGACGAGGTGCTCGACAAGCGTCGGGACGAAATTTTCGTGATCCCCGACGTGCTGTGCAACGCGGGCGGCGTGATCACCTCGTATTTCGAATGGGTGCAGGACATGCAGAGTTTGTTCTGGAGCGACATCGAGATGACTGACCGGCTTTACCGCATTCTCGACACGGCATTCAGTGCGGTGATCAAGCGCTCGAAGGAGCGCAATGTCCCCACCCGCACCGCGGCCATGGCCATCGGGGTGGAGCGGGTGCTCGAGGCCAAGCGGGATCGCGGGTTGTTTCCGTGAAATGTAGCGTCGCCGTCCCCGGCTACAGAACGATAGAACGACCGGCGCCGGGGACGGCGCCGCTACAACTAAATGCTGCGTAGCACGTGCACGGTGACTTCCGGCGGGCAGTTGAAGCGTGCGGGGACGCCGCAGGAACCGGTGCCGCGCGCGGTGTAGCCGTGGAGTCCGTGGTGGGTCCAAGCACCGGTGAATTGGGCGGTCGGACAGCGTCCGTTGCGGACGAGGGCAATGCCGCCGGGGAGGCAAATTTGTCCGCCGTGGGTGTGTCCGCTCAGCATGAAGTTGAACCCATAGTGCCGGGCTTCGTCGTAGGTCGTGGGGCTGTGTGAGAGAAGAACGGAACATGCGCCCTGCGGAATGCCGCGGCGCGCAGCCTCGAAATCGTGCGTGCGGTAAAAATGCGGATCGTCGATCCCGGCAAACCAAAGCTGTTGTCCATCGCGTTCGATCGCGATGTTTTCGTTGAGCAGGACGCGCATGCCAGCTTCTTCGAGGTGGGGGACAATCTCGATGATGTCGTGGTTTCCCAGGATGGTGAGGGCGCCGGGTCCGAGTGCGAAGCCAAGGCGGCGGATATCATCAAGGCAATCGTGGAAGTAACCGGCGGCGTGGTCGGCAAAGTCGCCGGTGATGACGGCCAGATCGTGCGGCGTGCCATCGATGAGGTCGATGAGACGGTCGGTGAACCCTTCGACGCAATCGAGATGAAGGTCGGAAATCTGGAGCAGGCGGAAGCCGTCGAAGGCCGGCGGGAGATTGGCCAGCGGTTGGTCGCGGACCACGGTGTGGATGTCGAGGCAGTTGGCGCGTCCGCGGGCGGCCAAGCCGGAGATTTCGAGAAGGCGCGTGATGATGCGGTCGACGGGAATGACGCGTTCGACGGCGAGCGGTCCTTCGCCTTGGTGGACGAGGCGGGCGCGCAGATTGGCCTGCGCGTGGAGGCGACGGCGGAGGAGGGATGGTCCGAGGCGGTCGGCCACGGAGCGGAAGTCGAGTGAATCGTCCGTCATGGACGACTATTGCGAATAAACTTTGCCCGCATCGAAAGCGGGCTGTTCCGCGAGGGGAAGCGGTGAGCCCTTCATGTCATATCCCTGGAAGAAGCAGCTTTCATAGCCGGTGTGGCAGGCGCCGGTGGTTTGTTTCACTTCGAAGAGAAGACAGTCCTTGTCGCAGTCGGCATACCAGCGGACGACATCCTGGGTGTGACCGCTCGATTCACCCTTGAACCAGAGTTTTTGCCGGGAGCGGCTCCAATAATGCATCTTGCCGGTGGAGAGTGTTTTCTCCAGCGACTCGCGGTTCATCCAGGCCATCATAAGCACGCGGCCGCGCGGCGGTGCGTTATCCGTCGCTTCCTGCACGATGACGGGAATGAGTCCGTCGGCGTTGAATTTGAAGTCGGTCATGAAGAGGACAATGTCGCGGGAGCGAGCGGGGGCGGGCAAGCGGTATTTGGGTAAGGTAGGCGGAGGAGAGCAAAAAGTAGAAGCGGCGTCTCTCCGAGCCGTAGGCCCTACGAGCAGGAGGCCCCGCCGCTTGTCTTGTGGGTTAAGCGGCGGGGACGCCGCTTCTACTTTAAGGGACTTCCCGCATCAACTGCACGTGGGGAGCGGAGTGGCTGACGGGGTGGCCGTTGATTTCGACGAGCAGGTCGCCACGGTTGTCGATGCCGAGGAAGGGGCCGCGGATGACTTCGTTGGCGACGTGCAGTTCGACTTCGCGGGTGCCGCCCCAGTGACGGTTGATGTCATCGGCCAAGGCGGCGAAGCCTTCTTCGGCAACGCGTCCGTGCAGGACGCGCAGGGCGACGAGCAGGTCGTGGTAGATGTCTTCGATGGGGGGTGCGATGGGAAGTTCGCCGGCGAGGGACGTGGCGATGGTGGAGAGTTCGGGATCGGACGCGGCGGGGTCATTGCTCACGTTGAGTCCGAGTCCCACGACCACGCGGTCGCTGGTGAAACGCTCCATGAGGATACCGCAGATTTTTTTCGGTCCGACGAGAACGTCGTTCGGCCAACGCAGACGCGCTTGCATCAGACCGAGTCCGCGCAACGTGGAGACAACAGCGAGTCCGGCGGCGAGGGGAAAGGCGGACCATCCGCGGTCCGGCGGACCGAGGGGGAGGACGATGGAAGTCCAAAGTCCGCCTTCACCCGAGTCCCAGCGTCGTCCGTGGCGTCCGCGCGCCGCGGTCTGGCGCAGGGCGCGGATGGCGTGCCATGGCGGGAGGTCGCGCGCGTAGTCGTTGGTCGAGCCGAGGGTATCGGCTTCGTGCATGGTCCAGCCGCGCCATTCGCGGGTGCGAAGGGCGGCGCTCATCTAGCGTCCGAGGGTGGCCAGATAAAATCCGGCAATCACGGCCGTCCCGATGACGCCGGCCACATTCGGACCCATGGCGTGCATGAGGAGGAAGTTGGACGGGTCGGCTTTCTGCCCTTCCACTTGTGAGACGCGCGCGGCCATGGGCACGGCGCTGACCCCGGCGGAGCCGATGAGCGGATTGATCGGGCTGTGGCGGGCGAAAAGATTGAGGAATTTCGCGGCAAGCACCCCGCCGGCCGTGCCGAGTCCGAAGGCCACGATGCCGAGGGCGATGATGAGGAGGGTTTGCGGACGAAGGAAGTTTTCCCCGCCCATGGTGATGCCCACGCTGGTGCCGAGAAAGATGGTGACCACATTGATGATTTCGTTCTGCGAAGCTTTGAGCAGGCGCTCGGTCACGCCGCATTCGCGCAGGAAATTGCCCAGCATGAGCATCCCGATGAGCGGCGCGGCGGGAGGAACGAGCAGGGTAATGGTCACGGTGACGAGGAGGGCGAAGACAAGTTTCTCGAGGCGCGAGACGGGACGCAGTGATTGCATGCGGATCTTGCGTTCCTTTTGCGTGGTGAGGGCACGCATGATGGGCGGCTGGATGAGCGGGACAAGGGCCATGTAGGTGTAGGCCGCGACGGCCACTGCGCCGAGGAGTTCGGGTGCGAGCTTGGAGGTGAGAAAGATGGCGGTGGGTCCGTCCGCCCCGCCGATGATGCCGATCGACGCGGATTGCTGCGCGTTGAAGCCGAGAAGTCCGGCGCCGAGGAACGTGGCGAGCACGCCGAGTTGCGCCGCGGCGCCGAGGAGCAGGGTGCGGGGGTTGGCGATGAGCGGGCCGAAATCGGTCAGCGCGCCGATGCCGAGGAAAATGAGCGGGGGAAAGATCTCGAGCTTGATGCCTTGGCTGATGAAGTCATAGAGGCCGCCGGTGATGTGGTCGATGCGGAAGCCGCCGGTGTCGAGCGTGGTGCCGTGCACGGTGAGCACGCCCGTCTCGACCATGCCATCCGCCAGCACGCGGCTGGTGATGAGGCCCTCGGTCGGGAGGTTGGCCAGCAGTGCGCCGAAGGCGATGGGAACGAGGAGAAGCGGTTCGAATTTCTTGTGAATGCCGAGGTAGAGCAGCACGGCGCAGACGATCCACATGACGGCCATTTGCCACGTGACGGCTGAGAAGGCGGTCAGCTGGAAGAAAGCGGCAAAGTCGCGGGCGATGTCGAGGAGGATGCTCACCGGAGGTTGCGCGAGGCGTAGATGCTGCGCCGGCCTTCGGCGCTCCACGCGGCATTCTGGCGCGGATCGGCCACTTGCACGCCGCGGATGGCAAAGCGGCTGTCACCCAAGGCGGCGGAGACTGCTCCGGCGATGGCGGCCAGGGCGGCCGAGGGAATTTCGCCTTCCGCGGGCGCGACGGATGGAGGGCGTGAAGGCAATGCGGACTGGATCGCGGCGCTGGCCGGAGCGCTTCGCGCGTCGAACGCGGCAAAGACGCGACCGATGAGTCCGACAAGAAAGGCCAGCGAGCCGAGGGTGAAAAGAACGACGAGGAACCCGGTGAGTTGATATTGCAGGTTGTCGGCCAGCGTCGGGTATTCCGGCAAAGTCAGAGCGAGCAGCGCAGTCATCTTCACGACATCCTGACCAGCACTTGCCCTTCGGCCACGGCATCGCCGGGGGCGGCGAGGATTTCTTGGACGGTGCCGGCGGCGGGGGCGAAGACGTAGGTGTTCATTTTCATCGCCTCGAGCGTGAGCAACTGCGCGCCGGCTTCGACTTTTTGTCCGGGCTGCACGTCGATGGAAACGACTTTTCCGGCCAGCGGACTGGGCACTTCGCCATGCGCAGCGGAAGTCGGGGCGCGGTTGGCCGCAGCGGCGGGCGGAGCGGAGACGTGGGCCGGTTCGACGTGTGCCGGGTGGGCGGCTGGACGCGCGGGCGTGTCGCCTTCGTCGAGGATTTCGACGAGAACATCGTAAGCTTTGCCGTCGACGGTGACGCGGAGCTTTTTCATGGATTACATCGGGATATTGCCGTGCTTCTTGGGCGGACGCGTCTCGCGTTTGGAGAGCGTGTTGCGCAGGGCCATGGCCACGGCGGCGCGGGTGTGCGCTGGCGGGATGACGTCCGTGATCTGCACATTGGCCGCGGCCTGGTAGGGCGAGGAGAATTCCTCGCGGTATTTTTTGACCAAGTCGGCTTCCGCTTTTTTCGGGTCTTCGGCTTCCTGGATTTCTCGGCGGAAAACGATTTTCACCGCCCCCTCGGCGCCCATCACGGCGATCTCCGCGGTCGGCCAGGCGAAAACCATGTCGGCTCCCATGTCGCGGCTGCACATGGCGAGGTAGGCGCCGCCATAGGCTTTGCGCATGATGACGGTGATTTTCGGCACGGTGGCCGCGGCGTAGGCAAAGAGCATTTTCGCGCCGTGGCGGATGATGCCGCCGCGTTCCTGGGCGACGCCGGGCATGAAGCCGGGAACGTCGACCAGCGTGACGATCGGAATGTTGTAGAGATTGCAGAAGCGGATGAAGCGCGCGGCTTTGTCCGAGCTGTCGATGTCGAGCGTGCCGGAGCGCACCATCGGCTGGTTGGCCACGATACCGGTGACGATGCCCTGGATGCGGGCGAAGCCGACGACGATGCTCTTGGCCCATTCCATGTGGACCTCGAGGAAGTCGGCATCGTCGACCAGCGCGGCGATGACTTTGTGCACGTCGAAGGGTTTCTTCGGGTCGGACGGGATGATCTCGTCGAAGGCGGGAACGTCGGAGAGGTCGAGTTGGGGCGTCGGCTGGTGCGGCGGATCGATGAGGTTGTTCGACGGCAGGAAGGAGAGAAGTTTGCGCACGATCTCGATGGCGTGAGCGTCGTCGTTGGCCACGAAGTGGACGTTGCCGCTGACTGTGGCATTGGCCGCCGCGCTGCCGATTTCCTCCATCGTGGTGACCTGACCGGTGGCCGCTTTGATCACCTCGGGTCCGCAGATGAACATGCTGGCGTTGGTCTTCGTCATGATGAGGAAGTCCATCAGCGCGGGAGAGTAGGCCGCACCGCCGGCGCAGGGTCCGCAAATCACGGCAATCTGGGGGACGACGCCGGAGAGGAGGACATTGCGGAAGAAGACTTGGCCGTAACCGGCGAGGGAGAGGACGCCTTCTTGGATACGGGCGCCGCCGGAGTCGTTGAAAGCGACGATGGGCACGCCGGCCCGCTGCGCGTAGTCCATGAGGTCGCAAATTTTCTGCGCGTGGACGCGTCCGAGCGATCCGCCGGCCACGAGGAAGTCCTGGCTGAAGGTGGCCACGGCGCGGCCTTCCATCAGACCGACGCCGGTGATGACGCCGTCGGCCGGAAGTTTTTTGTCGGTCATGCCGAAGTTGGTGCACTGGTGTTCGGCGAACATGCCGAATTCCTGGAATGAGCCGGGCTGGAAGAGCGAGTCGACACGTTCGCGCGCGGTGAGAAGTCCTCTGTCGTGTCGCTCCTCGACTTTGGCGGGCACGCCGCTGACCAGCGCGTTGGCGCGGCGCTCGTCGAGATCGTGGAGGAGTTTTTCGTCGATGGGCATGGGGGATTATTTCTTCGCCTCGAGCGGTGCACAAAATTCGGTGAGCACGCCTTGGGTGGATTTGGGATGGAGGAAGGCGACGAGTTTGTTGGCCGCGCCTTCGAAG
>JBIKXZ010000009.1:0-27873 GCA_044355525.1 Chthoniobacterales bacterium
CGTGGCCGGCCTCAAGCAGGTCCTGCAAGCCGGTTCGCATGCCACCGGTCCGGACGGACTGACGGCCGCGCAGCAGCTGGCCGCCATTTCCCGGCGCGTGCGCGAGTTGGTCGCCGCGCAATACGATTGCTGGCGCCGCGAGATCCAGCCGCAACTGGCGGAGAAAGGCGTGCGCTTCCACCGTTACCCGGACGTCGACCCCGCGGTGCGCGCGCACTTCGACGAATATTTCGAGCGCGAGATTTTTCCGGTGCTCACCCCGCTGGCCATCGACCCGGCGCATCCTTTCCCACAACTCCTCAACAAAAGCCTCAACCTCATCGTCGAACTGGAAGGCGAAGGCCTCGGCACCGACCTCGCCGTGGTGCAAATTCCGCGCATTCTCCCCCGGCTCCTGCCCTACCCGACGAACAGCGCCGACAGTCAGGACTTCATTTTTCTCGGCAACCTCGTGCAGGAACACGTAGGTCGCCTCTTCCACGGCGTCAAAGTCCGCGGCGCGCACATGTTCCGCATCACGCGCAACAGCAACCTCTACGTCGACGAGGAGGAAGCCCGCAACCTGCTCCGCGCCATCGAGGACGAACTGCGCAAACTCAACCGCGGCAACGCCGTCCGCCTCGAGGTGCAGGACGCGCCCGCCGCGCTGACTGACCGGCTTTGCGACATCTTCAATTTGGACAAAGAAGACGTCTACCGCGTCGAGTGGCCGCTCAATCTGGTCAGACTCATGCCCGTCGCGACCGAACTCGACCGGCCCGACCTGAAAGACAAGCGTTTCACCCCGGTCACCGTGGTCGGCCTCGGCGAGGAGCACGATATCTTCTTCCACATCCGCAAGGGCGACATCCTGCTGCACCATCCTTATGACAGCTTCCAGACGGTGCTCGACTTCATCGGCCAGGCGGCCGAGGACCCGCAGGTGCTGGCTATCAAACAAACCCTTTACCGCACGAGTTCGGACTCCCCGCTCATCCCGTTGCTGGTCCAAGCATCGCGTCAGGGCAAGCAGGTCGTCGTGGCCATCGAACTCAAGGCCCGCTTCGACGAGGCGGCCAACATCAAGTGGGCCCGCCAGTTGCGCGAGGCGGGCGTTGATGTGGTCTACGGTCTGGCCGGACTGAAAACCCACGCCAAGATGGCCATGGTCGTGCGCAAGGAATACGACGGCATCCGCCGCTACGTGCACCTCGGCACCGGCAACTACCATCCGTCCACCGCGCGTCTCTACACCGACCTGAGTTATTTCACCGCGCGCCCCGAAATCACCGAGGACGTGGCGAATATTTTCAACACGGTGACCGGCGTCTCCAAATTGCCGCCACCCCGCAAACTCCTCGTTGCGCCTTGGCACCTGCACACCGAAATTCTCGGCCTCATCGATCGCGAGATCGAAAACGCCCGCGCCGGGCGCCCCGCGGGTATTTTCGCCAAACTCAACGCCCTCGTGCAGGAGGACATCATCGAGGCGCTCTACCGCGCCTCGCGCGCCGGGGTGAAAATCGACCTCCTCGTCCGCGGCATCTGCGCCCTGCGTCCCGGACTGCCCGGCGTGAGCGAGAACATCACGGTGCGCAGCATCGTCGGACGCTTCCTCGAGCACAGCCGCATCTACCGCTTCGAAAACGCGGGCGACCCGCGCTACTTCATCGGCAGCGCCGACTGGATGGAGCGCAACTTCTTCCACCGCGTCGAAGCCGTCTTCCCCGTCGAGAGCGACGGCATGAAAAAGCACGTCGAGGAAATCATCGACACTTTCCGCAAAGACAACGTCAAAGCCCGCATCCTCCAACCCGACGGCACTTACCTCCCCGCCCCGCGCGAGGGCGAGCCGTGGGACGCGCAGGAGCACTTCCTCGCCGAAGCCGCCCGCCGCCGCAAACGCCACGCGGCCGAGCAGTCTTAGTCGTTACTGTGCAATAGGAATTTGTCCGCGAACCGAACAATGAGGAGACTCCCGCGAAGGAACGGGCTCAATGTTCGGCGAAGCCTTCGCTGCGGCGGTTCGGAAGAGTACGAGCGGCGTCCCCGCCGCTTGTCGTCCGGGGTTAAGCGGCGGGGACGCCGCTTCTACTTTTTGACAACCCTCCCCACCCACCAGACATTGCCCGCATGACGGCCTTCTTGCTCGCCCTGCTCCTCGTCACCACCGGCTTGGCCGGAGAATCCACCGCCCCCACCGTGAGCGTTGTCTTGCTGGGGCCGGACGGCCAGACTCGCCCCGCGCAACAAATGGACAAAGTCATCAAAACCGACGCCGAATGGCGCGCCCAGCTGGGTGACGGAGAGGTTTACGAAGTCACCCGCGGAAAAGGGACAGAACGCCCCTTCTGCGGCGTGTTTCACGACCACAAAAAGGACGGCATCTACTACTGCATTTGCTGCGACCTCCCGCTCTTCCGCTCCGATGCCAAATTCGATTCCGGCACCGGTTGGCCGAGTTTCTTTCAACCCGTCGCCGCGGAGAATGTCGTCACAGAGGTCGACCGCAGCCACGGCATGGTCCGCGAGGAAATCCTCTGCGCCCGCTGCGATTCCCACCTCGGACACGTCTTCCCCGACGGCCCCCGTCCCACCGGACTCCGCTATTGCGTCAATTCCGTCTCGCTGAAATTCGTCCCGGAGGAAAAACCGTGAGGCCCGTTGTAGCCACGGCACTCTGTGCCGCGTTTCTACTTCCCGCACACCTCGTCCATTCCGAATCCGAACCCATGAAAACCGAAAAAGCCACCCTCGGCGGCGGATGCTTCTGGTGCGTCGAAGCCGTTTACGAAACCCTCCCCGGCATCCTCTCCGTCACCTCCGGTTACGCCGGCGGACAGACCGCGAATCCCACCTACGAGGACATCTGCACCGGGAAAACCGGACACGCTGAAGTCGTGCAGATCGAATACGATCCAGCGAAGATCTCCTATCAAAGGATCATCGACCTTTTCTGGGAAGCTCACGATCCGACCACGCTCAACCGCCAAGGCGCCGACACCGGAACGCAATACCGGTCGATTATCCTGACCTCGGACGACGCGCAGAAGAAAGCCGCGGAGGAATCCAAGGCCCGCGCGCAGGCCAAATTCAAATCGCCGATCGTCACCGAAATCGTCCCGCTGGAAAAATTTTATCCGGCCGAGGATTACCATCAGGATTTCTACCGCGAAAACCCGATGCATCCCTACAACCTCGCGGTCACGCGGCCGAAGCTGAAAAAGTTCCAGGCCGCATTGGAGCAGCAATAATCTCGGTAAGGGCCGCTGCAGCGGTCCTGTAAGGTAGAAGCGGCGTCCTCGACGCTTGTCTTCGGAATTTCAGCGGCGGGGACGCCGCTTCTACTTTTGCCTCCTGCTGCGTCGTCCCCGATCAAGGCACCGGCGTCTGCTCGACACCGCCCGGACCCTGCAGCGTGGCCGTGTTCCAGCTTTGTGGGAACATGAACTGCGCGGCGCCGGTTTCCATGTAATAGGGATCGCGCCAATACGGGCTGTTGAGAAAGGCCTGCGTGGTCGGGTTGTCGAAGCCGTCGGTGTTCGGCTTGGTCGGCGGATTGCGCAGGAAGGAAGTCAGAGCCGGACTCGCACCTGCTGCGGCGAGGCGGTTGATCTGCGATGGGGTGAATACGTAAGGCGCGCGCGTCGCCTGGAGGTAATCGACGATTTTGTCGCCCGGCACGCCTTTGCTCACGAGATTGTAGACATCGTCGTAGGTCAGGATGCGGCCGTGGCTGATGCGCGCGTAGGTGCCGGGATCGACGCCTTTCTGCTGCAGCACCGCGAGGTAGGGGGCAGCCACTTTCGTGGCGGACGAGGCACAGCCGGAGAGCAGCGCGGCGGCGAGGAGGACGAGGAGAACTTTCATGATCGGAGATTGGTCGTTGGGATTGTCAGGAGAGCCGTTTGGCAATCAAGCCTTCGAGCTTGATGATGTCTTCGGTGAACTTGCGGATGCCTTCGGCCAGCTTTTCCGTGCCCATGGCATCCTCGTTGAGCATCCAGCGGAAAGCTTTTTCGTCCATCGGGATTTTTTGCACCCCCGAGGCCTTCGCTTCTTCCACCGAAAGCTGACGCGTCACCGGACCATCCGAGGCCTGCAATTCGCCGAGCAATTCCGGACTGATGGTCAGCAAGTCGCAGCCGGCCAGCTCACGGATCTGGGAAGTGTTGCGGAAACTCGCCCCCATGACCTGCGTCTCGTAGCCGAATTTTTTGAAGTAATTGTAAATCGTCCGCACCGACTGCACGCCGGGATCGTCCGCCCCGGTGTATTCTTTTCCGGTCTTCGCTTTATACCAGTCGTAGATGCGACCGACGAAAGGCGAGATGAGGCGGACCCGCGCTTCCGCGCAGGCGATGGCCTGTGGCAGGGCGAAAAGCAGGGTGAGATTGCAATTGATCCCGTCCTTGTGCAGTTCCTCCGCCGCGCGGATACCTTCCCACGTCGAGGCGATCTTGATCAGCACGCGCTCGCGCGGAACCTTGCGCTGCGCGTAAAGCCCGATGAGCTTGCGCGCTTTTTCGACGGTGGCCGGCGTATCGAAAGACAACCGCGCATCCACTTCGGTGGAAACGCGCCCGGGCACGATTTGCAGGATCTTCTCGCCGAAAATGGTCAGCAGGTCGTCGATGATGTCGCAGATGAGTTCCTCGCGCGGCAAATTGGAGCCCTTGCGCTCCGCCACCGCCTGGTCGAGCAGCGGGGCGTATTCCGGATGAGTGACCGCCTTGTAAATGAGCGACGGATTGGTCGTCGCGTCCTGCGGCGAAAACTGGCGGATGCTCTCGAAGTCGCCGGTGTCGGCGACCACCGTGGTGAACTGCTTGAGCTGGTCGAGTTGGTTCATGGGCGGCGAATGACAAACCTACCGCGACTCCCGTCCGATGGCAATGACCACGGGTTACTTCCGCGCCCGCGGGTGGAACTGGCGGTGGGCTTTGTGCAGACCGCGGGTGTCGACGTGGGTGTAAACCTGCGTGGTCGAAATGTCGGCGTGCCCGAGCATTTCCTGGATAATGCGCAGGTCGGCGCCGCCTTGCAGGAGGTGGGTGGCGAAGGAGTGACGCAGCATGTGCGGATGGACGTCTTTCTTCAGCCCGGCCCGCTTGGCCAAGGCGCCGAGCAATTGCCAGATGCGCTGGTTGGTCAGCTTGCGACCGCGCACGGAGAGAAAAACTTCGCCCCCGGTCTTTTTGCCGACCAACTCCGGACGGCCCGCGTCGAGATAACGGTGCAAAGCTTTGCGCGCACCCGATCCGACTGGCACGAGGCGCTGCTTGTTGCCTTTGCCGATCACGCGGATGAAGCCTTGGTCGAGATCGAGGTTTTCCAAACGCGCACCGCAAAGTTCGGAAACACGCAGTCCGCTGGCGTAGAGCAATTCGACGATGGCGCGGTCGCGTATTTCCAGCGGCGTCTTGCCGCCGGCGGCTTGGATCAGGTTGGCGATCTCGGGTTCGGACAAAGTTTCCGGGAGATAGCGTTCGATCTTCGGCACGCCGAGGAATTCGGTCGGATCGCGCTCGAGCATTTTGCGCTGCACGAGGAAGCGGAACAAAATGCGCAAGGCGACGGCATGCAGCTTGATCGTCGCGGCTGCCGCACCCCCTTTTTTGCGCCAGCCGAGGAAGTCGCCGATCGCCTCGGGGGTGACCTCGGCCCAAGCGCCGGCGCGTTTTTTGTCCGCCGCCCACTTGGCGAACAATTCGAGCGAGGCGCGCGTGCTCAGCTGGTAGTTGTCGGACAGCCCCCGCTCGGTGGCGAGGTAGAGGATGAACTGGTCGATCTCCGCGTTCACGCCGGACGCCGTCCGAAAGCGAGGCGTTCGTAGGCCTCGCGGTATTTCGCGGCGGTCTGCGCGATGATGTCCGGGGGCAGATGCGGCGCGGGCGGCTGGCGGTTCCAGCCGGACTGCAACAGCCAGTCGCGCACGAATTGCTTGTCGAAGCTCGGCGGATGCACGCCCGGTTCCCAGCGGTCGGCCGGCCAGAAGCGCGAGGAATCGGGCGTGAGACATTCGTCGATGAGCACGAGGTCGTCGTCGATCAGGCCGAATTCGAATTTGGTATCCGCGATGATCACCCCGGCACGCTCGGCCTGGACGCGACCGTAGTCGTAGACCTCGAAGCTGGCTTCGCGCACGGCGTGGGCCAAATCGTCGCCGAGCAGACGGCGGCATTTTTCCCAACTGATCGGCTCGTCATGTCCTTTGGGCGCCTTGGTTGTCGGGGTGAAAAGCGGTTCGGGCAACTTGGCTGCCTCGCGCAATCCGCGCGGCAGCTCGTGCCCGCCCACCGTGCCTTGCTCTTTGTATTCATCCCACGCCGCACCGGCCAGATACCCGCGCACGACGCATTCGACGGGAAGCGGCTTGGATTTGCGGCACAGCATGCTGCGTGCGGCCAATTGCGCCGCGAAGGGCTGCAAATCAGCGGGGAAAGCGGCGAAGTCGGCGGAAATGAAATGGTTCGGCACGAAGTCGAGCCGCTGGAACCAGAAAGCCGAGAGTTGGGTGAGAACCTCGCCCTTTCCCGGGATCGGGTCGGGCAGGACGCAGTCGAAAGCGGACAGTCGGTCGCTGGCCACCAAAAGCACGCGGTCGCCCGACGCGTAGACCTCGCGGACCTTGCCGCGGCGGACCAATTCCCAACCGGGAAGCTGCAATTCGGCCATCGGGTGCATCTTACCACCGGTCACCCCCGCCCCGGCAAAGCCAAAGAAGGCAGCCGCAAATTCCTTGGATCCTCCCCGCCGCTCGCCTAGCCTGCGCGGTTCTATGGAAATCCTGACCTTGCTCGCCCAAGCCGCGCCCGGCGCTCCGGAGCAACCGCCCGTGCTCTTCCAATTCCTGCCGCTCATCATCATTGCGGTCCTCTTCTACTTCCTGCTCATCCGTCCGCAGCAGAAGAAGCAAAAGGAACACCAGCAACTCGTCGCCTCGGTCAAAACCGGCGACAAAGTCATCACCGCGGGCGGCATCCACGGCATCGTGGCCAATGTCAAAGAGACGACGTTCCTCGTGAAGGTCGCCGACAATGTAAAGATCGAGTTCGATAAAAGCTCGATCACCTCCGTGACCAAGGCGGACGCCGCCTGATTCTGCGCCGCGCGCGCCGCCAACCGCCATGAGCCCGACCTTCACCTTCCTCTTCGGCCTGCTTCTGCTCGGGCTGTTCATCTGGTATTTCATGACCGATTTCTCTCTGCGCAAGCGGATGATCGGCACCGTCCTGACCATCCTGCTCGTCGCCTTCTGCCTCGAAGCCGTCATCCCGCCGGAGAAAAAAATCCGCCTCGGCCTCGACCTGCAGGGCGGCACGTCGTTCCTCCTGCGCCTCGTCGATGAAACCGGCGAAGGCGTCAGCCCGACCACCCTCGACCAGGCCATCGAAGTCATTCGCAAACGCGTCGACCAGTTCGGCGTGAGCGAGCCCGTCATTGCCGCGCAGGGCCGCGACCGCATCCTCGTGCAAATTCCCGGACTCGACACCGCGCAGCTCGCCTCGACCAAGGAACAACTCCAGCGCGTGGCCAAACTCGAATTCGCCATGGTCCACCCGCAGAGCGAATCCGTCCTCGCCGCCGTCGACGCCGGCCAAGGCGTCCTCCCGCCCGGGTTTGTCATCAAGGAATACACCGATGTGATCGAGGGCAAGGAAGAGACCGTCCGCCTGCTGGTCAAACAGCGCCCCGACCTGACCGGCGACCGCGTCACCTCGGCCAATCCTTTCTACGATGTGCAGGGTTACGGCGTGGCCATGAAACTCGACGGCGAGGGCGGCAAAATGTTCGGCGACCTCACGGCCAACAATGTCGGTCAGCGCCTCGCCATCATGCTCGACGGCGACGTGCAGAGCGCCCCGAGCATCCGCCAGCCGATCTACGGCGGCGAAGCCGTCATCACCGGACGCTTCTCCGACGAGGAAGCGCGCAATCTGGCCAGCGTCCTGGAAAACCCGCTGAAGACGCCGGTGGAAATCGAAGAAACCCGCAGCGTCTCCGCCTCGCTCGGTGCGGATTCCATCCGCAGCGGCGTCGGCGCCGGACTCCTCGGCCTCGCCCTCACCCTGCTCTTTGTCCTTTTCTACTACCGCCTCGCCGGGGTCGTCGCGTGCTTGGCCCTCGCCGTCAACCTCGTCCTGCTTTTCGGCGCGATGAGCATGTTCAACTTCGTCCTCACCCTGCCGGGTATCGCCGGTATCATCCTGACCATCGGCATGGCCATCGATGCCAACGTCCTCATCTACGAGCGCCTGCGCGAGGAAATGAAGGCCGGCAAGTCGCTCGCCGCGGCCGTCAATTCGGCTTATGACAAAGCTTTCTCCGCCATTTTCGACGCCAACGTCACCACGCTGATCACCTCGGCCATCCTCTTCTGGCAGGCCACCGGTCCGGTCAAGGGTTTCGCCATCACCCTGACCCTCGGCATCATCGCCTCGATGTTCTCCGCGCTGCTCTTCACCCGCACCGTCTTCGGGTTCCTGCTGGAGAATTTCGGACTGAAGAAGCTGACCATGCTCGACTGGATCCCGTCGCGCAGCATCGACTTCCTCGGCAAGCGCCACATCGCCCTCGCCCTCTCGCTCATCGTCCTGCTCGGTTCCATCGGGTTTTTCGCCTGGCGCGGGGAGAAAAATTTCGGCGTCGACTTCACCGGCGGCGATCTCGTCGTCCTTGGAGCCAAGGAGAACGTCCCCCTCGCCGACCTGCGCCGCAGCGTCGAAAGCGCCAACCTCGGCGAATCCACCCTGCAAATCGCCACGGAAGAGGGACGCGAACTCATCACCGTGCAAAGCAAATTCGGCACGGCCGATGCCATCGTGGCCAAATTGCAACAGGATTTCCCGCAGGCCGGCCTGACCATCGAACAAACCGACACCGTCGGTCCGCGCATCGGGAAGGAACTGGCCGGACGCTCCCTCTTCGCCCTCGCCCTCGGCCTCCTCGGCATCCTCATTTATGTCACCCTGCGCTTCGAATTTTCCTTCGCCCTCGGCGCGCTCGTCGCCCTCCTGCACGACGTCATCATCACCATCGGCATCTTCGCGCTCTTCGGACGGGAAATTTCCATGGTCATGGTCGGCGCCGTGCTGACCATCGCCGGTTACTCGATCAACGACACCATTGTCGTCTTCGACCGCGTGCGCGAAGGACTCATGTCCGGCCGCCGCGGCACCGTGGCACAGATCATGAACCAGTGCATCAACGAGACCCTCGGACGCACCCTCCTGACCGGCGGCACGACCCTGCTGGCCACCGCCGCCCTCTACTTCTTCGGCGGACCGGTGCTCAGCGACTTCGCCCTCGCCATCCTCATCGGCGTCCTTGTCGGAACGTATTCCTCGATCTTCGTCGCCGCCCCAATTGTCCTCTGGTGGGCCAAACGCACCGGCAAGAGCATCAAACGCGAAGTGCTCGGCGATCTGCCGCAGGCGGCGTCGTAACCGCCCGATTCGATTTGAAGGCAGATTATGGCAAGGACCCGGGTTAAAACCGGAGACAGCTGGCCCGATCAGTTCCGGATAGCGCGGATATGGAAATTCATCGCCCCCGAACGCTTGGGTGGCGCCGCGCCGGCGCCGCGCCGCACAGCGCGGATGAGAAACCGCCGAGGCTATCCGCGCAGTTGCGTCATTTGGCCGAGAACGACGAACACGGCGAACTCACGCTGGGCGGCCTCATGGATCAGCTTCAAGGGCGTGTCTACACGCTACTGCTCGTCATTCTCGCCCTGCCTATGTGCCAACCGATCCCGCTGCCGGGACTATCCACACCGTTCGGGGTGGCCATCGCCCTGCTCGGACTGCGCTTTGCCTTCAGCCGGCATCCGTGGATGCCGCAACGCTTGCTTGCCACCAAGCTCACCGGCAATTTTTTCCCGGCGGTCATGCGCGGCGGCGCACGCGTGCTCGGGGTTTTCGAAAAGCTTCTCCATCCGCGCCTGATCGGGGTTTTCGAGCCCCGTTACGTGCGCTTTCTCACCGGTGCGGTGATTTGCTTCTGCGGCCTGCTCCTTCTTCTCCCGCTACCCATTCCGGGGACGAACATGCTGCCCGCCCTCACCGTCGTGCTGACCGCCGCCGCGTTTTCCGAGCGCGACGGCTACTGCCTTGTCGCGGCCGGGTTGGTGTTCGTCGTGACGCTCGCATTCTTCGGCGCGCTCGTTTGGGGCGGTGCGGAGATCATCAGCCACTTCGCCCCCCACGCTTCTTGAGCCGTCAAGCGCGCGCCACGAGCCAGGTGACGTAACCCGCGTAAGGGACAAGCATGATCAATCCTTCGGTCCGCGTGATGCGGTGGCCGGTGGCGGAAAAACCCAAGAGCGCCAGGGCAAAGACGGCCATCACGGCAAGGTCGACACCGGTGATTCCGCTTGAGCTCAGCGGCGTGATCATGGCGGAGACGCCGAGGATGCCGAAGATGTTGAAAATATTGCTGCCGACAACGTTGCCCACGGCGATGTCGGCTTCCTTCTTGATCGCAGCGACCAGCGACGTGGCAAGCTCGGGCAGACTGGTTCCCACCGCGACGATGGTCAGACCGATGACCGCTTCACTCAACCCGAACGCTTTGGCGATCTCGATCGCGGCATCGACGAGAAAACGCGCACCGAACACAAGCATGACCAAACCCCCGATGACCATGAGCACATCGAGAGCCACGCCGCGCTTGGACATTTTCACTTCCTCCGCGAACTCTTGGGCCAGCGGGTCGGTTGCCTGCTTTTTGGCAAGGCGGATGCTGAAGATAACATAAACAACCAGCAGCATGAAGAAGATGATGCCCTCCAAACGGGACAGGGAGCCGTCGTAGAGGACAGCGAT
Organism: Chthoniobacterales bacterium; assembly: GCA_044355525.1. Taxonomy (GTDB): domain Bacteria; phylum Verrucomicrobiota; class Verrucomicrobiia; order Chthoniobacterales; family JACTMZ01; genus JACTMZ01. Next base: position 10,809 of record JBIKXZ010000009.1, read on the forward strand.
GGCCAGCGCGGTGGCGGCAATCATGATCGGCGTGTCGATACGGACGATCTGAGAGGCCACCTTGATCGGAACAAGGATGGCACAGAAGCCGAGGATCAACCCGATGTTGCAGATGTTCGATCCGACAACATTGCCCACGCTGATGTCGCCCTGGCCCAGATAAGCCGCTTTAACGCTAACCATCATTTCCGGAGCACTCGTCCCGAAGGCAACGACGGTGAGACCGACGAGCAAAGGGCCGACCCCGAGCCGCAGCGCGAGAGATGAGCTGCCACGCACCAGTCCCTCCGCGCCGAAGTATAGAAGCACGAGGCCGAGCAGCAGAAAAAGAAGCGTGGTTGTCATGGCGAAACGCTAAGGGAGAACGCGCGCTGCAGCCAAGGAGCTTTTCGGCGAGCGGAAGAGTATAGCCACAGCAACCATCGCGGCTGTTCCGATCAGCACGTAATACGGCCAGGCGATGGGCCGCGTTGGGCAAGCGCCGCACCACATTCTGGTCGTGCGGTGCATGGCCATGCCGCAGTCACTGTCACTTCATCAGCAACAAGCTCAGCGCCATGACAACCATGCCGCCGACCAATCCGAGCAAACTGTCGTGGCCCTTGCCGTAGGCGCGGCTCGTCGGAAGCAACTCGTCCAAACTGATGTAAACCATGATTCCGGCCACGGCACCGAAGACCGGTCCGACGAGGTGGCCGGGAATCACCGCCCCGCCGCCGCCGGCCAGCACGATGAACACGGCGTAAGCCGCGATGGCTCCGATGGGCTCGGCGAGACCGCTGAGGGCCGAATAGATGAACGCCTTGCGCCGGCTGCCCGTCGCGTAATAGATCGGCACGGACACGCTCATTCCCTCGGGAATATTGTGCAACGCCACCGCAACCGCGATAGCCACACCGAGGCCCGGATCCTGCAACGCGACGAGGAAGGTGGCCAGTCCCTCGGGAAAATTATGGATACCGATGGCCAATGCGGTGAACAGCCCCATGCGCATCAACTTGTTATGGTGCGGATGACGCGCCACCGAGTCGTCCTTGGCCCGGAGCAGCACTTCGGCTTCCTCGTGCGAGCGCGCTTCGTGCGGGTTCTCCGCCGCGGGAATCAGGTTGTCGATCAACCCGATGATCAGGATTCCGGCAAAGAAGGCGGCCGCATTGATCCAAGCGGCCATCGCATCGCTGTAACCCGCACCGGCCAACGCCGCCTCTCCCTTGGGGAATATTTCAACGAACGAAACGTAAAGCATCACCCCCGCGGAAAATCCGGTCGTGACCGAGAGGAAACGGTGGTCCGTCCGTTTGGCGAGGAACGCGATGCAACTGCCCACCACCGTGCCGAGACCGGCCAGCAAAGTCAGCATGAAGGCGGTCAGGAGGTGTTCGCTGGTCATTCCGGTCCGCGTGATTATCGGGACAACGCACCCTTGTCAATTGGCGGGCGATCCCGCCGGTCAGCTATCCAGCAAAATACGTCGCGCGTTTCGCACGGCTGCCGGAATATCCTTCGCCTCCAACCAGCCGGATACCATGAGCACGCGGCGCGCGCCTGCTGCGCAGACTTGCGTCAGGTTCTGCATGGTGATCCCGCCGAAGCAAAAGACGGGAATGGCGAGCGCTTCGTGCACCGCGGCGACGTCCTGCAAACCGATGGCCTCCATGTGGGGTCGCTTCGGATTGGCGAAGAGCGGGCCGAAGGCGATGTAATCCGCGCCGTCCTCGGCGGCGGCGCGAGCTTGTGCCACGCTGTCGGCATCGCGTCCGACGATGATGGGACGGCCAGCACTGGCACGGACCTCGGCCACGGAGGGACCTTCGTTTGCGAGATGGACCCCTTCGCACGGCACGTCGCGGAGCAATTCAGGACAATCGTGGAGGATGAATGGAACTCCCAGCGGCGAAGTCATGGCGTGGATTTCCTCGGCGAGTCCGGCCACGATGGATTTCGGCACGCCGCCCGCACGGAGCTGCAAAACATCGACACCGCCCTCGAGCAGCCGCTCCGCGGCCACCGAAGCCGTTTCCGCGGAAAGATGGTAATCCAGATCGACAATGCCATAGAGCTCGGCGTTCTCGAGCGGTGATGGGCTGGAGGAGGAAGATGCGTTCACAAAGGAATACTTGCTGAAGGAGACCGAACCGGACTGTTGTGCAATTCCCGCCGCCATGCAAGCAGCGGAAACACGGCCGATTTTTTGAACGGTCCGCGGAGGTCGACGTCTAAAAATCCTGTATGAAATCCACCGCGTTGATTCTTACTGTTTTAGCCGGTTTTATGGCTTACCCGGATGCGTCCGCTCAGGCCGGAGCAACCGCTCCCGCCAAGCCGGACACTGAAGGGATTACTCCCATCGGCAACCTGCGACGCGGGACGATGGCGACCGTGAAAGGCACCGTCGAAAAAATTACCGACGAGGATGAGTTTCGTTTGGCCGACGAGAGCGGGAAAGTCCGTGTTTATGTCGGGCCGAATTGGGTTCCCGCCGACGTTGGCGAAATCGTCACCGTCAACGGGTTCGTCGATGATGACATTGGTCCGCTGGAAATTTATGCGCGCAGTCTCACCCGGGCTGACGGAAGCGTTGTGACATTCAATCCTCGCCCCGACGAGTAGCGAGGACCCGTGACAGGAACCGCATCCCGCCCTCGGGCGCGAAGGTGCCGTTCATGACCGCTTTGCAGGAATGTTTCAACCGCTTCACACGGTCCGCTTTCCTACCTGAAATCCATTTGCCGCTGTGACCGATCCATTGTCCCTGCTCCTCGCCATCGGCTTCTATGCGGGGATGTTTCCGCTTGTGCCGGGGCTTTGGGGAGCAGCCCTCGGGCTTTTGCTCTGGTTTTGTTGCCGCAACCTGCCGCTTGCGGCTTATTCGGGTATCGCGGCCGGCCTGTTTGTCGTCGGCGCATGGGCAGCGGGGCGAGCCGAGCAAATCCTCGGTCAGTCTGACGCGAAGCCCATCGTGATCGATGAGACGCTGGGCACCTTTGTCGCTTTGGCCGGCGCTGCGAGGATGAGATTCGGATGGCTCTGGGGATTCTTGATTTTCCTCCTCTTGGATGTGGTCAAACCATTTCCCGCCTCCTGGCTCGACGCGAACCTCCCGGGTGGGCTGGGCGTCATGTTGGATGATGTTGTCGTCGGTTTCTACGCACTGCTCACGCTGCTGGTGGTGTCGCGCTTCGCGGGCAAACCCCTCCAATCGACTGATAATCAGCGAGAACCTTGATTCGACGATGCCGCTCCCGTGGACACCCGAAAGGCGGACAATGACACGTCATTGCTTTCCCACGGGCAAACTTTAGCATCCAAGATCAATGAGCTCAGCGCATCCAGTCCACCCGACTCCGACCTTTTCCGCCGCGGTTGGTTCGCCGCGCTGCGGGCGCTGATCTAAGCCGCCGCCACTCACCGGCCGGCATTTGACCTCATCACCATGAACATGGACACCACTTTGCTGCTCTGGGGCGGATTCGTCCTCTTCGTGCTCATGGTGCTGGCTTTGGACCTCGTCACCTTCCACCGCAAACCCCATGTCATCGACACGCGCGAGGCTTTCATCCTTTACGGTTTCTGGACGGGACTCGCGCTGCTCTTCAACGCGGGCATTTTCCTTTTCCACGAGCGCGGCACCGAGGCCGGGTTGGAATTCTTCACCGGCTTCCTCGTCGAGAAGTCGCTGAGCATCGACAACGTTTTCGTTTTCGTTCTCATCTTCGCTTACTTCCGGGTTCCACCCGCCTTCCAGCACAAAGTCCTCTTCCTGGGAATTCTCGGCGCCATCGCCCTGCGTGCCGCCTTCATTCTCGGCGGTCTCGCCCTGCTCGAACGGTTCCACTGGCTGATGTATGTCTTCGGCGCGCTGCTCGTCTTCACCGGCATCAGCATGATGCGGAACAAGGACACGGAGACTGATCCGGAGAAAAACTGGGTCATCCGCCTCTTCCGGCGCTGGTTCCCGGTGAGCAAGGAATACGACGAGGGCAAATTTTTCACGCGCCGCTGGGGCGCTCTCGCCGCGACCCCGCTCTTCGTCGCCCTGCTGGCCATCGAATCGTCGGACATCGTCTTTGCCGTCGATTCCATCCCGGCCATCTTCGCCATCAGCCGCGATCCCTTCATCGTCTTCACCTCGAACATTTTCGCCATGTTGGGGCTGCGTTCGCTTTATTTCGCCGTCTCCGGCGTGATGCGCATGTTCCACGCGCTGCACTACGGCTTCGCGTCGATCATTCTCATTCTCGGCGTGAAGATGCTGATCAGCGACTTCTACGAGATCCCGGTCGCCGCGTCGCTCATCCTTATTCTCGTCATCCTGCTCGTCTGCATCATCGTGTCGCTGCTGCTGCCCCGCGAGGAGGAACTGAAAATGCACTTCGAGCGCCCCGAGAAACTCGGCCTCATGCCCTTCCGGCGCCTGCTACTCATCGAGAACGTGGTCGACATGGCCGAGATCACCGTGCGCGACTCGATGCGCCGGTGCAGCGGTGTCCGGCACCTGCGCTTGGACTGGCCGTGGTCCTACAATCTCGCCGCCATCCAGGAGTCCCGCTACTCGCGCTTTCCCCTCCTGGAAAACGAACACGGCAAGCCCCTTGGGGTCGTTTTGCTCAAGGATCTCGCCTTGCACAAAGGTTGGCCGGAGCTGCGCTCCTCCGAGCTGCGGGAAATCGTGCGCCCGGCGGTGGAACTGTCCGAGGACATGCCCCTCGACGATGCCCTCTCCAAACTCCAGCGCGGCAACCAGCATATGGCTTTTGTCACGGACTCCGAAGGCCGATGGACCGGCATCATCACACTCGAAGACGTCCTCGAGGAGCTCGTCGGAAAAATCAGCGACGAGTCCGACACGGACCGCACGGGCAAAACCATCTCCCTCGCTGAGGCCATCACGCCCGGGCGCGTCGTGCTCGACGTGCAGGCGGCCAGCCTCACCGAGGCGATCGAAAAAATCGTGTCCGGTGTCCCGCTCGATCAACTTCCGGCCGACGGACGCAAGATCATCACCCAAGTGCTGCAACGCGAAGCGGCCATGACAACTTATCTCGGTCACGGCTTGGCCATCCCGCACTGCAGGCTGGACTCGATTGATGCGCCAGTTCTGATCTTTGCCCGTTCGGAGGAAGGAATTCCCGTTCCCGGAAGTAACGACCGCATCCATATTATTTTTTTGCTCATCACCCCGCAAAGCGTGGCCCGCATCCAACCACGCTTCCTCGCCGACATTGTCGGACTGGTCGACAGCGAATACGTGACCGACCGCCTCAAACAAGCCACCGAACCCGAAGAGGTCATCGAAGCCATCCGCGACGGCCTGCAGGTCGTGCTGGACTGAAAACATGAAAAGCCATCAACCCGAGACTTCGGATCGACATGCCGGAGCCGGCAATGCCCTGCAACCAGCGAGCGCAGCGCTCCAAGCTGCCTGAAAGCCCCGCATGAAGGCCGTCGGCAAGAACCACCTCTTCATTTCGTGATGCGTTTCGCAGGAGTGCACATCTCCAATTTCAAAGCATACACTTTGAATTTGTGTCGTCCGCGAACCCTTCGGCTCTGGCCAACCCGCCGCGGGACGGGCATGCTTCCGCGCTCGACTCCATGGAAACCATCGTCATCGGCCACCGCAATCCCGACATGGACTCGGTCTGCTCGGCGGTGGCTTACGCGGAGTTGAAAAAGCGTCTCGGACACCCGGACGTGCAGGCGGCCCGCGCCGGGGCGCTCAACGAGCGCATTTCTTTCGTCCTCGAAAAATTCGGCGTGCCGCAACCGCAGTTCATTCCCGATGTCACCCCGCGGGTGCGCGACGCCATGATCGGGGAATACATCGCCATCCGCCCGGACCAGCCCATCGCCGAGGCGCTGGCCCTCATGTCCTCCAAACGCCTCCGCGCCCTGCCCGTGGTCGACGAGCACGGACAGTTCAACGGCGCGATCAGCGAGAACACGCTCCTCGGACTGGTCATGCCCTCGCGCGACGCAGCCCAACGCGCGCGCGAAGTGCTGGCCAGTCTGGCCAACATCGCCGGCACGTTCGAAGGACGTTCCCTGACCGGCCCGCTTTCCGGGGACGAACAAAACTACGCCCTCGTGGTCGCGGCGATGGACGCCGGGACTTTTGCCGGACGCCTGAAAAACCTCGAACCCGCCCGCACCGTGCTTTTCGTCGGCGACCGCGATAACGTGCACCGCACGGCGCTCGAAGGCGGGGTGCGCGCTTTGGTCGTGACCGGAGGCGTCGAGGTCGACCCCGCTTTCACGGCCGAAGCGCAGGCCAAAGGCATGGCGGTCATCGTTTCGCCCTGGGACACCGCGACCAGCGTGATCTTCGCCCGCGGCGCCATGGTCGCGCGGCACGCCTTGGAGGAAGTGCCGGTGAAATTCGATGCCGACACGCCGCTCGAGCTGGCCCGCCGTTCCGTCATGCTCTCGAACAAATTCATTTTCCCCGTGGTCGATGAAAACGGACGCCTCGAAGGCATCCTTTCGAAGAGCGACTTTCTCAAAGGCCCCTCGCGGCAACTCATCCTCGTCGACCACAATGAACTCTCCCAAGCCGTGCCCGGCGCGGCGGAAACTCCCATCGTGGAAATCCTCGACCACCACCGCCTCGGCAATATGCCAACCGAGGCGCCCATCCTCTTCATCAACCAACCGGTCGGCTCGACCTGCACCATCGTGGCCGACCTGCACCGCCGTCATGGCATCACGCCGGAACGTCCGGTGGCCGGACTGATGCTCGCCGGGATCATTGCCGACACCCTCAACGGCACCTCGCCGACCGCCACGGACACCGACCGACATTTCCTCGCCGAACTGGGTGCGGTCGCGGGCATCCGCGCGTCCGAACTCGCCGCGGAAATTTTCGCCGTCGGCTCGCCCTTGCAGACGATGAGTCCGGCCAAAGTGATCGAAGCTGATGCCAAACGCTACGAGGAGAAAGGGTTGGCCTTCAGTGTTGCGCAGATCGAGGAGGTCACTTTCGCCAATTTCGACGCCCAGCGTGCGCCCCTGCTCGAGGCGTTGCAGCAACGCACCAAAGCGGAGGGGCTTTTCTTCGCCGCGCTGCTCGTCACCGACATCAACGCGCAGAATTCCTACCTCTTGGTCGAAGGCAACGCCGATTTCCGCAAAGCGATCAACTATCCCGAGCATTCCGACCGCGTCTGGTTCCTCGAAGGCGTCGTCTCGCGCAAAAAGCAGCTCCTTCCCTACCTGACCGAGTGCCTGGCCCGGGTCCGCTGAGCCCGAAACGGCGCCAAACGGGCGTAAATTGCAGGGGTCAAAATCGACTCAAGTCGTTGTTTATCAACGCATAAAAGAATTATTTGACGCCCCTCCGCGCCGCCTCCTACGATTTCCGCCATCCCCAAAACGCCTAGAAAGGATGTGAATCACTAATGCCCGAAGTCATCGTTCGCAAAGGAGAGTCGATCGACCGCGCCATCAAGCGGTTGAAATCGAAATTGGACTCCGAGGGAATCATGGATGAAGTGCGCCGCCTGCGGGCTTTCGAGACGCCGACTCAAAAGTCGCGCCGTAAAGCCAAAGCCAACGCCAAGCGTGCAAAAATGAAGCACCGCTTCAGTCTGTCCTGAACAAATCCGTTTCAACTCCGCGCATCTTCCTCGCCGGCTGTGGTTACACCGGTGAAAGATGCGCGGATTTTTTTTCCGCGGCCGGATGGGACGTCACCGCCCTCGTTTCCTCTGTGGAATCCGCCCGCCGCCTCGCCGGCAAACCTTACCGCGTCCTCGCCGCCGATGCGGCAAATCCTGACGAACTCCGCACCAAACTCGCCGGTTGCGAACACCCCGACGTCCTCATCCACTGCCTCAGCGGCAAACAAGGACGCGACGCCGAGGCCTACCGGGTTGTTTACTGCGACACCCTGCGCAACCTGATCGACGTTCTTTCTCCCAAATTCACCGTCTTCACCAGCAGCACCTCCGTCTATCCGCAGAACGACGCGAGCGAAGTTGACGAAAACTCACGCGTTGGAGGCACCCCGACCGGCGATGTCCTGGTCGCCGCGGAAAAAATCGCCCTCGATGCCGGCGGTGCTGCCGTCCGCCTCGGCGGCATCTACGGCCCCGGCCGCGCCCGTTTCATCGAGTCCGCCCGCGCCAACGAACCCCTCCCCTTCGGCTCCCCCGACGCCTTCATCAACTTGATCCACCGCGACGACGCAGCCCGCGCCCTTTTCCATGTCGGGTCAAACCGCCTCCCCGGCCTCTTCAACGCGGTCGACAATAGCCCCTCCCGCCGCACCGACCTCGCCGAATCCATCCGCACCAATACCCCAGTTGGAGCGGCGGTCCATGACCGCCGCAGCCCCTCAACCGGAAAACGTGTGCAAAACGCCAAACTCAGATCCACCGGCTGGACCCCGCAATATCCGAGCGTCCTCAACGCGCTGCCCGAGCTGTAGCGATTTGATAGCAGTTCCACGGAAATTTTCTCGCCCGGTAGGGCCCGCTGGCCTCAGCGGGCCGCTGCATTTCCGGGGGGAGTGTGCGACCGGTTACCGCGGCCACACCCAACAGCTACGAAGTAGCCAAAACCGATTTATAGCTTCGACGCGACAAACTCCGCCGTCTGCCGCGCGGCCGCGGGGTGACTGACCTTCAGAAGATTCTCCCGCCACTTCGTCCACTCCGCTCCCCCGTTTTCGAGCATGGCGCTCTTCACGGTGGACACGATCTTCCCTGGTGTCGTGGCCAGGGACCCCGCACCGATATCGGCGAGGAGCGTGACATTGCCCTCCTCCTGACCGGCCACCACGTGGCTGATGATCATGGGACGCGCAATGGCCAGCGTCTCCTGCACGATCGCACCGCCCGCTTTGCCGATGAACAGATGACTCTCGGCGAGCAGCTCCGGCATGCGGTCGGTCCAGCCGTGCAGGGAAAACGAACTCATCGGCACATCAAGACGCTTGAGGAAATCATGCAGGTGGCGGTGACGACCGGTGACAACCGTGAGATGCACGCCCTCGAGCGAAGTCAGACCTTTGACCACCGCTCCCACCGTGCGGCGGCTGGCCGAGGGCAGGTAAAGCAACTTCCACGGCGGGCCGGCCTTCAGCGGCTGGCGGGCCAGTTCCTCGAAACGCGGACTGACCGGAAACCCGAGCACAACGATTTTTTCCCGCGGCGTGCCGCCCTGCATCATGGCCTCGCGCGTCGGCTCGTTGGCCACCAGCACCCAGTCGGCCGGCGCGAGGTTCCAGACACGGTTGATGACGATCGAATCGGTCACCACCATGAAATTAGGGCAAGATGGCACCTCGCCGCTCTCCATCAGTTCGCGCAGGAGGTAAGTGTAAACCGGATAGGTGGAGACAACGGCGGCGGGCTGCTTTTCGCGCAGCAGGGCGCAGAGTGCCGCTTTGAGCGTTCCCAACGTCGGCAACGTCCAGTCGAAGACCGGAGTTTTGTCATAAAGCCAGAAAAACGCCTTCCACGTCACCGGGACCCGCTGGATCGAGAAATTGTAGGCCACCTGCAATGTCTTGGCCGCGCGCGGATTCACTTCGACATAGGGGTCGTGCACCTCGGCATCGAATCCGCCGAGATGCTGGAATGCGTCCCGTATGTTGCGCGCGGCGGAGTTGTGGCCGTCGCCGAAACCGGTGGTGAAAATGAGGACTTTCCGCGTAGACATACCCATCAAAGTCCGCGCAACGCCTGCTTCGCCCGGTCCTGCGCCCCGGCATCGTCGCGGCTGCGGCGCGGGAGGGTCAGCGATTTCTGCAGTTCGCGCTTGGCCTCGTCTTTGCGTCCGGCCGCAAGGTAAGCGCGACCCAACTCAGCGTGGAAAAGCGCGTTGCCCGGCTCCAGCTCCACTGCTTTGCTCATGGCGCGGATGGCTTCCTCGTTGGAAGCCGGCGGCATTTTGCCGTAGACCGCCTCCGCCACCACGCGGAGGACGGCATTCAGATTGGCGATCTCGTAATTCCATCGTCCGAGCACGTGCCAGCCGAGGGCGAAACCCGGATCCAATTGCACGGACTTTGCCGATTCGGATTTGACCACGCTCGAAAGTTCCAAACGCCGCCGCGGTTCGCTGTAAAAAGCGAGACGGCCCGCGGCAATCGCAACCGTCACGCGCACCTCGGGGTCGTTCGGTGCGAGCTTTTTGGCCTGCAGCGCGGTGTCGTAACCCAGTTGCGCCAGACGCAGCTTTTCCTTCTTCGATGGCGCATCCAGGACCATCTCGACGTATTGCTTGCTGATCTTGCGCAGCAAATCGGCGTCGTTCGGGTTCGCCGCGAGCGCTTTCTCGTAGGCAGCCAGCGCTTGGGCGGACTTGAATTGCCGGTCGAAACTGTCGCCCTGCTCGATCCAATCGCCCGCCGCAACGGCGCTCATCACCATCAATCCGGCCGCGCAAGCACGAAGGATCGTCTTCATTTGGCAAAAAGATAATGCGAGACGATCCATTCCTCGCCGTAGCGGTAACCCCAAAGTCCCGCGCACGCCATGAAAAAGACGCGCCAATAGACGCGCCACTTGGTCACGTTCTCCGGACCGTAAGTTGCAGCGAGGATCGGAGTGATCTGCGCCTCGTTCTTGTCCATGTTGGCCAACCAAGCCTCGGACGTGCGCGCGTAATGCGTTCCGTTGACGCACCAATGGTCCTGCAATTTGAGATCGTCTTGAAAATAAGCCAAGAGGTCGTCCGACGGCATGGTGCCACCCTCGAAAAAATACCGCGTAATCCAGTCACTCGGGTCCGTCCCCTCGAAGTGATAAGCCAGCGTCCGGTGGGTGAAGATGTGCACGAAGAGCAGCCCGCCGGGCTTCATCCATGACGCCACTTTGCGCAGGAGCAGCTCGTAATTCTTCATGTGCTCGAACATCTCGACCGAAACCACACGGTCGAACTCCTCCCGCGGCAGATCCAGTTCTGCGACGTTGGCCGTGTGGATTTCGACATTGCGCAAGCCGCGCTTTGCCGCCTCGCCCATGATGTATTCCTTCTGCGTACGCGAATTGGAAACCCCGAGGATCCGCGAGTCCGGATACTTCTCCGCCATCCAAAGCGTGAGCGAACCCCACCCGCAGCCCAACTCAAGCACCCGCTGTCCGTTCTCCAAACGCGCCCGCTGACAACTCAGCGCCAGCATGGCCTCCTCCGACTCCTCGAACGTTGTGTGCCGAGTCGGCCAGAGTCCGCTGCTGTATTTCATGCGCGGACCCATCACATGTTTGAAGAATTCGGTCGGCACCTCGTAGTGCTGCTCGTTGGCCTCGCGCGTCTTGACCGCGATCGGCATCGACTTCAGCTCGCGCACGAAATCCATCAGCGCCTTCTGCTGCGCCTCCACCCCGCCACGGTTCTCATCCTTCAGTTTGCGGGATAAAAGATGATTGATCCCCGCCCGGATAACGAAATCCGGGAGCAGCCCCTTTTCCAACGTCCGGTCGAGGAAACTCATGACGCCCGACGCGGGAACCACGGGAAAAACGCATTCGTGGTCCGCTGATACTCCCGGTAAGCCTCGCCCCGCGACCGCACGGCGTGCTCCTCGGTGGCCTTGATGCCGGTGATGCGGGTGAGGAAGAAATACATGAGCGCGGGAGCATAAACAGCAATCCATCCGCCCGGCGAGCCCAGCGCGTAGACAAAATAGCCAACCCACACCAGCCACTCGCAGAAATAATTCGGATGACGCGAGAAATTCCACAATCCGACCCGGCACGTCTTCCCTTTGTTGGTCGGGTTGGCGCGGAAGCGGTTCAACTGCGCATCGGCTAACGATTCGCCAAGCATCCCCGCGAACCACAGCGCCATTCCCGCATACTCGAAAGCCCCGAGCCCCGGTGCTCCGTTGATGAAGACCAAAACAAACGGAACGCTGAGCAGCGCGATGAGCAACCCTTGCGCCTCGAAAAATCCGAAAAACATGGCCCATGTGTGATTGGGAAACTGCTTCCGTAGCGTGGCGTAGCGTCCGTCTTCCTCCGGATGATGCTTGGCTACGCGAATGAGCAGGTAGGTGCCTAGCCGCGCAGCCCAAATCGTGACCATGAGAACGAGAATAAAATTGCGCGTCATTTCGCCTGAGGAAAGCGCGGCGCAAACCAAGGCCACCGGAATAAACCCGTAGGACCAGAAAATATCGACGATCCCCGCGTTGTTCAGCACACGGGCCATGACCCACACGCCCGCCATCATGACCATGGGAATGGCCAGCGCGAAAACCATCAGCCGCCAGAACTCGCCCCACTCCGGCATCACGAGCACCCCCTGTTCAATCCGGTCGGACGGTCCAGCGTTTCGTTGTCCGCCCGTGTGTAAATAGCCTGCACGACACTGATATGTCGCGTGGCAAACGCCGCCTCGCAATAGGCCAGATAGTAATCCCACTTGCGGATGAAGGTTTCGTCGAAGCCCTGCGCCCGCACCGACTCGAGGACGCGCTGGAAATTGTCCCGCCAGACGTGGAGCGTCCGCGCGTAATAAGGGCCCATGTCGTCCAGGTCGTGGAGAAAGAGATCGCCCGTGCGATTGAGGGCGACATTCACCCTTCCGATGCTGTTGAGGAGCGAACCGGGGAAGATGTGGCGCTGGATAAAGTCCGTCCCGCGTCGCAGCACCTCGTATTGCGCATCCGGACAGGTGATGTATTGCAGTCCGAGCAACCCCTTGCGGGCCAGCAACCGGTGGCATTGCGCGAAATACCCGTCGAGATACTTGTCGCCCACCGCCTCGAGCATTTCGATCGAGGCAATCTTGTCAAAGGTGCCGCCCAATGTCCGGTAATCCTGCACCCGCAAATCGATACGGTCCGTTAGTCCCGCGGCGGCAATGCGTCGCGAGGCTTCGTCGAACTGCGCCTGCGAAATGGTCACCGTGGTCACGCGGCATCCGAAGTTCTTCGCCGCGTGCATGGAAAATCCGCCCCACCCGCTGCCGATCTCGAGCACGTGATCGGATGGCGCCAGACGCAACTTGCGGCAAAGCACGTCGTATTTGCGGATCTGCGCCTGCTCGAGCGTCATCTCCGGCGCGTCCCAGTAGGCCGACGAATAAGTCATGGTCGGATCGAGCCACAGCGCGAAGAACTCATTGCTCAAATCGTAATGTTCGCTGATGTTCCGCCGGCTGGTCTGCAGGCTGTTCGGACGCAACCTGTGCGCCACACGGTGCGCAAAGTTCATCAACCCGATCCGCCGGTCCGTCTTCCCGGATCCCTCCAGCACCGTTGATTCGTCGGCATTGCGAATAAACCAGGCAATCACCCCGACCAAATCATCGGTCTCCCAGAGCCCGTCCATGTAGGCCTCGCCGAAGCCGACCGGACCACCGAGGACACAGGCGCGGAAAAACTCCTCGTTTTTGATCCGGATCTCCGCCCGCGGCTCCTCCCCCAGCCCGCCGAAGATCTTTTCCTGCCCGTCGGGCAGCACCAGACGCAACCGTCCCCGCTGCATGCGGGACAGTGCTGAAAAAAGAATCGGGGTGTAGTTCACAAAAATGTCAGATGCAGGATCCCAAGCCTCGCTGCCTTTGGCACCGCCCGCAAGTCAGAGGACTGCTCCGGGCGTTTGTCGACATGCGGCGTTATTGACGACAAACCTCGCCTGCCGGAGGTGCAGCTTGAGGTGAAAGGCGAACATGCAATTCCATTGGTGGGCATCGAATGGTCCGAAGAGTGGATGCAGCGAAGTTTTTGTTCCGCGCAAGGCAGGCAAAGCTTCGATCGCTTCGACGTGTTGCCGGACTGAAAGCGCAAAAGCGTCGACCTGCGCCGGTCCGGTCGTGACTCGGGCGGCACTGCCGGGGGTCATGCACGGCAGAGTCCCTTTGGGCTTCTCACCCGAAGACATCGTGGAGATTAGCATAAACAAAGGGACAAGCATCCGCGTCCTCGCCGACGAAACACTAGACCCACAGCATCGGCTGTCCCCGTCCTACTCTTTGCGGAACTCGAGGTGGTCCTTGTCCAAGTCGGCGACGATCTTGTCGCCTTCGCCGAATTGGCCGTCGAGGATGGCCACGCTAAGCGGGTTGAGGATTTGCTGCTGGATGACGCGTTTGAGCGGACGCGCACCGTAGGCCGGGTCGTAGCCTTCCTTGGCCAGGAACTTCTTCGCTTTGTCGGTCAGTTCGAGGCGGATGTTCTGCTGGTCGAGACGCTTGAGCAGGCGCTTGAGTTGGATGTCGACGATGCTGCTGATTTCTTTGTCGGTCAGGCGGTCGAAGATGATCGTCTCGTCGATGCGGTTGAGGAATTCCGGACGGAAGTGCCCGCGCAAGGCCTCCATGACGCGCCGGTTGCGCTCCTCGACCGGCAGGTCTTCCATGATGAATTGGCTGCCGATGTTGGAAGTCATGATGATGACCGTGTTTTTGAAATCGACCGTGCGGCCTTGTCCGTCGGTGATGCGTCCGTCGTCGAGGACCTGCAGAAGGACATTGAAGACGTCGCCGTGGGCCTTTTCGACTTCATCGAAGAGGACGACGGAATACGGATGACGGCGGACGGCTTCGGTGAGTTGTCCGCCCTCATCGTATCCGACATAGCCGGGAGGCGCGCCGATGAGCCGCGCCACGGTGTGCTTCTCCATGTATTCGCTCATGTCGAGGCGCACGATGGCCTGCTCGTTGTCGAAGAGGAATTCAGCCAGCGCCTTGCACAACTCGGTTTTGCCCACGCCGGTGGGGCCGAGGAACATGAACGAACCGATCGGACGGTTTTCGTCCTGCAAACCGGCACGCGCGCGGCGCACGGCATTGGCCACCGATTTGATGGCCTGGCTTTGTCCGACCACGCGCTCCATGAGGCGCTCTTCCATTTTGACCAGCTTCTGGCGTTCGCCTTCCTGCAGGCGCGTGACCGGGATACCGGTCCAGGTGGCAACAACCTTGGCCACGTCGTCCTCGGTAACCTCTTCGCGCAGGAGCTGTCCCCCGCCCTCTTTGGCCAGCTTCTTGTTGTGCTCTTCGAGCTTGGTCGTCAGCTCCGGGATTTTGCCGTATTGCAATTCGCTGGCTTTGGCGAAATCGCCCTGGCGCTGGGCTACTTCAAGCTGGTTTTTCAGGTCCTCTATTTGCTCGGCAAGCTTGCGTGATTCGGAAACCTGCTTCTTCTCGTTCTGCCACTGGGCTTTGAGTTTCGAGCCCTGCTCTTTCAAGTCGGCCAATTCCTTTTCCAGCTTGGCCAGCCGCTCCTTGCTCGCGGCGTCTTTCTCTTTTCTGAGCGCGGTGCGCTCCATTTCGCCCTGCATGATCTCGCGCTCGAGTTTGTCGAGCTCGGTCGGCATGGAATCCAGCTCGATCTTCAAACGCGAGGCCGCCTCGTCGATGAGGTCGACGGCTTTGTCCGGGAGGAAACGGTCGCTGATGTAGCGGTCGCTGAGCACGGCCGCTCCGACCAGCGCACTGTCCTGGATGCGCACGCCGTGGTGGACTTCATAGCGTTCTTTCAGTCCGCGCAGGATGGCAATGGTGTCCTCGACGCTCGGTTCATTGACCATGACCGGCTGGAAGCGGCGTTCGAGGGCGGCGTCCTTCTCGATGTATTTGCGGTATTCATCGAGCGTGGTGGCGCCGATGGTGCGGAGTTCGCCGCGGGCGAGTTGCGGCTTGAGCATGTTCGACGCGTCGGCCGAACCCTCGGCCGCGCCGGCGCCGACGATGGTGTGCAGCTCGTCGATGAAGAGGATGATCTGGCCCTCGCTCGAGGTGACCTCTTTCAAGAACGCCTTGAGCCTCTCCTCGAATTCGCCGCGGAACTTCGCGCCGGCGATCATGGCGCCGATGTCCATGGCGATGACTTTCTTGTTTTTCAGCGATTCGGGCACATCACCGCTGACAATGCGGCGCGCGAGACCCTCGACGATGGCCGTCTTGCCCACGCCGGGTTCACCGATGAGGACCGGATTGTTTTTTGTGCGGCGCGAGAGCACCTGCATGGTGCGGCGGATTTCCTCGTCGCGGCCGATGACCGGGTCGATTTTGCCGCGCTGGGCCAGTTCGGTGAGGTCGCGTCCGTATTTCTGCAGGGCCTGATATTTTTCCTCCGGATTCTGGTCGGTCACGCGCTGCGATCCGCGCACCTCGACCAGCGCTTTCATGAGTTTGTCGTGGGTCGCTCCGTCTTCCTTGAGCAATTTCGCGGCGGAATCCGAGCCTTGCGAAAGCGCGAGGAGGTAGTGCTCGGCGCTGAGGTATTCGTCCTTGAGCTTCTCCATGACGCCCTCTGCTGCATCGAGCGTCTTGCGCAAGTCGTTGCCGAGGTGCGGTTGCGACCCGCCGCTGACTTTCGGGCGCCGGGCCAATTCGGCATCGAGTTGCTCGCGCAGCCGCGCGGTCGATACGCCGACTTTTTGCAGCAGCGGAACGGCCACACCCTCGGACTGGTCGATGAGGGCGAGCAGGAACTGTTCGTTGCCGATTTCCTGCTGGTGGAGCTTGCTCGTGATGTCGGCAGCGGCGCTCAGCGCCTCCTGCATCTTCTGGGTGAAGCGGTCCGGTCTCATACGACCGGGAGATTACCACTATTTGAGGCGGATCCGCATCCGAATAAACGTCGGGATGTCGAGGTCCTGCCCGTCGACCATCGTCGGGTCGAGGTCTTTGAAACGTCCGCGCATGGCCTGATCGAGCGGCAATTCTTCCTGCGTCTGCTCCGCCTCGGATTTCTTGCTGCCTTTGTTTTTCTTGCCGGAGGGTCTGGTGGGTTTTTCTTCCTCGGGCACCGCCTCGGCGGGTTCCGGAGCAACGGCGGCGGGGAAATCTTCCTCGTCATCGGGCACGGCAACGGCAAGGCCGGAACGTGTGCAGGCCAAGAGGGCCACGCCGAGGCGCCCGTCGGCGGCATGGTCGGTGGCCACGCCGACGTGAACCTGCGTGGCCGGGCCGAGATGCGGCGAGAGATGACGCAGCGCGGCCTGCAATTCCGCGAGGGTGAGCGAGTCATCGCCCGTGAGGTGCAGAAGGATGCGTCCGGGTTCGGACAGAAGTTTTCCTTCCTCGAGGAGCGGACTGCGCAGCGCCTCCTCCACGGCCGCGCGGACGCGGTCGGGACCTTCGGACATTCCGTAGCCGAAATGCG
>JBIKXZ010000101.1:0-8686 GCA_044355525.1 Chthoniobacterales bacterium
GCATTACATCGACAACCTCGATGCCAAATTGGAGATGCTGGCCCGCGGCTACGAAGGCGGCGCTTCGGTCGCGGAGCGCATTTATGACAAAGTAAAGCCCCTCAACGTCCGCCTCGTCGCCCCCCTTGGCCCCTCGCCGGCGGCATGAAACCCGCACGATGGCTGCCGGTCGGTGCGTTGGTTGTCGCCACCGGGGCGGTCCTCGCCGCGGATCCGCAGCCGCGCCTCGAACCGGATCTGGCCCCGCCGCCCGCGGCTGCGTCTTCCGAACCTTCGCCGACGCCGTCCTCCTTCGACTCGAAAGTTTTCTACGCGCTTCTTCCCGCCGCGGTCGAAGGCGGCGTGGTGCGTGAAGGCATGGTTCGTCGCATGGTCGACTCCGTGGTCACGGCCGCGGCCGGACAGCGCGACGTAGCCGCGGCGTGGCGGACGTTTGTCCGCCCCGAAGACCGCGTCGGCCTCAAAGTTTCCACCGCTGCCGCCCCGGTTTCTTCCACGCACCCGGCCGTGGTGGCCGCGGTGGCCGAAGGATTGGTCGCCGCGGGCGTGGCACCGGAGAACGTCATCATCTGGGACCGTCAGGTGCGCGACGTCCGGCGCGCCGGCTACGATGAATTGGCCAAGCGCTTCCGTTTGACCGGCACCGATGAAGCGGGGGGCTACGCGGAAAAGGAAACCGTCACCGCCGCGGTCATGGGCAAACTCATCATCGGCGACCGCGATTTCCACGCGGGCAAAAAGGAACAGACGAGCAGCAAGAGCCATCTATCCGCCGTGTTGGCCGGGGTCGACAAAGTGGTGCATTTGCCGGCGCTGACCGATAGCACGTTTTCCGGGGTGAGCGGCGCGCTCTCCGGCATGGTGCTCGACAACCTCGACAACTGGCGCCGCCTGGCGCGCGCGCCGCACCACGGGGATCCGTTCCTGCCCGAGCTTTATGCCGACCCGCGCCTCGGCGGAAAAGTCGTCCTCACCATCCTCGACGCGCTGCGTCCGCAATACGCCGGCGGACCTTTCCCCGGCGCGCAGGACAAGACCAACTACGGCGCGATCTTCGCTTCGCGCGATGCGGTGGCCATCGATGCCACGGCCCTGCGACTGCTCGACGATTTCCGCGGGGAAGCCGGGATGCCGCTCCTGGAAAAGAAGGTCCGCTGGCCCGCCACGGCCGAGATGCTCGGCTTGGGCACGGCGGCCGAGGAGCGCATCGAATTGATCCGCACCGGACTCGAGAGCGAGGTGCGTTGGACCCAGCCATGACCGAACGCGAAATCTTGCGCCGCACCTCGCGGTCTTTCGATCTGACCATCCGGCTGCTGCCGCGCGCCGTGCGCGGCGAGGTGGCGCTGGCTTATCTGCTTGCGCGGGCCACGGATACGCTGGCGGACACTTCATCGGCCCCGACGGAGCGGCGTTCGGCCATCCTGCGGTCCGCCCGGGCTTCGCTGGGGAAACCGGCCATCGACGGATATGACGCGACGGATTGGCAAGACTACCAGCGCGACCCGGCCGAACGGCGTTTGCTCGCGCTCTTGCCCGGACTTTGGTCTCGGCTGCACGCGGGAAACAACCGCCTGGTCCGCGATGTGCTCGGTCACATTCTCGAGGGACAGATCTTCGATATCGAACGATTCGGTCCGGGCTCCCCGCCGCTCACGCCGGACGAACTCGAGCGCTACACCTGGCTGGTGGCCGGCAGCGTGGGCGAATTCTGGACCGACCTGTGCGCGGCGCGCCTCGTTGATTTTTCCCGCGCCCCGCTCGAAGTCATGCGCCGCCGCGGTGCGCATTACGGTCAGGGTTTGCAACTGGTCAACATCCTCCGCGACCGGCGCATGGACGCGGCGCTCGGGCGCGTTTATGTCACGGAAAGCGAGGTGCCGCGTTGGACGAAACAAGCGCGCGCGTCGCTGGACAAAGGGGCGCAGTATTGCTCGGACCTCCGCTCCGGACGTCTCCGCTATGCCACCTTGCTGCCCGCCTTGCTTGGTTGGCGCACGCTGGCGCTATGCGCGGAGCAGGCGCCGGGCCTTCTCACCCCGGCAAAAGTGCCGCGTCACGAATTGCGGCAATGGATGCGTCGCGCGCTCCCGGTTTGGTGGTCTGCGGACCGCGTGCGCGCTTTGGCGGCGCAGGCCTCAGAATAAAACCAGCGACACCGCGGCAAGGATGAGGATGCTGCCGAGCACGCGGAGCAAAAGCGTGCTCCGGTCCCGCACGCTGTCTTTGACCCCGAGGTGGTGGGCGACCAAGGCGAGTAGCAGCAGGCTCCACAGTCCGCGGGAGCTGTAGACCACATTCGCTCCGGTCGCATCGCCGAACAAACCGATGGTCGTCCCCAGCCCCACGGCCTGCAGTCCGAGGAGCAAGATCCCCGCCGCCGCCCACTTGACCGCACCGGGAGCGCGCACACCGCCGGTGCGGCGCCTCCGTGCCGGTGGCAACAGCGGCAGTGAAAGTGCGGCCACCGTTCCGAACATCACCGGCATGAAGAGAGTGAACCCGGCCTTCGGCGCGCCGACCTGCACGACAATGTCCGTCGCGGCAAAACTGAATGCGGCGGATAGCGCCCAAGCCAGCGTGGGCAGCGGACGCGATGCCGCCGTGGCCGGACCGCGATGCAGGAGCAGCATGCCCGTCATGGTGAGAAACACCGCGAGCCACAGATCGGGGTCGGGCCGGTTGCCGGGGACGAGAAGACTCAACAGCGCAACGAAGACGACCTTGGCCGCGAGGGCGGGCGTGGCGATGGAGACATCGCCGCTTTGCAGCGAACGGAAGGTTCCCACTTGCCCGAGAAAAAAGAGCAATCCGGCGAGCAAGGCCCAAGGAAGGCTGGTCGCGTTCCAGTGCTCATGCCCGAAGAAAGCGAGCGGCAGAAAAAATGCCGCAAGCACCAGATTGCTGTGGAAAAGAATGTCCAGCGTGGTCACGCCGCGCCCGAGCGCGATCTTCACGCAGAGCGCGGCCGCCGCGTAGAGCAGTGCCGCGGCGAGGGGTAGAAGCAGGGGCAGTTGCAAGATGGCACCAGTCTACTCCGCCCGGCCGCTCCAGCCAATCGCGGGTGGCCGTCAGACCGTTTGCGGCATGGCCGCAGCAACGCCCGGGTTGTCGTGCAGACGCATGAGCGACACCTTGCCGTTCCAGTCCTCGACCAGCGCGGTGCAATGCTCGACCCAGTCGCCGCAGTTGTAATAGCTCACGTCGCCGATTTGGCGGATGGACGGACTGTGGATGTGGCCGCAGAGCACGGCGTTGACCCCGGCATCGGCGGCGTAGCGGCCGACGGCCTCCTCGAAATCGCTGATGAAATTGACCGCGTTTTTGACCCGCAATTTGACGTAAGCGCTCAACGACCACGGGGCGAGGCCGAGCCGGTGCCGCACCCAGTGGACGGGGTGGTTGGCTTGGAGAAGCAGTTGGTAACCGATGTCCCCGGCGTGGGCCAGCCAGCCGATGTTCTGCACCACGGTGTCGAGTTCGTGCCCGTGCATGACCAGAATGCGCCGGCCATCGAGGGTGCGGTGCACCGTGTTCGGCATGATCTCGATATTGCCGAAATCGCCGGGAAATCCGGCGACGAACTCGTCGTGGTTGCCCGGAATGTAGACCAGACGCGTGCCTTTGCGCGCCTTGCGGAGCAGTTTCTGGACGACATCATTGTGCGACTGCGGCCAGTAGCGCCGCCGCCGCAGCGACCAGATGTCGATCAGGTCGCCGACGAGATAAAGCGTCTCGAACTCGTGGTCGCGGAGAAATTCGAGCAGCGCTGCGGCCTGACTGCCACGGGAGCCGAGGTGTACGTCGGAAATCCAACCGGCGCGATGGGAGAACATGTCTTTCCCCATATGACGCGGGAAGTCCCGTCCGTGAAGGGATAATATGGTGACATTTTCGTGACATCAAAGCGTCAAACCAACTGCACTGCCCGATCGCCGGAAGCAGAATGGCCGATCTTGCGGACCGGTTACTTGATGACAGTCTGCCGCTGCCATTCATCGTCGGGTCCTTTAACCAGCATCAAGGAAGTCCGGACCCTGGCTCTCCGCCGGCGCCGCAAACCGTTCTTGAGTGGGCGGCAACCGTGGCATAAGCACTACAGAGGGGGTCATTATGTCGATTCAATTCATCCCATGAAAGACGCGGTTCCTCTCGTCGGGGTCATCATGGGCAGCACGTCCGATGCGGAAACCATGCGCAGTGCGGTCGAAATGCTGGAACGCCTCGGCGTTCCGCACGAGGAACGCGTCGTATCCGCCCACCGCACGCCTGACTTGATGGCGGTTTACGCCAAGGAGGCCAAGCAACGCGGACTGCGTGTCATTATAGCCGGTGCGGGTGGTGCCGCCCACCTGCCCGGCATGGTCGCGGCCCACACCGAACTTCCGGTCCTCGGTGTGCCTGTGCCGAGCCGCGCACTCAACGGATTGGACTCGCTTCTTTCCATCGTGCAAATGCCGGCCGGAATCCCCGTCGGCACATTGGCGATCGGTGCAGCTGGAGCAACCAATGCCGCGCTCCTCGCCGCTGCCATCCTTTCGCTCAGCGACGAAAAAATCGGCGCGGCGCTTGCCGCCTACCGCGCGGAGCAGACCGCCGCCGTGTCGGGTTCGGACGAACGATGAGTCGTATCCACGGGCCGGGCAGCCGCCTCGGAATCATGGGCGGCGGGCAACTCGGTCGCATGCTCGCTTTGGCTGCCCGTCGGCTCGGTTACCGCGTGCACGTCTTTGCTCCGGGTGGATTCTCACCGGCGGGACAAGTGGCCGACGTGGCAGTGTCCGGCGATTACCGGGATGAGGAAGCAGTCCGTGCGTTTGCTTCGGGTGTCGATGTTCTCACCTTCGAGTTCGAGAATGTGCCTGCCGAAACAGTGCGTTGGGCATCGGCGCATTGCGACGTGCGACCGGATGCCCGCGCGCTCGACACTGCGCAAAACAGGATCCGCGAAAAAACTTTCCTGACCGATTCCGGATTTCCGCTCGCCGCATGGGCCGAGGTGAGGGATGCGGCGTCTCTCGCCGCGGCCGCGGCACGCGTCGGCTATCCCTGCGTGCTTAAAACCGCGGAGTCCGGATACGACGGCAAGGGTCAGCGCAAGCTCAACGGACCCGAGGATCTTTCGGTGTCCGGCTTGCCGCCGTTTCCCTGTGTCTTGGAAGCATGGGTGCCTTTCGTCATGGAAATCTCCGTGGTGTTGGCGCGCGGTGCGGATGGATCCGTTGCGGTATTTCCAGTCGGCGAAAATATGCACGAGCGGCACATCCTCGATGCCACCCTCGCACCGGCGCGGATCGATCGCGCCGTGGCACGGCGCGCGGAGGAACTGGCGGTGGGCATCGCCACGCGTCTCGGGTTTGTCGGCGTGATGGCCTTGGAAATGTTCGCGTTGCCTGGCGGTTCGCTGCTCGTCAACGAGATCGCACCGCGACCGCACAACTCCGGCCACTTCACGATCGATGCCTGCGTGACCGATCAATTCGAGCAGCAGTTGCGCGCGGTGTGCGGACTTCCGCTCGGTTCACCGGAAATGCTGCGGCCCTGTGCCATGGTCAACCTGTTCGGTGATTTGTGGAGCCGCGGCGAACCCGATTGGGCGGCGGCCGCGGCCTTCGGGGACGTGAAGATCCATCTTTACGGCAAGGATGCCGCGAAGCCCGGACGCAAGATGGGACATCTCACCGCGTTGGGTCCGAGCGCCGACTCCGCGCTCGAACGGGTTCGCGCGGCCCGCGCTGCGCTCGGCGGGACAGGCTGAGAAGAGATCAGACGAAACGGACTTTCTCCCCTACCGTTGCCCTTATTCGTCCAAGAGAGTAAACCGGTTCGGCGATGGCTTGACGCAGCGTCCGTTCGTCCGCCGCATCGCAGATCAGAACCATACCGATTCCCATATTGAAAGCGCGGAAGAGTTCTTCGTAGGGCAGTCCGCTGACCTCCCGTATCAAACCAAAAAGAGGTGAGACTGGCCATGCGGTATGATCGATCTCGGCAGCACATTCCTGCGGCAGGGCGCGCGGCAGGTTTTCGAAGATGCCCCCGCCGGTGAGATGGGCCATGGCTTTGATTCGCCCGGTGGCCAGCGCGGCGCGCAGCACTCCAAGGTAGGAACGGTGCGGCGCGAGGAGGGCCTCACCGATCGTCTTGTCCAAACCCCGGGGGATGGCGTCGAGGGGCAAGCCGCGGAAAATTTTACGGGCCAGCGAATACCCGTTGGTGTGCAGGCCGGACGAAGCCAACCCGAGCAGCAGATCACCGGGTTGCACGTCGGGCCGTGGCAGGAGGTTTTTCTTTTCGGCGATACCGACCATGGTTCCGGCCACATCGAATTCACCCGGGCAATAAACACCGGGCATCTCCGCCGTCTCGCCTCCGAGCAGCACGCAACCTGCGTCCGCACAAGCGTCGGCCATGCCGCCGACGATTTCCGCGATGCGCGAGGCCGAGATTGCGGATGACGCGATGTAATCGAGGAAAAAGAGCGGGCTTGCGCCCTGCACGAGCAGGTCGTCGATGCAGTGGTTGACGATGTCGTGCCCGATTGTGTCATAGCGTCCCGTGGCGGAAGCGAGCATGACCTTGGTTCCCACGCCGTCGGTCGTGGCCAAGAGCACGGGGTGCTCGAGCTTTTTCAGCGCCGACGCATCGAGCGCGCCGCCGAACGAACCGATGCCGCCCAGCACGCCGGGGGTGTGGGTGGCCTCGACTTTCTTTTTGAGCAGTTCCACCGCGCGGTTGCCCTCGTCGATGTCGACGCCACTCGCCGCGTAGCTGCCGGCGGTGCGGGCCAGTTCGCGCCAGCCGATGTCGCGGCGGAATTGGCAGCCGCGGAACTTGATATCGTGCACCGCTTCGTACGCGCGCCGCCGTGCTTCTTCCAGATCGGCGCCCAGGGCCGTGATGTTGAGCACACGTCCGCCGGAAGTGACGATCGCTCCGTCCACTTCCACCGTGCCGGCGTGGCAGACCGTCACCCGCGGGTGCGCCGCCGCCGCGTTGAGGCCCTCGATCCCGTCGCCGGTCTGCGGGTTTTCGGGATAGCCCGCGGTGGCAAGGACCACAGTGCAGGATGTGGCGTCGCGCCAGCGGATCGGCATTCCAGCCAAACGGCCTTCGGTGCAAGCCAGCGCGATGTCGCGCAAAGGGGTATCGAGCAGGGGCAAGAGCGTTTGCGCCTCGGGGTCGCCGAAGCGGCAGTTGTATTCGATCAGCTTCGGACCGCCTGACGTCATCATCAGCCCGGCGTAGAGCACACCGACGTAAGGATTTCCTTCCGCGGCAAGACCGGCGATCGTCGGACGGATGATAGTCGCGAGGATGTGCTCGACCATGTCTGGCGGACAAATACTCGCCGGTGCATAAGCGCCCATGCCGCCGGTGTTGGGTCCGTGGTCGCCTTCGTGAATGCGTTTGTGGTCCTGCGCGGGCGGCATGGCGGCGACCGATTCGCCGTCGGAAAAAACGAGCAACGAAACTTCCGGTCCGGTCAGGCGTTCCTCGAGCAAGATCGGTCCGATGGCGGACAAACGCTCAATGGCCTCATCGCGTTCCGCTTTGCTTTCGGGAACAACGACGCCTTTGCCGGATGCAAGGCCGTCGGCTTTGACCACGACGGGAAAATTTTGCGCCTCAGCCCAAGCTTGCGCTTCGGCCGCGGCTTGCGCACCGGTGAATGTCGCATTGCGCGGAGAGGGGAGTCCATGGCGTTCGGCAAAGGCGCGGCAATGACTCTTGCTGGTCTCGAGTTGCGCGGCGGCGCGGCTCGGACCGAAAACTTTGATGCCGGCTTCGTGGAGCGCATCGGACACACCCGCGGCCAGCGCGCTTTCGGGTCCGATGAGAACAAGGTCGATTTTTTCCTCCCGGCAGAGCGCGACGACTTGCCCGGGGTCGCAGGGATCGACCTCGCGCCGGTTCGTCGTTCCGCCATTGCCGGGAGCGACGATGACGGTGTCGCCGCCGCCCTCCAAAGCGCGGGCCATGGCGTGTTCGCGTCCGCCCGAGCCGAGCACGAGGATCCTCATGCCAGGGCGAATTCGAAGGTTTCCTTCGCCGTGACGCCCGACACATCGACCGGGTATTTGCCGGTGAAGCAGGCCGTGCAGTAACCGGATTTTTTGCCGATGGCGGACATCATGCCCTCGACGGAGAGAAAGGCGAGGGTGTCGGCGCCGACATGCTGGCGCAACCGCTCTGGATCGAAGCGCGCCGCGATGAGCTCGTCATAAGTGCCCATATCCACCCCCATGTGGCAGGGGTGCAGGACGCGAGGGGAGGTGATGCGCAGGTGCACTTCTTTCGCGCCGGCGTCGCGGACCAGTTTGATCAGCTGCGCGGACGTCGTCCCGCGCACCAGCGAGTCGTCGATGATGACCACACGCTGTCCGGCGAGGTTGGCCGGGAGCACGTTGAATTTCATGGCCACGCGCCGCTCGCGGAGAAGTTGCGTCGGTTCGATGAAAGTGCGGCCGATGTAGCGGTTCTTGATGAAGCCGTCATTGAACGGAATCCCCGACTGCCGCGCGTAGCCGATGGCCGCGGGGATCGACGAATCGGGCACGGGCACGACGACGTCGGCCTCGACCGGCGACTCGATGGCGAGTTGCTCGCCGAGTTTCTGCCGCACCTCGTGCACGCTGCGTCCGTCCCATTCGCTGTCCGGACGCGAGAAATAAACGAATTCGAA
>JBIKXZ010000010.1:0-27767 GCA_044355525.1 Chthoniobacterales bacterium
GCTCCGCCACCCAGGACACGGGAGCGCCTTGGACCAATTCGCTGAAGGTCGGCACATTGGTTCCCGATTCATCGGTGTAGGAGCTGCCGGTGATGGCGATCCAGAACGAAACGCTTTCGCCCGGTGGCAGATTGACGCGCGGCAGATAGACGTTGCGATTGACGAGCCTGCCATCGGTGAAGGAGACGCGAGAGGCGGGCAAAATCAGATTGCTGCTGCCGGCCACCAAGGTCACACGCAGCGGCTTGTCCTGCGCGATCGCCGGTGAATTCTCGGTGAAGGAGGATACTGCGAAGGACGGCCCGACTTTGCGGTAGAAGAGTTCGGCGCAGCAACTTTCCAGGCGAAGGTTGTGCGGCGTCGCGGCCGGAGGCAGTAAAATTTCGCCCGAGGAGGCGGAGTCGACCCAAACCGGGACGGGGCCGGACTCGATGTCCGTCATTTTCAGCGGAAAGACCTCTTCCAATCTCCCCGTGGTGAATGGGCGCGTGGTCCAAGTGGATTGCTCCCCGGCAGAGTCATTGAAGCGAACGCGCAGAACATACTGCGTCTGCGCATCGAGCGCCGTGCGGCCTGCATTGCTGAAAGTGCCGTCGCCGAAATGAACGTGCCAGATGCGGAGATCGGATATGCCGTAGGTGCTCCATTGCAGGGTTTGGTCCGAGGCGCGGCGGATCTCCCAATCGGTCGAAGCCAAGCCATGTCCGTCCGCATCGGCAAATTCCTCCTTGATGGCCATGTGCACATCGAAAGGACTGACGATCGCGCCATCGACATTGGGTTCGACGATGACCGGAGCGCCGGGGGCGGCACCCATCAGTTTCCCGGCCGTGCTGACAGCAATGAAGAGGCAAAGGATGGCGCGGTTGGTGCGCATGAGCGAGAGGGGAGAGGTGTGAGGCTGGCTGCCTCGCATGGATTCGAACCATGACAAACAGATCCAGAATCTGCAGTGCTACCGTTACACCACGAGGCATCGGGTGAAGAACCACCCTAACCGCACGGGGGCGCCTTTTCAACAGCGGACCTTTTACTGTTGTTGCGCCTGCTGCTGTTGCAGCGTGGCAAGGACGGCTTCGGCGGTTTGGCGGTGGGTGAGGTGGCTCGAGTCGATGCGGATGGTGGCGGCTTCGCGGTAGAGGGGTTCGCGGGCGCGGTAGAGTTCCTCCACGGTGCGGCGGGGGTCGGCGGTTTGCAGGAGCGGGCGTTTGCTGTGCTTGACGCGCTGGTAAAGATGCTCGGGGCTGGCGTCGAGCCAGACGACCGGGCCGACTTGCGGGAGGAGTCGGCGATTTTCTTCGACGGTGATGACGCCCCCGCCGGTGGCGACGATGAGTCCGATGCGGCCGATGAGGCTTTGCAGAACTTTGGTTTCGAGCGCGCGGAAATGTTGCTCGCCGTGTTGTTTGAAAATGGCGGGGATGGTTTGACCTGCTTCCTGGGCCACGAGCGTGTCGGTGTCGACGAGGGCGAAGCCGGTCAGCGACGACAAGATTCGTCCGACGCTGGATTTGCCGGATCCCATGAATCCGACGAGGACCAGGTTGCGAAACACGTTCAGATTCTCACCACATTCAGGGCCTTCGGTCCGCGGTCGCTCGGGCTCAGCTCGAACTCCACGGTGTCACCTTCCTCCAGCGTTTTGTAGCCGTCGCCGCGGATCTCCGAATAATGCACGAAGATGTCGGCGCTCGCTCCGCTGGGATCGGCGATGAAACCGAAACCCTTCTTGTTGTTGAACCATTTGACTATTCCTTGGGGCATGCAGACGGGGCTGGTTTTGACGCGATACTCTGCGCCCGGAGGCGTATATGGTGGGCCCGTGGGTAATGGTCAATTGCATATTGGAAAAGATAACCGGTGCGGTCATGATAACGGGCCACATGTCTGTGGTTTCTTTTCGTATGGCAAAGCGTTGGAGGGCAGGTGATTAAGAACTCACGGAATAGCGTAATGGCCATGGAAACACGCAGGGTTCAGGCGGTCGGAGCGGGAGAAATTACTACTGCCGCACGCGGGGCGGCGGATTTGTTGCGTCAGGGCGAAGTGGTCGCGGTGCCGACCGAGACCGTCTACGGATTGGCGTGCGATGCGCTCAATGCGGACGCCGCGGCGAAAGTTTTCGCGGCGAAAGAGCGTCCGGCTTTCGATCCGCTGATCGTGCATGTTGCCGATGCCTCGTGGATCGCAACATTGTCGGATGTCGCGGGTGCCGCGGGAGTGCTCGCGCACCGCTTGGCCAGCGCGTTCTGGCCCGGGCCTTTGACCATGGTGTTGCCGGCGAAGGAACTTGTGCCGGATCTGGTCCGCTCCGGTTTGCCCACGGTGGCACTGCGTTGCAGCGCGCATCCGGTGATGAAGGCCGTGGTGAACGAGTTGGGCCGTCCGTTGGCCGCGCCGAGCGCCAACCGTTTCGGACGGATCAGCCCGGTGACGGCCGAAGATGTCATAGAGGAACTTGATGGACGTATTCCGCTCGTGCTCGACGGCGGCCCGTGCCGGCACGGGTTGGAGTCGACCATTGTCGCGGTCGAGGACGAACGGCTGGTTTTGCTGCGTCCGGGTCCGGTTACGGCGGAGGAATTGTCGGAATTCGCACCGGTCGAGCGCGCCGTGCGCGGCGGGGCGGTGTCCGCCCCGGGCATGCTGGAGAGCCACTACGCACCGCGCACGCCGCTGCGGTTGTGGCCGGAACATGCGCCGGTGCCGGACGATGCGGCCACCAGTGGCGTGCTGGCTTTCGGTGCGGTCGGACCGGGATTCGCCGCGGTGGAAGTCCTGCCGTCCGACCCGGCGGACGCCGCGCCGCTCTTTTTCGCGGCGTTGCGGCGGCTGGATGCGTCCGGGGTGCCGCGCATCTATGCCCGTGAAATTCCGGAATCGGGGCTGGGCATGGCCATCATGGATCGGCTACGCAGGGCGGCGCATGGCTAAGGAAAAACTGAACACGCGGGCGGCGGGCATCGTTGCCTTGGCTGTCATGCTCAGCCGTGTGCTCGGGTTGGCGCGCGAGCTGATCTTCGCCGCGCTCTTCGGCGCGGGGCGGGGGATGGACGCCTACATCACGGCCTACCGCGCGCCGAATTTGCTGCGCGATCTGTTTGCCGAGGGGGCGTTGTCGGTGGCCTTCGTCACGGTGTTCTCCAAGCTGGGCGTGGAAAAAAGTTACGAAGCGGCGTGGGAACTGGCCCGCAAGATGGCGACGCTGGCGCTGGTCTTCATGACGGGTGTCACTCTGCTCGGGATCATTTTCGCCCCGGCGCTCATTGCCGTGCTCGCGCCCGGCTTCGATGCGGAGAAGTCGGCTTTCGCGGTCGAGCTCACGCGCATCATGTTTCCCTTCATCCTGATGGTGTCTTTGGCCGCGCTGGTCATGGGTATGCTCAATTCGCGCAACGTCTTCGGTGTGCCGGCCCTGGCCTCCAGCTTTTACAATCTGGGTTCGATTTTCGGCGGGGTGACCATCGCGTGGCTGATCGACCCGACGTTCGGTCCGCGTGCGCTCATCGGTATGGCCATCGGCACGCTGATCGGCGGGTTCTTGCAGCTGGCGGTGCAGATCCCGAGCCTGAAGAAGGTCGGGTTCGCTTTTCATTTCGATTTCGGCTGGCGCGACGAGCAGGTGAAGCGCGTGCTCTGGCTGATGCTGCCGGCGGTCATTGCCGCCAGCGCGGTGCAGGTCAATGTGATGGTCAACAGCATCTTCGCGTCCTTCCTCGGCGACGGCGCGGTCAGCTGGCTTTCCTATGCCTTCCGTCTGATGCAACTTCCGCTGGGCATTTTTGGCGTGGCGGTGGCCACGGTGACCTTGCCGGCGGTGTCGAAGATCGCGGCGGGCGGCGACATGGCGCATTTTCGCGAGACGTTGGCCAAGGCGATCCGGTTGGCGCTTTTCCTCACGTTGCCGGCGACCATCGGGTTGATGATGATGAGCGATGAAATCATCGGGCTGATTTACGAGCGCGGCAAATTCACCGCGGAGGACACGGCGCAGACGGGGGCAGCATTGAAATTTTATGCCGTCGGCCTGATGGGCTACGCGTGCATCAAGGTGCTCTCGCCCGCGTTTTACGCACTCGAGCGCAAGTGGACGCCAATGCTGGTGACCTTCTTCGGTATCGGCCTGAACATTTTCCTCAATTGGCAGCTGACCTTCCGCATGGGGCTGGGGCACAAGGGCCTCGCCTTGTCGACGGGACTCGTCGCGACGATCGATTTTTTCATTTTGTTTTTTCTCATGCGGCGCGCGGCGGGCGGGATGGAGACATTCAAGGTGGTAGGATCGTTCGGACGCATTCTGGTGGCCGCGGCGGGATTGGCGGCGGTGTGTGTGCTCGGGCGTGAGTGGTTGGCACCGTGGTTGGGCGCGGCGTCGTTGGTGGATCGTGCGTGGTCCTTGCTGGTGATCATCGGAGCGGCGGCGGTGGTTTACTTTGCGCTGTGTGCCTTGTTGCGGGTGGAAGAGGCGCGGGAGGCGGTGGCGTTGGTGAAAAGGAAGATTACGCGGCGGGGAATTTCTTCTCCGGGGGCGTGAGCGACCAGCCGACCCTACCGTGTCGAGGGGGGTAGAGAGACCTG
Organism: Chthoniobacterales bacterium; assembly: GCA_044355525.1. Lineage (GTDB taxonomy): Bacteria > Verrucomicrobiota > Verrucomicrobiia > Chthoniobacterales > JACTMZ01 > JACTMZ01. Next base: position 4,579 of record JBIKXZ010000010.1, read on the forward strand.
TTGGCGGACCCAGCGGGCGATGGTCTCGGCGTCTTGTGCGGAGGGAAGGACTTCGGGGGCGGAGGAGCTGACAGGATCCAAGGCGGGGAAAAAGTTGCGCGCTTTCCAGACGTGCGCGCCCGGACGATAAGGCCCGACCAGGCAGGGGTCGCTCCATGTGTGGATGGCGAGGAGCCGGTTGGTCACGGCGGCGGCGAGGTGCATGGGGCCGCTGTCGACGCTGACCACGAACGCGGCGTGGCGCAGGAGCCAAAGGAGTTCGGTCAGGCTGGTTTTGTTGAGGAGGTTGGTGACATTGGGCGGGAGGTCGGGAAGCGTTGCCTCGCTGCGTCCGACGAGAACGACCGGCTGATCGACCGCACGGCAGAAAGCAACGACGGCTTCGGGCGGGAGCGATTTGCCGCGGCCCCGGGAAAAGGGGTGGAAGATGATGAAAGGGTGGGCAGGAATTTTTTCCGACGGGCGGTCGCCTTCCGGCAGGTGGAATTCCGGCGGTCCGGCCAGCGTGGCGCCGGTCGCGGCGGCGAGGGCGAGGTAGCGTTCGACGGCGTGGGCTTTCGGATCGACGGGAATGGTGCGCGTTTGGGCGAGGTGCGCGCCTTCGCGCGCGTCGGACAGTCCGTAGACCGGCACGCCGCGGAAGGCGCGGGCCACGAGGGCGGTGCGCAGGAGGCCTTGGAAATCGAGGATGAGGTCGGGCGGAGTTTGCTTTTTCAATTCGCGTCGCCAGCGGGCGAAGCGCAGCCAGCCTCGCGGTCCGCGGAAATCGGCGCGGGGGAAAATGAGCGTTTCGGTGAGGTGGGTGTTGCCTTCGAGGAGCGGGGCCCACTCGGGATTGACCATCCACGTGAGGTGCGCGAGGGGAAATTTGGCACGCAGGGCGGTGACGGAGGGCAGGGTGTGGACGATGTCGCCGAGGGAGCTCGGTTTGAGAACGAGGATGCGCGCGGGGTTCATTTCCCCAGGGCGAGGCGTTCGGCCAATTCGGCGGGGAGTCCGGCCTCGAGGATTTTGCGCTGGGTGGTCTCGATATCGTAGGGGATGCGGCGGAGTTCCACGTCGAGCGTTTCGGGCTGATAAATGACATAAGCAGCGCGCCAGTCGTTGTCGCGCGGCTGTCCGACGCTGCCGACGTTGATCAGGTATTGCGTGCCGGGCTTGAGCTTGAGTTTATCGTAGTTTTTTTTCTTCACGACGATGCCGGTGGAAAAAAGGAAGGGCTCGTGGGTGTGGCCGAAAAAACAGACCGGTGTGTGCTGGTAGGTGAAGTTGGCCGCGGCGTCGCCCGGTGTGACGACGTAGCCCCATTTGTGCGGGGTATCGAGGGTGGCGTGGACGACGGTAAAGTCGCGGATGACGCGTTGCAGGCGCAGGGAGCGCAACCATTCTTTGTCCTTTTCGCCGAGTTGCTCGCGCGTCCAGCGCATGGCGGCGGCGGCGAGTTCGGTGAAGCCGGCAAGCGAACCGGACATGGCGGCCTGCTCGTCGTGGTTGCCCTTGATCACCGGGCAATCGAGCGAGCGGACCAATTCGATGCAAGCCGTTGGGTCCGCGCTGTAGCCGACGAGATCCCCGAGGCAGATGTAATGCGTGCAGCCCTGGATTTGCGCGTCGGCCAGGACCGATTGCAGGGCCTCCAGATTGCTATGGATGTCACCGAAGATGGCGATGCGCATGGGCGGCGGATTCGCGCCAGATTCCGACGGATGCGGCGGCTTGGCAATGCCGATTGCTTTCAGCGCAGGTCGAAAACGTAGGTTCGGAAGATGTCGTCAAGCCGGTAGCCGGTTCTTTCGTAGAGGTTTTGGGCCGCGGTGTTGTCGTGTGCGGTGGAGAGGATCACCTCGCAGGCTCCGGCCTCGCGGGCGGCGGTGTGGGCGGCCTCGAGAAGCTCTCGTGCCGCGCCGCGGCGGCGGTTATCGGATGCGACGAAAAGATCGTGGAGGATCCAGGCGGGCGCGAGCCGGAGAGAGTTGTGGGCAAAGTGGCATAGGGCGAATCCGGTCATGCGACCGGATTCATCGAAGACCCCGAAGGCGGCGGAATCGTCGGCTGCGAGTCTCGCGGCAAGAAAAGCGCACTGGGCAGCCGGCGGTTGCTTCACCCCATAGAAGCCGAGGTAGGCGGCAAACAGTGGTGCCAGACTGTCCAGATCCGCGGGCGTGAGGCGGCGGATCAAGGGTGAGCCGGGATGGGCTGCATTTCGCCTTTGGCCAGGCGGGTTTGGTAGTCGTCCCAGCTCATTTTGTCGCGGCCGGTTTCGATTTCCACCATGGTGATGCAATCGTCGACGGGACAGACGAGGGAGCAGAGGTTGCAGCCGACACAGTCTTCCTCGCGCACTTTGGGGACGGGTTTGCCGGGGACGCGGCCGGGGCCGAGTCCGTAAGGTGCGCTGTCGACCAGATCGATGCACTGGTGCGCGCCGTCCTCGCAGGCGATGTAGCAAAGGTTGCACCCGATGCATTTGTCATAGTCGATCCGGGCGACGCGTTTGTAATGCAGGTCGAGGTATTTCCAGTCGGAGAGGCGGTTGACGGCGGCGCCGGAGAAATCGGCGACGCTCTTGTAGCCTTTGGAGTCCAGATAGTCGGAGAGGCCTTCGGCCATGTCCTCGACGATGCGGAAGCCGTAATGCATCACGGCGGTGCAGACCTGCAGGCTGAGGGCACCGAGGGCGAGGAATTCGGCGGCGTCGCGCCAGTTGCCGATGCCGCCGATGCCGGAAATGGGGAGGTTGACTTCGGGATCGGCCGCGCAGCTTTGCAGCATGTTGAGGGCGATCGGCTTGACCGCTGGGCCGCAGTATCCGCCGTGCGAGCTGAGTCCGCGCACGTAGGGCTCGGGGGTCAGGGTATCGAGATCGACGTTGGTAATGCTGTTGATCGTGTTGATCAGCGAGATGGCATCGGCCCCGGCGCGTTTGGCCGCGCGGGCGGCGTAGACGACATTGGTGATATTGGGGGTGAGTTTGACGATGACCGGGATCTCGGCGGCCTCCATGACCCAGCTGACGATGGTTTCGGCCACGTCGGGATTTTGTCCGACAGCCGAGCCCATGCCGCGTTCGCACATGCCGTGCGGGCACCCGAAGTTGAGCTCGATGCCGTCGGCTCCGCAGTCGGCGGAGCGTTTGACGAATTCGTGCCAGCGCTCGCGGGTGTCGACCATGAGCGAGGCGATGACGGCGTGGTGGGGCCAGCGGTCTTTGACTTCCTTGATCTCGCGGAAGTTGGTCTCGGGCGAGCGGTCACTGATCAGCTCGATGTTGTTGAAGCCGATCATGCGCTGTCCGCCGATGTTCAGCGCGGAGTAGCGGGAGGCGACATTGACGATCGGATCACCGATCGTTTTCCAGACGACACCGCCCCAACCGGCTTCGAAGGCGCGGTGGGACTGGTAGGCGGTGTTCGACGGGGGACCGCTGGCGATCCAGAAAGGATTCGGGGACTTGATTCCGGCGAAATTGATGGAGAGGTCGGCCATGGGAAGAAGTGACGTGTGACGAGTGACGAGTTTAAGAGCCCATTGCGGCGAGGAGTTCGGGGACGCGAATGGGGTGGTTGAAGCCGGATCCGGTGTTGCCGTTTTTGGCGCCGTGGCGGGAGGGTTGGACGGGGCCTTCCACTTTGTGCTTGGTCAGCATCGCGTTGATGCCGCGGGCGGCTTTTTTGCCTTCGGCCACGGCGTTGACCACTTCGCGTCCGCCGTTGGCGCAGTCGCCGCCGACGAAAAGTTTCGGGACGCTCGTTTCCATCGTCTCCGGGTTGTGCTCGACGCGGCCCTTGCGGTCGAGTTGGAGGCCGGGGAAGAGTTGGGTGAAGATGCTGGTTTGTTTTTCCTGTCCGACCGCCTTGAGGACGAGATCGAATTCCTCGACCCATTCCGAGCCGGGGACGACTTGCACTTTGCCGTCGCGGACTTCGGTTTTGGCCAAGCGGAGGGCTTTGACGTGTCCGTTCTCGGCCAGCACTTCAACCGGAATGGTGTGGAAGTGGAAGGTGGCGCCGTCGTTCTTAGCCAGTTCGTATTCGAATTCGTAAGCGGGCATGTCGTCCTCTCCGCGGCGGTAAATGATGGAGGCGACTTCGGCGCCGAGGCGCTTCGATTGGGTGACGGCATCGATGGCGGTATTGCCGCAGCCGAGGACAGCGACCCGGCGGCCGACCGGGACTTCGTGGAGCGGGCGGGTATGGATCCACTCGATGAAGTCGAGGGCATCGACGACTTCGGGCAGATCTTCGCCGGGGATGCCGAGGCGGTTGGCGCCGCCGAGCCCGAGGCCGAGGAAGATGGCGTCGAAATTTTTTTCGAGGTCGGCGACGGAGACGTCTTTGCCGATTTCGACACCGTAGCGGAATTTCACGCCGAGGCGCTCGATCATTTTGACTTCGTCGAGGCTGATCTCGGGGCGCATCTTGTAGTAGGCGATGCCGTAGGTGTTGAGTCCGCCGCCGGCTTTCTTTTTGTCGAAGACGGTGACTTCGTAGCCGAGTTGGGCGAGTTCGGCGGCGCAGCCGAGACCGGCCGGGCCGGCGCCGAGGATGGCGACCTTTTTGCCGTTTTTCTTCGCCGGCGCGTGAAGGACGTCGATGTGGTGCTCGAAAACGTAGTCCGTGGCGTAGCGCTGGAGGCGTCCGATTTTCACCGGATCGCCCTCGAGATCGAGGATCACGCAGGCGCCTTCGCAAAGGACTTCGGTCGGGCAGACGCGGGCGCAGCTGGCACCGAGGACATTGGCGGTGAGAATGGTGCGGGCCGAGCCGGTGGGATTGCCGTTGGCGATCTTTTTGATGAACGACGGGATGTCGATGCCCGTCGGGCAGGCCATGATGCATGGGGCGTCGAAGCAGAAAAGGCAGCGGTTGGCTTCGATCAGCGCTTCCTGCGGGGTGTAGCGGGGTTCTTTTTCCGCCATGTTGCGGGCGGCTGTCTCGGCATCGAGGAGCGGTTGGATAGGCATGGGACGACTCGGTTGTCGTCGCGCGCAGGTTGGGGGGAACGCGTGACTCAACTCGACAGTAGGACTCGCCGCGGCCCCCGCAAGATCAAAAAGCGCTTTTTTTCCGAAGGCGACAGCGCACAATCGCGTCATGGCCAACGCCTTGAACCCCCGGCGGACGATCGACGAGCTCAAGGAACTACGCGCTCTGACCGGCGACGGGAATGGCGCACAGCGGGTGGCTTTCACGCCGGTGTGGGTTAAGGCGCGCGAATTTCTCAAGCAACGTTTCGCCGGCTTGCCGGTCGAGATGCACAACGACGCGGCGGGAAATTTTTGGGCCACGCTGCGCGGGGAGAGCGAGAAGGAGCTGCTCATCGGCGGACACATCGACTCGGTGCCGAATGGCGGATGGCTCGACGGTTGTCTCAATACATTGGCCGGCGTCGAGGTGCTGCGGCGCATCCATGCGCAATACAAAGGCAAGCCGCCGGTGACCGTGCGGGTGGTGGATTGGGCGGACGAGGAGGGGGCGCGGTTCGGCAAAAGTTTGTTCGGGTCATCGGCTTGCTCGGGAAATCTCGACATGGAAGAAGCCCGCGGGTTGGTCGATGAGGACGGGATCAAGTTGCCGGAGGCGCTGAAAGAGGTCGGGATCGATTTCGAGAAGGTCAAGAATTGCGGGAAGGAATTGAAAAACGCCGCGGCCTATCTCGAGTTGCACATCGAGCAGGGACCGGTGCTGCTGGATAGGGATCTGCCGCTCGGTGCGGTGCTGGGGACGTTCGGTGTGGAGCGTCATGCCATCACGTTTCACGGTCAGGCGGCGCATTCCGGCAGCACGCCGATGGACCGCCGCAAGGACGCGTTTCTTGCCGCGGCGCGGATGAGTCCGGAGATTTACGAGATCGCCAAGCGCAGCGGGATGGGGGTGTGCACGATCGGTTCGTGCACGACGAAACCCGGGATCGTGACCAGCGTGGTAGCCGATTGCCGCATCACGCTCGACCAGCGGCATCTCGAGACGGACAAACTCGCTACGATGTATGCCGAGGCGCAGGCGGCCAGCGGTCGTTTTGCCAAGGAAGGCGGATGCAGTGTTTCGTGGGAGCGGATCTGGCATATCGCACCGGCTCCTTTCAACCCGGATCTGGTGAGTTTTTGCGACGAGGCGATCAAAGAGACCTGCGGCGTCTCACACCGCTTGCCGTCCGGGCCGCTGCACGATGCGGCGGAGGTCTGCATGGCTGGCGTGCCGACCGTGATGATGTTTGTGCAAAGCCTCCACGGCATCAGCCACAACAAGATCGAAGACACCAAAGAGGAGCATCTGGCCATGAGTGTGGAAGCCTTCGACCGCCTCGCCGAAAAAACCATGGCGTGGATCCAAAAGCAGTCATGACACCGAAGCTCGCCCAATTGAATTCCGCCCCAGACGAGGATTTCGTCCGTGCGATCGGACCGGTCTACGAGCACTCGCCGCATTTCGCGCAGCGGGCCGCGGCGCACCGCCCTTTCGCCGATGCCGACCACCTGCGTCATGCTTTGCAGCAGGAGGTCAATCATTGCCCGGAATCCGAGCAGATGGCTCTCATCCAGGCGCATCCGGATTTGGTCGGACGCGCGGTGCTCACCGCGGAGTCGAAGGACGAGCAGGCGGCAGCTGGATTGGGTGATCTCACGGAGGAGGAAAGCGAGGCCTTCCGTCGCAACAATGCAGCCTATCGAGAAAAGTTCGGGTTCCCCTTCATCATCTGCGCGCGGATGAACAAGAAAGGCGCCATCTTGGAAGCCTTTCCTCGGCGCTTGCAAAACGACGCGGCGACGGAGAAGAAAGCGGCCTTGGACGAAATCCACAAAATCGCCGCACTCCGGCTGCACGACATCCTATGGGCAAACTGAGCACACACGTCCTTGATACCGCGAACGGCCGACCCGCCGCCGGAATGAAAATCGAACTCCTACGGATGCCGTCCGGCGAGGTAATCAAGACCCTGACCACGAACGATGACGGCCGAACGGACGAACCGGTGCTCGGACCTGACGAAATCAAGGAAGGCGATTACGAGTTGGTTTTTCATGTCGGCGCCTACTTCGGCGAAGCGAAGTTTCTCGATCTCGTTCCCGTCCGCTTCCGCATCGCCGACTCTACGCAGAACTTCCATGTTCCACTTCTCTGCACTTCGTGGAGTTATTCGACTTACCGCGGGAGTTGAGTGGGATTATGAGAAAGGCACGCGGCTCGCGGGGACGCTCGCCCTCCAGATCATCACCTTTGGAGGGCGGTCGTCCCCGGCCGCCGTTGGCGTCCGCCCGCGAGGTCATGGGACGTTGCGATGAATTGGGTCGTGTCAGCGAGGAAAAGGGCCATTTGACACGCACATTTGCGTCGCCGGCCATGCGCGAAGCGAATGCGCTGGTGGGTTCCTGGATGCGCGAGGCGGGCCTGACGGTGCGCGAGGACGCGGCTTTCAATTTGATCGGACGGCTCCCGTCATCCAAACGCGGTGCCAAGACCCTCATTATCGGCTCGCACCTCGACACGGTGCGCAACGCGGGGAAATACGACGGTCCGCTCGGAGTTCTTCTCGGCATTGCCGTGGCGGGAAAATTGCGCGGACACAAATTGCCTTTTCATTTGGAAGTCGTCGGTTTTTCCGACGAGGAAGGCGTGAAGTATCAGACGACTTACCTCGGAAGCCGCGCGATGCTCGGCCTGCTGACGCAAAAGGATCTGCAAATTATCGAGGAAAAGGGCATCGGCAAAGCGCGGCGCCCGCGCAGCGAATTTCTCGCTTACCTCGAGGCCCATATCGAGCAAGGTCCTTTTCTCGAGGAGCAAAACAGACCCCTGGGCGTGGTCACGGCGATCGCCGGCCAGACCAGAATCTCCGCGGATATCACCGGACGGGCCGGACACGCTGGGACCACGCCCATGAATCTGCGCCGCGACGCGCTCTGCGGCGCGGCGGAACTCATCCTCGCCGCGGAAAAGACCGGCGTCATCGCCACCGTCGGCCAGTGCCAAGTCGCCCCCGGCGCAAGCAATGTCATTCCCGGGCTCGTAGCGCTCACGCTGGACGTGCGCGATGCGGACGACGTGCGACGCAGGGCGGCCTGCGCGAAGCTCAAACGCGAGGCTTTGCGCATCACCAAGCGCCGCGGCCTGCGCCTGCACGATTGGCAGATCGTGCAGGAAACACCGAGTGTTCGCATGGATCCCGCGATGACCCGAATACTGCGCGGGGCCGCGGGCCGCGCTGTCCCGTCCTTGCCCAGCGGCGCGGGTCATGATGCAGCAGTCATGGCGCGCGCATGTCCCGCCGCCATGCTTTTTGTCCGCTGCAAGGGTGGTGTCAGTCATCATCCGGAGGAGAGCGTCGAAATATCCGACGTGGCGGCGGCGCTGGACGCTCTGACCCTCGCTGTGCTTGAACTTGCCAAACAACATGCCTGACGCTGATCTCATCGTGCGCGGTGCGACCGTCTGTCTGCCCGATGGTGTCACCGAGACCGATGTCGCGGTGGCAGACGGAAAAATCTGCGCGATCGGCGAAGAGCTTTCCGCCAAGCAAACGATCGATGCGCACGGGTTGCTGCTCATGCCCGGTGCAATCGACGCGCATGTGCACTACAACGAACCGGGACGGACCGATTGGGAGGGTTGGGCCACGGGTTCGCTGGCTTCGGCGGCGGGCGGGGCAACCTGCGTCTTCGAAATGCCGCTCAATGCGCATCCGCCGACACTCGACGCGGCAAGCTTCTCGCTCAAGCGCGGCGCGGCGGAAGCATCTTCGGTCCTTGATTTCGGTTTGTGGGGCGGAATCACGCCGGTGAACCTCGACAAGTTGCCCGAGTTGGCCGAGTGCGGCGTCATGGGGTTCAAGGCATTCATGTCATCGAGCGGGACGCCGGATTTCGAACGATCGGACCTGAAAACTTTGCGCGCGGGCATGCAGCGGGTCGCGAAACTCGGGCTGCCCGTTGCAGTTCACGCCGAAGACGAAGCCATGATCACCAAGCTCGTGGCCGAAGCCAGGGCAGCGGGCAAGACCAGCGCCCACGACTACCTCGCGTCGCGTCCGATCGCGGCGGAAGTGGCGGCCATCCGCAACGCGTGCGACATCGCGGGCGAAACCGGATGTCGATTGCACATCGTGCACGTGAGCTGCGGGGAGGGGATCGATGCGATTCTTGAAGCGCGGCGACGCGGGGTCGATGTCACCGCCGAGACTTGCCCACATTACCTCGTCTTCAGCGAAGGCGATGTTGTTTCGATTGGCGCCGCGGCGAAATGCGCTCCTCCCATTCGTGCGGAGAACGTCCGTGCGGACATGGTCTCGCGCGTCAAACACGGCGGGGTCGACACCCTTGGCACCGACCACTCCCCGTGTCCACCGGAGATGAAGGAAACGAGCGACTTTTTCAAGGTATGGGGAGGGATTGCCGGAGCGCAGAGCTTCTTGCCCGCTTTGTCGTCGGCTGGTCTCGACACAGAGACCATTGGGCAACTCGCGGCCTCGAATGTGGCGAGCCGATTCGGTCTGTCCGCGCGCAAGGGAGCAATTGCGATTGGTATGGACGCCGATCTGGTGCTGGTCGACCCACGCGGTGCCCGGACTCTTCGCAGGGAGGATTTGCTCATGCGTCATGCGGTTAGCCCTTACCTCGGCCGCGAGTTTCCTGCCTCGATCGAATCGGTCTGGCTGCGGGGAACTCCTGTTTGGTCGCGGACCGGTGGTCGCGGACCGGCGCGCGGGCGTTTGGTGCGACCGACGATTTGAAGGCGGTTCGCACTCTCCGGATGCGATGGATCTATTGTGACCTGGTGAAACCGGTTACGGTCCCCTGACACAAGTTCAGGGGCGCCGGCGGGGGCATTTGTCACATTCCGCCGCTTGAAGCTTCGGCGGCGCGCACGGAGAATACCGGCTATGACCCGGTCCCCCCGCAAGCTTGCTCCGGGTTCGGCCTTGCGGGCGACTCTGCGGCAGTTGTTGCGCGAGGCGTCACGCGCGATCGACAATTTCCATCGCGACCCGACAGAAGAGGCTCATTTTCTGCGCACGCGGGTCAAACGCCTCCAGTCGCTCTGCCGTCTGGTCCCTGGCGGCGGGCCGTGGCGGGAAGTTTTCCTTCCTCCTTGTCGCGACTTGAAGGACCTTTTCGCCGAGACGCGCGATGCGACGATCGTGCAGGGGTTGGCCGACAAATACGCGCCGGGCGAGGCGTATCACATGCGCGCGGCCATGACGCCCGACCTGACCAAGGCGCGGCACCTCTGCGATTTCGCCACCGGGGTTTTGGCGGACTATCCCGATTGGGTGACCATCGAATGGAAAGACATTGCCGATCGCGCGGTCGGCACTTACCGCGCGGCGCGCGAAACGTGGAAGGATGCCCGGCGCCGCAATGCGCCCGACGAGGCGTTCCACGCGTGGCGCCGGAGGGTCAAGCGTCTCCTTTACCAATGCGAATACCTCGGCGGCCGCGCGCGTCTGGCGAGGTTCACGCGGCGGGTCGACCGGCTCGGCGAGACGCTGGGGGAAATCCAGGATGTATGCATGGCCGAGCAATGGCTGGGCAAACAGCGGGGGTTGAAAGTTCCGCCCGATCTGCCGCGGAGCAAAAAAGCCCTGCGCCAAAAGGCCCTGCGCACCGCACCGGCCCTGCTCGATCCCAAGCCGAGACAATTCCGGCGCCTTCTCGGGTAATCGCTTCGGGGTTGGCTTCATCCGCGCGCTGGGAAAAACTGGGCTGCGATGGAAGTTCCCGAACAAATCATGGTGCGCGTCTCGCCGCGGCACGAGTTGCTGCTGGCTCCGGAATACGCGCAGCTTATCCGTCATCCGCCCGAGCATGACTTCGTCATGCGCACGATCACGCGCCGCGAGGCCAACGGGCTGCAGTTGATGTCCGCCGAGATGGTCATCGCCGGCAAGGACACGCGGAAGGAATTCCCGCTCGCGGCGGAATTCCCCATGCATTTCCGCAAAACGTATTTCCCCGGGCGCCTGCGCGGCGACCCGTCGGCCGAATTCGCCAACCAGCAGAGGGCTTCCGAGGTGCTGGGAGCGCCGCCGCCGATCGGATTCACCAAGGACACCTTCCGTTCCTGCTTCGTGCCGGGGAAGCCGTATTCGAGGCTGACACCGTTCGGCATCGAGCCGGTGGAAAACAATGTGCAGGTCGCCGAGGAGATCAACCTGGCCACCGCGGTGGGCCTGTGGTGGTTGTGCGGACAGACGTTCGGCCAGCTGAACAAATTGCACGAGGCCGGTCTGGTCCACGGCGACATGGAGTTGCACAACATCGCGGTTTCTCCCTCGCCGGCCGAAGCCGTGCTCATCGATTTCGAGTTGGCCAAATGGAAGAAGGATGTCGCGGAGCCCGAGTGGCACAAGCTGGTCAAGGCCGACTTCACCGAGTTGCTCAAAGAGGCCGTCTATCTGCAGTGCGCGCTGGGGCGCCAGCCCGGGCCCTTGGCCGACATGGCCATGGAGCGCATCGGTGAACTGTTTCCGTCACCCGGGCGCTTCGAGCGCCACATCCGGCGTCAGGCGGCGGCCTGAGCGCCGCGTTTACTCCATGACGCTGTTGAACCAAGCCTGGTAGCGATCGTCAGCGGCCTGACGGCGCAGGTATTGGCGGTTCTGGTAAGCGTCGTATTTCTGGTTCCGATTGTAGAGATTGCGCTGCAGGGTGTAGGTGGGGTCCTGGTAGGGATCCTGGTTGGCGCAGCCGAGGGAGCCGAGGGCGAGGGCGACGAGGAGGAGCGCTTTCATGGAGGGGATGGTAGGCCGCTCAGCCGGCTTTTGTGAAGTCCAGCGAAGCGAGACGCCGGGCGGCATCCTGCGCCCGTTCGCGGCTGTTGAAGGCGGAGATGCGGAAGTAGCCTTCACCGGCCGCGCCGAAACCGCTGCCGGGAGTGGTGACAATGTTGGCCTCGCGCAGGAGGAAATCGAACATGGTCCAACTCGGCACGCCCTCGGGTCCGCGCACCCAGATGTAGGGCGCGTCGATGCCGCCGTAGACTTTGAGCCCGGCTCCGGACACCGCCTCGCGCAGGATGCGGGCGTTTTCCATGTAGAAGTCGACCAAGGCGTCGACTTCGCGGCGTCCTTGCGGCGAATAGATGGCTTCGGCGGCGCGTTGCACGGGGTAGGAAACGCCGTTGAATTTCGTGGTGTGGTTGCGCAGCCAGAGCGGGTAGAGCGGCTTGCTTTCGCCGCCGCGGGTGCGGGCGTGGAGCGAATTCGGCACGACGGTGAAGGCGCAGCGCAGTCCGGTGAAGCCGCCGTTTTTCGAAAAACTGCGGAACTCGATGGCGCAATCGCGCGCGCCGTCGATTTCGTAGATCGAATGGGGGATGCCGGGGGTGCGGACGTAAGCTTCGTAGGCGGCGTCGAAGAAGATGATGGCTTTGTGTTTGCGGGCGTAATCGACCCAGGCGGCAAGTTGCTCGCGCGTGGCCACGGCGCCGGTCGGGTTGTTCGGGTAGCAGAGATAGATGAGATCGACCGCTTCCTTCGGGATGGCGGGGACAAAGCCGTTCTCCGCGGTGCAGGGCAGGTAAACCAAACCGGCGTAGGCACCGGTTTCGTCCGCGTCGCCGGTGTTGCCGACCATGACGTTGGTGTCGACGTAAACCGGATAGACCGGGTCGGTGATGGCCACGCGATTGCCGGGGCCGAAGATGTCGAGGATGTTGCCGCAATCGCACTTCGAGCCGTCGGAAACGAAAACTTCGTCGTCCGCAATTTCCAGCCCGCGATCGCGGAAGTCATGCTGTGCGATGGCCTGTCGCAGGAAATCGTAGCCCTGCTCCGGTCCGTATCCGCGGAAGGTTTCGCGCTGGCCGAGCTCATCGACGGCCTTGTGCAGCGCCTCGCGGCAGGCGGCCGGCAGCGGTTCGGTCACATCTCCGATCCCGCAGCGAATGATTTTGGCCGCGGCATCGGGGTGGGTTTCGCTGAAAGCTTTGACTCGGCGCGCGATCTCGGGAAAGAGGTAGCCGGCTTTGAGTTTGGAATAGTTTTCGTTGAGGTAGGCCATGGAAGAAAAACGCAGAGTTTAGAACGCAAAATGATGAAGTCAAAGCAGGCTTGGCCCATGGCATCCGGGCCGGAACTGCGATCCAGGCCCGCGTTGCGCATCTGGCCGGCGGCCGTTGAAGCGCGCTAAACCCTGCGACTTTTTCGCGCTTTTCCGAACATCCGGCCCGTCAGATCGGTCAAGAGCACTGCGCCGATGAGTAGCGCGCCGATGACGGCGAGCCGATTTTCCACCCCCACGTTGGCAACGCCCAAGGCGCTGGTCACGCAGACGAGCAACAAGACGGCCAGCAGGGTTCCGGGAATCCGCCCGCGCCCGCCGAAAATGCTCGTGCCGCCGAGGACGACGGCGGTGATAGCCAGCAGTTCGCCGCCGCGAAGTTGTTTGTAGTCCACCGGGCGCATCGACATGAGCAGCAGCGCTGCGATCCCCATGCAAAGCCCGGAGAGCATGAAAATCAGCAGCTTGGTCCGCCCGGTATTGATGCCGCTGTAAAACGAAGCGGACTCATTCGTCCCGATGGCGCAGACCTGTCGGCCGAAAGTGGTCCGCTGGAGGAGCAAATGCGCCACCATCGCCGCCGTGATCAGCAGGATCAGAGGCAGTGGAACGATGCCGAACTTCACGTAATCCACACCCGAAAACCACGACGGGAACCCGCGGATGGCCCGCTCGCCGACCAGCACTTGCGCCAGTCCGCGATACAGCGCCAGTGTGCCGAGCGTGGCCACCAGCGAGGGAATGCCCAGACGCGTGACAAGCAGGCCATTGAACAGTCCGAGGGCCGACCCGAGCAACAGCGCGAGGACGACGACAGCCGGCATGGGCAAGCCGTTCTCGAATGCGAGGGCGCACGCGACCGCGGTGAGCACGGAACCGGATGCGACGGACAAATCGATGTTGCCGCTGCTGATGACGAATGTCATACCCAAGGCGAGGAAAGCGACGGGGACCATCTCTGAGGTTTTTTCGAGCAGGTATTCGCTATCGAGGAAATAGGGCGACATGAGCGAGCCGGCTATTATCGATGCGACGAGCAGGAGCGATGTGACCGTTTCCGGCGCGCGGAGGAGATCTTTGGCCGTTTTCATGCCGCGCCTCCCGTGCGTTTGGCCTGCAGGGCGGAGCCCAGCGATGCCGCGACGATGATCGCAGCACCGTAAAGGGCAATCTGCCAGAACTCGGAGACTTTGAGCATGGTCAGTCCGACATTGACGATGCCGAGAAGCAGGCACCCAAGGACGGTGCCGGGGACGGATCCCTTGCCGCCGTTGACCGCGGCGCCGCCGATGACCACGGCGGAAATCACGATGAGTTCGAGCGACAGCCCGACGCTGGACGGATTGATCGTGGGGAAGCGCGATCCCCACAGGATGCCGGCCAACCCGCAGAGCCCGCCGGTGAGGGCGAAGACAAGGAGCAGCACCCGCTTGACCGGTATACCGCGAAGCACGGCAGCGGCCGGATTCGAGCCGATGGCGAAAATCTCCCGACCCGTCACCGTGTAGCGCAGGAACATCTCGACCAGAAGAGCGACGGTGGCGGCGATGACCAGAATCCACGGGACACCGAGCGGGCCTTGGCTCGAGAGATCGATGAGCGATTGCGGCAATTTGTCCGGATCGACCTGCCTCCCGCCGGACCAAATATAAATCAAACCGCGATACGCGGTGAATGTGCCGAGTGTCGCGATGATGGCGGGCACGCGGAGATAAGCGACCAGCAGACCGTTGAATGCGCCAAGCAGCGTCCCCGTCGCCATGGCGACTACTGCAGCCAGCGGCACGGGGAACCCTGGATGCGAGACGAAGATGCCGCCGGCGACCATGGCCGACAACCCGAGCATCGATCCGACTGACAAGTCGATATTGCGGCTCACCATCACCATCAACTGCCCCATCGCGACAATGACGATCAGCGGGATATACATCGCGATCGAGCGAAGATTCTCCAGGGAACAGAAACGCGGTTCGACAACCGATGCGATCACGAAAACGAGGACGACAAAGGCGAGAAGGCCCGCCTCGCGGAACCGCGAAAACAGCCGCAGACCCGGCGGAGGGCGCAGGCTGTCGGCGCTGCGGTTTTCCGTCCCGGCGGGACAGTTGCCGGCGCCGGTGCGGGTCTGCGTGGTCGCGGTGCCTGTCGCCGCGGCTATCACTTTTTCCTCGGTCGCTTCTTCCCGGGTGAACTCGGCGGCAATTCTCCCCTCGCGCATGACCAGGACGCGATCGCTCATGGCCAGCACCTCCGGCAGATCGGAGGAAATCATCAAGATCGCCCGGCGCTGCCGGGCCAGCTCGGAGAGAATGTGATGCACCTCCGCCTTCGCTCCGATGTCGATCCCGCGCGTCGGCTCGTCGACGATGAGAATTTTCGGATCGGTCTGCAGCCATTTCGCAAGCACGACCTTCTGCTGGTTTCCGCCCGACAATTCCTGCGCGCTCTGGTTCACATCGCGCAGGCGCGTGGAGAGTTTTTCCGCCCAGCCTTCCGCGGCGAGACGCTCCCGCCCCGACCGGATCACGCCCGCCGTGGCGAAGGCGGCAAGATCGGCCAGGCTGGTGTTGCTCGCGACGCTCATCGGCAAGAGCAGTCCGTTGAGCTGGCGGTCCTCGGGGGCGTAGGCGATGCCGTTCCCGATGGCATCGTGCGGCGAGTTGATCCGGACATTTTTTCCGCCGATGCGCAGCGTGCCCGAATCGATCCGGCGCGCGCCGAAAATGCCCTCCGCCACCTCGGTTCGTCCCGCGCCGACCAGACCGGCGACGCCGACGATTTCGCCGGCGCGCAGTTGGAAGCTGATGTCGTGAAATCGGCCGCCGAGGGTGAGACCATCGACCTCGAGAAGGGTTTCCCCGGGTTGTCCGCCAGCGCGTTCGTAGAGCGAACTCAAGTCCCGGCCGACCATCATGCGCACGATTTCGTCTTGTCCGGTTTCGTTCACGTTCCTCGTTCCGATGCAATGCCCGTCGCGCAGGACGGTGATGCGGTCCGACACCTCGAAGACCTCGGGCAGGCGGTGGCTGACCAGAACGATAGCCACGCCCTTGTCCCTCAGGCCGCGAACGATGCGAAAGAGTTCGTTTGTTTCCTGCGGCGTGAGCGCGGCTGTCGGTTCGTCCATGAGCAGCACGCGGGCATCGAGTGAAAGCGCGGCAGCCAGCTCGACCATCTGTTGATCGGCGATCGAGAGGCCGCGCATTTTTGTCCGGGGATCGAGCGTGAAACCGAGATCCCGCAGCAGCGCGCCGGCCCGGTTGTTCATCGTCTTCCGGTCGATCTGCCCCATCGACCCGCGCGGCATTTCCCGTCCGAGGAAAATGTTTTCCGCGATGCTCAGATCGGGAAAAGAGAGCGGTTCCTGGTGGATCAGCGCGATCCCCGCGCGAATGGCCGATTGCGGGGAAGCGAAGACGGCGGGCCGGCCATCGAACACGACCTGCCCGGCGTCCGCGCGGTGCACGCCGGCCATGATTTTCATGAGGGTGCTTTTGCCCGCACCGTTTTCCCCGACCAGAGAGTGGATCTCGCCGCGGCGGATATCGAACGAGACATCTTCCAGCACGGCCACTCCGGCAAACGCTTTGCCGATGAAACGGGCCTCGATGACCGACCGTTGTTCTTGCGGGGAGGGGTTGGACATCGAGAGTTGGGTTCCCCGCGAACAAAGGTTCGGCCACCCCGCCGCGGGATCAGCCCAATCGACGGCGCGCGCCGCGCTCCTGCCGGTTCCGGATGGGCTCGCTTCGATTCACGGGTTCAGAAATCGAACTGGTCGATGTTGTCTTTGTTGAACGTGAGCGGCGGGCCGATGATCACGGTCATCTTTTCCTTGAACACCCGTTCGCCCAGAGACCCCACTTTGAACTTGGCGCCCACTTCGGGCTTGAGGGTTTTTTTGGCCAGTCCGGCCGCAATTTGTCCGGCGACGTAGCCTTGGTCCTCGGGGTTCCACAGCGCGAAAGCTTCGACCGTGCCGTTCTTGACGAACCTGCGCATCTGGTTCGGCGTGCCCAGGCCTGTGACCTTCACTTGATCGGCTTTCCCCGCTGATTCGACCGCCTGTGCAGCTGCCGCCACACCGACCGTGGTCGGCGCGATGATGCCGCGGAGAGCGGGATGCTTGGTCAAGAGCGCCTCGGATTCGGTCAGGCTCTTCTGCGGGTCATCGTTGCCGTAGACAATCTCGACCAGTCTCATGTTTTTGTATTTCGGATTTTCCGAGAGCGTCTTTTTCATGATCTCGATCCAGACATTTTGGTTCGGCGCATCGGTCGTCGCGCTGAGGATGGCGAATTCGCCTTCGTATCCTGTCAGCGAGCCCAGCAATTCGACCTGCGATTCCCCCACGCTCTGCGGTTCGACCGTGAGCACCGAGACGTTGCGATACTGCTCGTTGCCGGTGAGGTCCGAATCGACCGTCACCACGCTGATGCCTTTGTCGAGTGCCCGCTGCAGGATCGGGCCGAGCGCGTCGGGCGAGTTCGGGGAGATGGCAATGACGGACACCCCGCGTTGGATCTGGTCCTGGATGAAAGGGATTTGGCTGGTCGCGTCGGCGGTGTCGGGCGCGACGCTGGCAAACTCGCAACCGTTCTCCTCGGCCGCTCTTTTGAAGCCTGCGATCAGCGGGTCGAAGTAAGGATTGCCGGTGTTCTTCGGGATGTAGACGAGTTTGGGGGCGTCGCCAGGTGCCGATCCGGAGATTGACGCCGTCCCCTCCTTTTTGTCGCAGCCGGTCATTGCGATCAACGCGACTGCAGCCGCGAAAGCCGGCAATCTGGCGAGGCGAAGACTCTGGAACCTGTAGCCGGCTTTGAGTTTGGAGTGGTTCTCGTTGAGGTAGGCCATGGGAAAAGAAGGCGGAGTTTAGAATTCAGAGCGAAGATGTCAAAGGGCGACGGCAGCTAGCGGCAGGGAATGCTATGTTCACAGCGAAGATCCCTGCCGCCCGCACCCGAACCCTCGACCTGCGTCGCCGCGATCGGCCTGCTCGCCCTGATGCTCTGGCCTCTCCGACGCAGCCTGCGCGGCAAGGTTTCCTGATTTTTCAATCGCCGCTCACAAGCAACACCCGTCCCGCGAGGAGGGGTTTTTTTGTGCAGCTGGCACGAGGATCGGATCCGTCTACCGTCAGACGAAATCGTCTGCGTCCGCCATTTCGCGGAAGTGCGCGAGCAAGCCTCGCCGTTCCAATTCGTCGGCGAGGATGCGACGGTCGACGAGATCCCTGGAAAGCTCGATCATGCGGCGAATGTCGCGCACGTGTTTGTCGCCTCCGCCCTCGGCGTGGTAGGCGGTTTTCCAGACAATCACATATTCCGGCGGTGCGTAATGAATCTCCCCGTGCGCATGCCGGGCGGTTTTTTTCTTTTCCCAGGCCCAAGCGAAGAAGGGGTCGTTTTGCGAGGGATAGAAGTCGGCTTTCAGCCCGGTCGGGATGTGGAGCGCGCCGCTGCGGTGCAGCGGGCCGGCGAAAAGTGCGACCAGATCAGGTTCGGGCACGGGCAATTTCGCGGGCCAGTTCCTGCTCGATCCTTTCCGGCGGCCAGTCCGGATGGCGCATGGTCAGGCCGGCACGCCGCGTCTCGCGCGCCGTGCGTAGCAACCCCTTGGCCACCTCCCACTTCTCGTCGACGGACATCGTGCTGAAGCGTTGCACTTGGATCGGATGCAGCGGCTCGAGCGTCATGGCGGTGGAATTCTCCGCCGCTGGCCGACCGCCGGCAAGCTTGTTGACCGTCTCCAAAGGCAGCGCGCTAAGGTTGCCTGATTTTTCATGCAGCGGGCCGTTTATTCTCCGAGCGCCTCGGCCACGGCGTGCTGGAAGACCTTTTCGTCGGGCGCGATGCCGGTCCAGCGCTCAAAGATCTGCATGGCCAATTGCACGAGCATTTCCACGCCGTCGACGACACGGCATCCGCGGTCGCGGGCCGTGGCAAGAAAAGGTGTGATGCGCGGGTTGGTGATCACGTCGACGGCCGTGCAGTCCGTGCTCACGGTATCCCAACGCACCGGCACCGGCTCCAATTCGGGCGCGCAGCCAAGATGGGTGGCATTCATGAGCAAAGTGGTGCCGGCCGGCACTTCCACTTCGCGTTGCCACGCTTGCCAATCACAGGGCACGCCGCTGGCTTTGGTGACCAGAGCGGCCACCTCGCGTCCCTGCTCTTCGCGGCGTGTCACGAGGGTCATCTTGGCCGCTCCGGCCCAGGCGATTTCCACGGCCATGGCGCGTCCCGCGCCGCCGGCGCCGAGCATGACGACGTGTTGTCCGCGCAGAGGCACCACTTTTTCGATCGCTTTGACCACGCCCTTGCCGTCGTTGTTGTGTCCGACGAGGCGACCTTTCTCGATGGTCACGTAATTCGCTGCGCCGATGGCTTTGACATCGCTGTCGAGTTCGTCGAGCAGGGGCATCACCGCCACTTTGTAGGGAACCGTGATGGTGAAACCGCGGTAGCCGAGAGGCGCCAACGCGGGGACCGCCAAAGCCAGATCAGCTTCCGAGGCGAGGTCGCTTTTCCAAAATTGCCAAGGCAGTCCGTAGTGTGCGTAGACCGCGTCGAACATGCGGTCGATCGGGTTCTCAGCCACGGGGTGACCGAGCATGCCGGTCATTTGCTTTTGCGGAGGGATCATGGGGGGAGCCTAGACCTGTGGTTCGATCCCGGCCAGAACGATGCGGCCCAACAAAGAAAAAGTCCGGGGCGTCGGCCCCGGACTTTTTCGTGCAAATCGTGAGCGGATTTTCTACGCGCCTTTGGCCGCGAGGTAATTCTTCTCGGCTTGGTCCCAGTTGACCGTATTCCACCACGCCTTGAGGTAATCGGGGCGGCGGTTCTGGTAGTTGAGGTAGTAAGCGTGTTCCCAGACGTCGCAGCCGATGACCGGCGTGCCTTCGACGCCGGCGACCGCTTTGCCCATGAGCGGGCTGTCTTGGTTCGCGGTGGAAACGACTTCGAGCTCGCCGGCTTTATTCACGACGAGCCAGGCCCAACCGCTGCCGAAGCGCGTGGTGCCGGCTTTTTCGAAGGCTTCTTTGAGAGCGTCGAAGTTGCCGAATTTCGCGTTGATCGCCTCGGCCAGCTGGCCTTTCGGCGCGCCGCTGCCGTTCGGGCCCATGATGGTCCAGAAGAAGGTATGGTTGGCGTGGCCGCCGGCATTGTTGCGGACGGCGGTGCGGATGGCCTCGGGGACGACGGTGAGGTCGGCGATGAGTTCGTTGACCGGCTTGGCCAAGAGGTCGGCGTGATCTTTCAGCGCGTTGTTCGCGTTGGTGATGTAGGCCTGATGGTGTTTGTCGTGGTGGATTTCCATCGTGCGCGCGTCAATGTGCGGCTCGAGGGCGTTGTTCGCGTAGGTTAGAGGAGGTAGTTCGTAGGCCATGGTTTGTGTTTCAGGTTTGTTGAGTTGATAAGCTTAGACGGTCATGGTTACGGGCGGCAAGGATTGGGGGATGCGGGGAAACCCCACAGGGCGCAGAGGACACAGAGGGGAGCTGGGCTCCGATGGTCACAGGACGCCGCTAGAAGCAAACGGGGTCAACTCTCCTCGAGCAGGCCATCCCGGATATGGAGCACGCGGTCTCCGCGGGAGGCGAGGCTGGTATCATGGGTAACGGCAAGCAGGGTGGTGCCGTTCTCGCGGGCTAAACCAAGCAGCAGGTCGATGATTTCGCCGCCGGTGCGGGAATCGAGATTGCCCGTGGGTTCGTCGGCAAAAAGCATGGTGGGACGGTTGGCCAAGGCGCGGGCAATGGCCACGCGTTGCTGCTCGCCGCCGGAGAGTTCGGAGGGCAGATGGCCGGTGCGGGGGCCGAGTCCGACTTTGGCGAGAAGTTCCGCTGCGCGGTCGCGGTCGGGCTTTCCGCCGATCATTCCCGGAAGGGCGACGTTTTCCAACGCGGTCAATTCGGGGAGCAGCATGTAGCTTTGGAAAACAAAGCTCATGCGCGTGTTGCGCAGCGCGGCCTGACGCGAGGCGGAAACGCGGTAAAGATCTTCATCTTCGAAATGCACCTCGCCCGAGGTCGGATGCTCGAGTCCGGCCAAGGTGTAGAGCAGCGTGCTTTTTCCCGCGCCCGAGGCACCGCAAAGAAAAACGCGTTCGCCGCGTTTCACATCGAGATCGACGCCGCGCAGGATTTCCAGTTGCGTCGCGCCGAGGCGGAAAGATTTGCGCAGTCCGCGCGCGCGCAGGTGGACGTCGTCCGCCATGGGGTCAGAAAATGGCCGCTTCGAGACGCGCGCGGAGTTCGGAGATCGGAATGCGCTCCTGCTCCATCGAGTCGCGGTGGCGCAAGGTGACGGTGTTGGCGAGTCCCGGTCCATTTTGGCTTCGCCCATCTCCGCTTCGCTCCTGTTCACCACCAATGGTGTCAAAATCGACGGTGACGCAGAATGGCGTGCCAATTTCGTCCTGCCGCCGGTAGCGCCGGCCGATGGCACCGGCTTCGTCATAAAAAACGTTCATGTGGCGGCGCAGGGAGGCTTCAATTTCCCGCGCTTTGGCCACGAGTTCGGGCCGGTTTTTGAGCAGCGGGAAAATGGCGCATTTGACCGGGGCGATGCGCGGGTGGAGACGCAGGACGGTGCGCGTCTCGGCCTTGCCTTTCTCGTCGGTCACGGTCTCCTCGTCGAAAGCCGCGGCCAGCACGGCGAGGGCCATACGGTCGAGTCCGGCGGACGGCTCGATCACATGGGGCAGGTAAAAGCCCTTGAAAAGCTTGTCCGCATAAGCGGCGATTTCCTCGCGGGTGGTGTCCGCGCATTTGCGCTCCTCGAAAAGCTCGTCGATGAATTCTTTTTTCTGCTCGTCGCTCAGTTTATCGCCGGCGGCCTTGAGTTCCTCGTCGAAGACTTCCAGCTGTTTGCCGGAGAATTTCTGGTGCTGCGAGAGATCGAAGTCGCCGCGGGCCGCGATGCCTTCCAGTTCCTCGGTGCCGAAGGGGAACTTGAAAAGGATGTCCACCGTGGCGCGCGCGTAGTGGGCGAGTTCCTCGGGTTTCTGCCAGTGGTAATCGAGCACGTCGGTGCCCAATCCGACGGAGTCGTAATATTTGGTGCGCTGGTCGACCCAATATCGGTGCCACATCTCCCAGCCCCACGCGGGGCGCGGGGCGGAGAGGCCGGCGCCTTCGTGCCATTTTTCAACGGATCCGTGGATGAGACGCACGGCGTCGTCGGGGCGGATGAAGAACTCCAATTCCATCTGCTCGAACTCGCGGGAGCGGAACGTGTAATTGCGCGGGGTGATTTCGTTGCGGAAGGCTTTGCCGATTTGCGCGATGCCGAAGGGGACTTTGACCCGCGAGGAATCGAGGACGTTCTTGAACTGCACGAAAATGGCCTGCGCCGTCTCGGGGCGGAGGTAGCAAATGTTGTCCTCGCTCTCGACGGGACCGTAGTGGGAGCGGAACATCAGGTTGAACGGCCGCGGCTCCGTGAGCTCTCCGCCGCAATGCGGGCAGGGGGTGATGAACCCTGTGACGGCCAATTGCTCGGTGGCGAGGTAGAGATAAAACTCCCTGGCATCAGCAGGCCGCTTGCCTTTTTCGATATCCTGCACAAGCCAGGAAATGGTGACTTCCGGATTGCGGACCAGAGCGAGGTTGGGGGCGAGTTGCCGCCCCTTGCCCTTGGCCCATTTGAGCAGGTCGCCCGTGTGAAATTCATCGGCCCCCGGCGTGACCAGCGAGGCTAGCGACTGCACCCATGGCTGCTCGGCCATCATGGCCCACCATTGATCCGTCCGCACCAGCTTCTTGCATTGTTTGCAGGTGCTCATCGGATCGCTGAACGTGTCCACGTGCCCGCTGGCCTTCCAAACTAGCGGGTGCATGATGATGCTGGCATCCAAACCGACGACATCGTCGCGGTCGCGCGTCATGGTTTGCCACCAAGTGTCGCGCAGGTTGCGTTTCAGTTCCGCACCCATCGGGCCGTAGTCCCAGAAGCCGTTGAGGCCGCCGTAGATTTCGGAGGACTGGAAAATGAAGCCGCGTCTCTTGCAGAGGCTGACGATTTTTTCCATGCGTTGCTGCGCTTCCTTGGACATGAGCCGGAAAGCGTAGCGGCGGGGACGGCGCGCGTCACGCCAGAGGTTTGAGCCCGGCTTCGATCTCGCGGCGGCGCGGCTCGAGGAATGGGGGCAAGGAAAGGGTTTCACCGAGTTTGTCGAGGGGCTC
>JBIKXZ010000011.1:0-27166 GCA_044355525.1 Chthoniobacterales bacterium
CGAGGGGGGCGACGAGGCGGACGTTGAGGGGCTTTACTTTGTCATAAATGCGCTCCGCGACCGAAGCGCCGCCTTCGTAGCCGCGGGCCAGCATCTCCAATTTGGCATCGAGGTTGTCGATGTAATGCAGCGCGATGGCCTCGGGCGTCTTCGGCTGCACGGGCGAACCGAACTCCAGCTCGCCGTGGTGCGCGGCAATGAGATGGAGCAGGTGCAGGCGCACGTCCTCGTTGTCCGGCTGGAGATCTTTCCATTCGTCGAGCGGGAGCGTCTTCCAAAGCGTGTTGACCAGTTCGATCCCGATGTTGATGTGTCCGAGCAATTCCCCACGCTCGTCGAAAGGCATGGTGAAACCGCCTTCCTCCACGCAATTTTCCCAGAGCTTGCCGCAGTCGTGGAAGAGGACGCCGGATTGCAGCAAATCGCGGTGCAATGACGGATTGGCCGCGCAGATGGCATCGCCATAGCGCATCATTTGCGCCACGTGCTCGATGAGCCCGCCGCGGCGGGCGTGGTGGAAAAAGCGCGCCGCGGCGGTGCGGCGGAAACGCGGACCGAATTTTTCGAGGAACGTTTCGCCGAGCGCCTGGAGGCGCGGGTCTTTCATCGCCGCGACTTCGGTTTCGATGAATTTGTAGTCCTCCTCTTGCTTGGCCCGCAGGTCGGCGGGACCGGCGAGGAATTCGTCTTTCGCCTCCCCGGTCAGCGGCGCGAAGCTCCATCGCTTGGCTTCGAGGCCGAATTGCGGATGGACGGTGAATTCGCCCTCGAGCTTCAGGCATGCGCCGGTGGCCAGTTCCTGCGCGGAGGCAAATTGTCCGTTGTCCGACCACACGCGCAAAACGAAACGGTCGCGCGCGTCGACTAGTTGGATTTCGAGGAACGGCTTGCCTTCCTTCGAGGCTTTTTCCGTGATCGTTTCCACGAGCACCGGTAGCACCGCACGCGTGCGGGCTTGGCGGGCGACGATGCGCAAGGACGCGATGTCGGTCAGTTCGGCCATGGCATCAGGATTTGGCCACCGCCTCCCACGCCGCGCGCTGCGCGTCGGTCAGGCTGGTCGGCAATTCCACGTCGATCACCGCATAAAAATCCCCGCGCGTGCCCCCGCGCTTCGGCATGCCGCGACCGGGGATGCGGAACTTGCGTCCGTTCTGGGTGAGCGGCGGAATTTTCAATTTGGCGCGTCCGTCGAGCGTCGGGATCATGATCTCGCCGCCGAGCACGGCCTGCGTCACGGGTAATTCGACTTCGTGGATGACATCCGCGCCCTCGACGGTAAATTCCGGATGCCGTTCGAAACGCACGCGCAAATAAAGGTCGCCGGCCGCGCCGCCACCGCTCCCCTCGCCGCCGATGCCAGCCAGGCGGATGCGCTGACCTTCGCCCACGCCCTTGGGAATTTTCACCGTGTAGGTCTCGACTTTGCCGGCGCGTCCCCGGGTGAAGGAAATCTGCCGCGTCGAACCATGCAATGCTTCCTCGAGGGTGACCATGATATCGGCCTCGGCATCCTGTCCGCGCAACGACGCCTCCTCGCCGTAAAACGCGCTGCCCCGGCGTCCGCCGCGCGCGGCGCGGCCGAAAAAGGCTTCGAAGAAATCGCTGAAGCCCGTGCCGCCGAATTGGAATTCTTCCTCGCCGCCGTAGCCGCCCATGCCGCCGGGGAAACCGCCGGGAAATCCCCCGCCGCCCGGGGGCGGACGGAATCCTCCGCCGGCCTGTTGCCAGTTCGGACCGAGTTCGTCGTATTTTTTGCGTTTGTCCGCATCGCTGAGGACTTCGTACGCCTCGTTGATCTCTTTGAATTTTTCCTCGGCCGCTTTTTTGTCCTGGGCCAGATCCGGATGGTGCTGACGGGCCAGCTTGCGGAAGGCCTTCTTGATTTCGTCGGCGGAGGCGCTCTTGGCCACGCCGAGTGTCTTGTAGTAGTCGCGGAATTCCACGGGCGGAAAGGATTGCCTTCCACTATAGATTCCCGCCCCCGCGCCGGGCCAACAGATTCCGCCGCTTGGCGCCGGGCGGACGCCGCGTTACGCTGGTGCGACCATGCTCGACATCCGCCGACTCCGCGAAACCCCGGAAACCGTCAAAGCCCTGCTCGCCCTGCGCGGCCCGGGCTTCGAGGCCATGGTCGACGAGGTGCTGGCAGCGGACATCGAACGCCGATCCAACGAAACCCGCTGGCAGCACCTGCAATCCGAGCGCAAACGCCTGAGCAAGGAAATCGGCGCCCTCCGCGCCAAAAAAGAAGACAGCTCCGCGCTCGAAGCCGAATCGAAAAAGATGGGTGCCGAAATGGACGCCCTGCAGGCCGCCTCGGCCGCGGCCGAGGAAAAGCAGCGCGAACTTCTCCTCTCCATTCCCAACCTGCCGCATGACGAAATCCCCCGCGGGAACAACGCCGCGGCCAATCCCGTCCTGCGCACGTGGGGCGAGCCGCCGCAAATCACAGACGCTCAGGACCACGTGGCCATCGGCACGCGGCTCGGACTTTTCGATCCGGAGCGCGCGGCCAAGATCAGCGGCAGCGCGTTCATGTGCTACACCGGCCAAGGTGCGCGGCTCGAACGTGCGCTGATCAACTTCCTTCTCGATCTGCATACCCGAGACCACGGCTACACCGAGATGAGTCCGCCGTTTCTGGTCAACCGCGCGAGCATGACCGGCACCGGACAGTTGCCGAAGTTCGAAGCCGATCTCTTCGGCGTGACGGAGAGCGATCTTTTTCTCATCCCTACCGCCGAAGTGCCGGTGACCAATTTCCACCGCGACGAAATTCTCCCCGCGGAATCACTCCCGCGCAAATTCGCGGCCTATACCCCTTGCTTCCGCCGCGAGGCGGGCTCGACCGGACGCGACACGCGCGGGCTCATCCGCATGCACCAATTCGACAAAGTGGAACTGGTCAAAATCACCACGCCGGAAAATTCGGTGCCCGAACTGGAATCGCTCACCGCGGACGCCGAGCGCGTGCTGCAATTGCTCGGCTTGCCCTATCGTGTGATCGAACTTTGCGGCGGCGACCTCGGGTTCGGCGCCTGCCGCACTTATGACATTGAAGTCTGGGCCCCGGGACAAAACGGATGGCTCGAGGTTTCCAGTTGCTCGAATTTCGGCGACTACCAGGCGCGCCGCATGGCCCTGCGCTACAAGGGCGCGGACGGCAAAAACCATTTCTGCCACACGCTGAACGGTTCCGGCACCGCGTTGGCCCGGCTCTATGTGGCGCTGCTGGAAAACGGACAACAACCCGACGGCTCTGTGCACTTGCCGGAAATCCTGCAGCCTTACTTCGGTGCGGCGAAACTCACGGCGTCCTGACCGCATGAAGAAAGCGGCCGAACTCCTGCCGCGGTTCCTGCCCCGCGTCTGCGGACTGACGCGCTCCGCGCCGGTCATCGCCGGCGTCTCCGGCGGGGTCGATTCCATGGTGCTGCTCGATCTGCTGCAACGCGCCGGATTCGCGAAGATCGTCGTCGCGCATTTTCACCACGGACTGCGCGGGCCGGACGCGGACCGCGATGCGGAGTTTGTCCGCCAGGCAGCGGAGTCGTCCGGGGCGACGTTCGCGTCAGGCCGCGGACAAACCCGCGTCCGCGCGGCGCGCAACAAGGAGTCGATCGAGGAAGCGGCGCGCGAGTTGCGGCGGGCATTTTTCCGCCGCACGGCCACGAAGCATCGCGCCCGCGTTGTTTTTCTGGCCCACCACGCCGGGGATGCGGCCGAGACCATGCTTTTCCATCTTGCACGCGGCGGCGGACGGCGCGGGTTGGGCAGTCTGCGCGGACAAACTTCGCTGACCGACGATCTTGTCATCGCACGCCCTTTGCTCGGGTTCACCCGCGCCGAAATCGAAAAGTATGCCAAGGCCCGCCAGCTGCGCTGGCGCGAGGACAAATCGAACCTCTCGCGCGGCTTCACCCGCAACCGCCTGCGGCTCGATGTGTTTCCCGCACTGGCACGCGCGGTCGGACACGATCCGGTTCCGGTCATGGCCCGCGCGGGGGAACTTCTCGCCGCGGAGGACGAATGGATGGAATCGCTCGTCGCCGATGAAGCGCGCCGCGCGCAACTCGAAGTGCGCGCCTTGCGGCGCCAACCGGCGGCGCAGCAACGGCGTTTGCTCCGCGCATGGTTGCGCATGCGCATCGCGGAGGACATCGACTTCGACACGGTGGAACGCGTGCGGGACATCGCGCTGTCCGATGATCGACCGGCGAAGACCAATTTGCCGCGCGGACATCATGTGCGGCGGCGCGCGGGAAAATTATTCGTCGAACGGGCCAAGCGCCGGAAATGACAAGCGCCACGGCAGGTAAACCCACCGTGGCGCCGCTCACTACGCCAGAGGACCGAACACCTCGCACCCGCGGGTGCCCGATCCACATTTGCGTTGGCCGGACTCGCGCCCGGCTACCAACAAAGAACAGTGCTGACTCACGCCAGACACAGGTAAAATGCACCGCATCCACTCCCGAAGAAATCGAGTCGGGATGGACGGCGGAATAAACGTGACGAGCGGGCAGAGGCAGGCGTTAACCTCTCTTTACCAAGGCTTTGCAGTATATTACAGGCGACGTCGGCCTGACCGGGTGATTAATGGCCATTGACCGCAGGCGGCCCGATTTGTTCTGACCAGCATATGCACTCGACCATCCGCTCCCGGCTCGCCCCGGCTACGTCGCCCCGCGGACCGAATGCGACCCGCACGGTGCTGGGCATTCTGTTGACGGCCGTCGCGTGCCTGGCCGCGGGTCAGGTCGGCTTTGCCTCGACGGGCGACGATGCGTTTTTCAGTCCGTTCTGGCCGCTGTCCGGCGTGGCGGTGGGCTGCGTGTTGCTCGGCGGCCCGTGGATGGCGGTCGGCGTTTATGCCGGCGTGGCAGCCCAGAATGTGTTGGTCGGACTGCACAACTGGACAACGTGGGTCGGTCCGCTCGGCATCGCGTTCGAGGCGCTCATCGCCTACTGGCTGCTCTCTCGCCTGCTCGGACCGCGGCCACGCCTGTCCGATTTGCGAGGCGTGGCGGCGTTTCTTTTCGCTGCCCCGTGGTTGCCGGCCGCGGCCAATGGCCTCATCGGCGCGGGCTTGCTCTATGCCGACCAAGCCGCGGTGCTGGAACAAATGGGGCGCGAGTTCGCCATTTTCGTCATGGCCAACGGCAGCAGCATCGCCCTCTTCGCGCCGGCCTTCGCCGTCTGGACCGCGGTGCCCGATGCCGCGTGGTGGCGGCGCTTTGCCATTCTCGCCCCGCTGGTCCTCGGCACGGCGTGGCTGGTTTTCGCCTCACCCTTCGCGTGGCCGGCCTACGCGCTTTTCCCGCCGCTGCTCACCGCGGCGATCATGCTCGGTTTGCGCGGGACCGCACCCTTGGTCGCCGCGGTCACCGCGATCGCCGCGTTGTCTTTGCTGCAAAGACGGTGGCTTCTCGCTGGGGAGGACACGCCAGTCGCCGCCTACGGACAGATGTATCTTTTCCTCGGCATCACCGCGTTGTGCGCGTTGAGTGTGGCGGCCATCGTCGGACAATTCCGCCGCCGGCTCGAACACGCGTCCCGCGGGGCGGACAGCGCCGGACTCACCGTGTGGCACTGGGACGCACAGACGGGTTTGACCTTCGACCGCATCGGCGATGACTGCCTGCTCGCGCTGCGGGATTCCTCGCCGCTCGCCCCGGAGGAACTTTTCGACCCGGCCAAGGACCGCGGCACGCGCGAAACGGAAATCGAAGGACGCCCCGCCCTCTCCTTCTGGGAAGTATCCCGGCGCTTGCCGTCCGGCGCGGCCGATGCCGCCGGCGGGGTCATCCTCGACTTGTCGGAACGCCTCTCGCTCGAACAGGCGCGCCGCCAAGCGTGGCAGTCGGAAATCGAACTGCGCAACCTGCGGGCCAGCCTCGCTCCACACCTGCTCTTCAATTGTCTCGCCGCCGTGCGCGGCATCGTGCGCAGCGATCCGGAACGGGCCCGGCGGTTCATCGACCATCTTTCGCGTTTCCTGCGCGACAGCACCAACGCGCAGGTCCGCGAGACCATCCCGCTCCTCGATGAATGGCAGCTCTGCGAAGATTTCCTCGCGCTGCAGGCCATGCGCTTCGAACGCGAATTGCCGCGGCTCGTCGAGATCGAGGGCGCCGCTTACCATGCGCGCGTGCCGCCCATGATGCTGCTCAACCTCGTGGAAAACGCCGTCAAACACGGCACCGTCGACCAGCGTCATCCGCTCGTCGTCTCCGCGCGGCTGGTCGACGGACGTCTCGAAGCCGCCGTGCGCAGCCACGGACGGCTCGGACCACAACCCGGCACACGCCCCGGCGGCCTAGGCATCGCGCGCGCGCGCCTGCACGCGGTTTACGAAGGGGACGCCTCACTCGACATCGCCCAAGCCGGCGATGACGTCACCGTCGCCGTGCACCTGCCGGCCCAACCGCCACCGCCGCCCGCGGCCGACTGACCATGTCGACTCTCACCGCCCTTATCGTCGATGACGAACCGGCCGCACGCCGCGACCTCGAGGAATTGTTGTCCTCGATCGAAGACGTGCGCGTCGTGGCCCAGGCGTCCGATGCCGCCGCCGCGCAACACCTCGCACGCCGCCACCGGCCGGACCTCATCTTCATGGATATCCAACTGCCCGGCGCCGACGGATTCGCCGCCCTGCGCGGTATCGATGCGTCGCAAAGCTGCGTGATTTTCACCACAGCCTACGCGCAATTCGCCATCCAGGCCTTCGAGGTCGGGGCGACCGATTACCTGCTCAAGCCGGTCGAGGAAGAGCGCTGCCGCCGCGCCATCGCCCGCGCGCGGGAAACCCTCGCCCGGCCGGACACCGGCGAGGAAAGCGGCTCGCTGGAAATCGAGGAACGCGGCACCCGCGTGCGCGTGCCTTTCCGGTCCATCCGCCTGCTCGACGCCGGCGGCAACTATGTCGAGGTCGTGCACGAGCGCGGCCGCGGACTGGTGCGCCGCAGCCTCGACGGATTGCTCACCGCCCTGCCCGCAGACCTGCTCGTGCGCCTCAACCGCCACCAGGCCGTGCGCCCGTCGGCGGTGCAATCGTGGAGCGGCAGCGGACAACGCGGCCTGCACCTCGTCCTGCGCGACGGCACCGAACTGACCGTCTCGCGTCGCCGCGCCACGGAGGTCCTGCAGCGCATCCGGCGCTGAGGCGCACAGGTTCTTCTTGCCGCCCGACCGCTCTTGGGGAGAATCGGCCCGTTTGCGGCGCGGGTCGACTCCTTCGTCCGGACCGATCATCATGGCCAATACGATTCTCGTGGGCGCCCAGTGGGGCGACGAAGGCAAAGGCAAAATCATCGACTATCTCACCGATGACGCCGCCATCGTCGTGCGCACCCAGGGCGGCAACAACGCCGGGCACACCATCGTGCACGGGAAACGGAAATTCGTCCTCCACCTCATTCCCAGCGGCATCCTCCGCCGCGGAAAGACCTGCGTCATCGGCAACGGCGTGGTCGTCGACCCGCTGGCCCTCGTGACCGAAATCAACGGGCTGCGCAAGCAAGGCATCCCCGTGGGCAAGAATCTCCTGCTCAGCGACGCCGCGCATCTCGTCATGCCGTGGCACCGCGCCCTCGACGAGGCGCGCGAACGGCGCAAGGGCAAAAACAAAATCGGCACAACCAAGCGCGGCATCGGTCCGGCCTATGGCGACAAAGCGGCGCGCACCGGCCTGCGCACCGGCGATTTGCTCGACGCGAAAACATTCGCGGAGAAATTCAAAGCCCGGCTGCGCGAGAACAATGCCGTCCTGCGCTCGCTCGACGCCAAGCCGATCCCGCTGCAACCCTCGCTGCGTCACTACCTCGCCGCAGCCAAAGTCCTGCGCACCCACATCACCAACACCGTGGTCTGGCTGCACGACGCCATGGCGCGCGGGCGCAGCATTCTCTTCGAAGGCGCCCAGGGCACCTACCTCGACCTCGACCACGGGACGTATCCGTTCGTCACCAGCTCGAACACCACCGCCGGCGGCGCCTGCACCGGATCCGGCGTGCCGCCGCACCGCATGGACAATGTCATCGGCGTGATGAAAGCCTACACCACGCGCGTCGGCGAAGGACCTTTCCCCACGGAGGACGACGCGGTCGGCGACATGCTCCACGCCATGGGCCGCGAATTCGGCGCGACCACGGGACGCGCGCGGCGCTGCGGGTGGTTCGACGCCGTGGCCACGGGCTATGCGGCGATGATCAACGGCATCGACGAACTCGCCATCACCAATCTCGACGGACTCGACCGCGTTCCCGTCATCAAGGTCTGCACGGGCTACCGCCTCGACGGAAAAACGCTCAAGCACCCGCCGACCGGCGCCGAGGAGTGGGCGCGTTGCCGTCCGGTCTACCGCACCTTCCGCGGATGGATGCAGGACACGTCGAAAGCCCGACGCTTCGCGCAGCTGCCGCCCGCCGCGCGCCGCTATGTCAAAGCGCTGGCGGAGCTGACCGGGGCGAAACTCCGCATCGTCAGCGTCGGCGCCGGCCACGACGAAACCATCCGCCTGTGAGCAACCCCGCCGGAGTTCCCACCGACAAAATCCCGCGCCACATCGCCGTCATCATGGACGGCAACGGACGCTGGGCCCGCGAACGCAGCCTGCCGCGGATCGAGGGTCACCGCCGCGGATCGGAATCCGTGCGCTC
This sequence comes from Chthoniobacterales bacterium, assembly GCA_044355525.1. Taxonomy (GTDB): domain Bacteria; phylum Verrucomicrobiota; class Verrucomicrobiia; order Chthoniobacterales; family JACTMZ01; genus JACTMZ01. Next base: position 8,667 of record JBIKXZ010000011.1, read on the forward strand.
CTGCACCGCCGCCTGCATGGAAGCCGGCGTGCCCTATCTGACGCTTTACGCTTTCAGCAAGGAGAACTGGCAGCGTCCGCCCGATGAAGTGAAAGCGCTGATGACCCTGCTCGACCGCTTTCTTGCCGAACGCACGGCCGAAATCATGGAGCGCAATATCCGCCTGCGCGCCATCGGGCATCTGGACGATTTGCCGGACAAAGCCCGTCGCCGTCTCGACACCGCGATGGAAAAGTCCGCCGGCAACACCGCGCTGACCTTGACGCTGGCCCTGAGCTACGGCGCGCGCACCGAATTGACCGATGCCGCCCGCGCCATCGCCCGCGAGGTGCGGGACGGAACGCTCGATCCGGACGCCATCGACGAGCAGACAATCTCCTCGCACCTCTACACCGCCGGCGTGCCCGACCCCGATCTGCTCATCCGCACCTCGGGCGAGATGCGCATTTCCAATTTTCTCCTCTGGCAGATCAGCTACGCCGAGATCGTGGTCACCCCGAAACTCTGGCCGGAGTTCGGCAAGGAGGATCTTTTCGCCGCCATCCGTGAATATGCTGGACGTCACCGGCGTTACGGGGGCATCTGACAGGTTTGCCCATGGCCGCCAAACAGACAGTTCTCGTCGTCGATCCGGATGCGGATTTCCTCGATTGGGCCGGACACCAACTCGGGGCCGACGATGTCCGCGTCATCACCGCCGAGACCTCGGAGGACGCCTTCAAACTTTTCTGCGCCGAGGATCCGCTCGTCGTCATCACCGAAATGCGCCTCGGCACGCACAGCGGGCTGGAACTCCTCGCGCGCCTGCGCAAACGCGACCCCAACGCCCTCGTCGTCATCACCGGCGCCCTCGGCACCACGCAGAGCGTCATCGAATCGATGCGCCTCGGCGCGTTCGATTTCGTGCGGAAAGAACAACTTCCCTTCAACCTCAAGATCGTCGTCGACGCCGCGCTCAAGTCCGCCGCGGAAATGCGCCGCGCCAAACCTTTCGAACCCGCCCTCACCGTCGAGCAGCATCAGGACAGTATCGTCGGACAATCCTCCGCCATGCAGGAAGTGTTCAAAATGGTCGGACGCATCTCGAACAGCGATGCCGCCGTCATGATCACCGGCGAGAGCGGATCGGGCAAAGAACTGGTGGCCCGCGCCATCCACCAATACAGCGCGCGCCACGACCGTCCGTTCCTCGCCATCAATTGCGCAGCCATCCCGGAGAATCTGCTCGAGAGCGAACTCTTCGGACACGAGAAGGGCTCCTTTACCGGGGCAAGCGCGCAGCGCATCGGGCGCTTCGAGCAGGCGGATGGCGGCACGCTCTTCCTCGATGAGATCGGCGACATGCCGCTCGCCATCCAGAGCAAACTCCTCCGCGTCCTGCAGGACGGCACGTTCTCGCGCGTCGGCGGCAACCAGACCATCACGACCGATGTCCGCATCGTCGCCGCAACGAACAAGAATCTCGAAGCCGAAGTCGCCGACAAAAAATTCCGCGAGGACCTTTTCTACCGCCTCAATGTCGTCCGCCTCCACCTCCCCCCGCTGCGCAATCGCAAAGAGGACATCCGCCTGCTCGCCGAATATTTCCTCAAGCGCGTCGCCGCGCAAAGAGCCAAACCACAGCTGCAGCTGAGTCAGGATGCCGTCGAGGTCCTCGAGAACCACCCGTGGCCGGGCAATGTCCGCGAATTGGAAAACACCATCCAGCGCGCCGCGGTGCTCGCCACCTCGGACGTCCTCCTGCCCAAAGATCTCCCGCTGGGCAAAGTCCCCACCACCGCACCGGTCGAAACGGCGGCGGCTGGCACCGCCCCGGCCAATCTCGACGATGCGGCCCGCCTGCTCTTCGAAGCGGCCGCCGCGCAGCCCGGACTCGAACTCCTCCCGTGGCTCGAACAGGAATTCACCCGCCGCGCCATGGATTCGACGGGTCACAACCAGGTGCGCGCGGCCAAATTGCTCGGCATCACCCGCGCCACCCTGCGCAAACGCCTCGAGCATTTGCGCGCCGCCACCGCGTGAACACCGCGCCCCGCGCGTGGCTCCACGAAAACGGAGCGTGGACCCCGGACGCCACCCTCCCTGTCACCGACCGCGCCGTCCGCTACGGCATGGCCGTCTTCGAAACAATCGGCATCCGCCAAGGCCAACCGCTCTTGCTCGAAGAGCACCTCACGCTTCTCAACGAGAGCGCCCGCACCCTTCTCACCCCGTTAGGTTTCGATAGCCCAATCGGGACGCTGCCTGAATTGCAAAAAGATCAGATCGGAGTCCTCCGCCTCTATGTCACCGCCGGTGAAGGCTCCCCCACCTCACCCGCGAATCGCCCGCGCCTCTTCGCCCTTTTCGAACCGCACGCTCCCGCCGCGATCCCCGATGAACAAACCGCCCGCCTGCATCCCGCTCCCGTTGCGCCCTTCGCGCACGGACGCAAAACCGCCAACTACTGGATGAACTGCGCCGCGCAAGCCGAAGCACAACGCGCCGGCTTCGACCACGCCTTGCTCGCCGATCACGACGGACACCTTCTCTCCGCCGCCTTCGGCAATCTCTTCTTCGTCCTCGAGGGCGAACTTTGCACGCCCGCGCTTTCCCTCGCCGTCCGCCCCGGAGTGCTGCGTGCGTGGGTCATGCGGCAACAACCCGTGCGCGAAATCGAATTCCCCGCCGCGCGTCTCGCCGACGTCAACGAGTTGTTCCTCACCAACAGCCGGCTCGGCGTCATGCCGTTGCGTTGCGGCACGACCGCGTCCGGTCCCATCGGACGCGCCTTGCGCGCCGCAGCGCTCCGCGAAAAAATCGTCCCGTGAGCCACGACCTTCTGTCCGCCGGCGACGCCAGTGCCGCCGCGCGGGCGTGGCTGGAAGCCGCGCGGAAAAGCCGTTCCGCCATCGCCGGCGGAGCCGCGCCGCCCGCCCAATCTTTCCTTGCCGCCTGGCTCGCCGCGAGGCTCGGACGCCCCGTGTGCGTGGTTTGTCCCGATGTCAAACGCCAGGAGGAATTCCACCACGATCTGCAATTCTGGGAGCCGCGCGCTTTGCTGCTCCCGGACCTCGAACTCGCCGCCGCGGGTGTCGGCACTCCCGATCCCGAACTTGCCGCTGCGCGCCTCGCCGCCCTGCGCGAAATCGACACCAGCCAGCCGCCTTTGGTCGTGGTCACCGCCGACGGCCTCGGACACGCCGCGCCTTCGCGACGGAAGCTCGAACACGGGATCATCACCCTGCGCAAAGGCGAGACCCTCGCCTTGGCTGATCTGGCCGCACGCCTCGACAAGGCCGGCTTCGAGCGCGTCTCCGCCGCCGCACAACGCGGTCATTACGCGGTGCGCGGCGGCATCGTCGACATCTACCCGTGGCAAACCGCCCTTCCGGTGCGCCTCGAATTTTTCGGCGACGAAATCGAATCGATCCGTTCCTACGACCCGGATTCGCAGCGCTCGGTGGAGACGCTCGAGTCCTGCGAACTCGGCCTCGACGATGGAAGTGCGGGCGATGACGCCACCGTGCGCGAGCATTTCGCCAAAGACACCGTATTCGTCTCGATCGAGGACGCTCTGCCCGAAGCCGGCGTGAGTTTGCATTCCGGCCCGGTGCTGGCCGGCGAAGGCGAGATCGAAATCCTCGCCGCCGACCATCCGCTCGGCGATTTCGCCGCCGGCGATATCGTGCTCCTCGAACAGCGCCGCCGCGATTTGTTCCGTCAGATCGCGCAATGGCAGTCCGACGGCTGGATGGTGCGCATCGTCTGCACCAACGAAGGCGAAGCCACCCGTCTGCGCGAACTGGCCGCATCCGAGCCGGATGGCCCGCGCGAATTGCCCGTGCTCTTCGGCACCTTGACCCGCGGCTTCACCCTGCCGGAGGCCAAACTCGCGTTGCTGACCGATGCCGAACTCTTCGGCCGCGCGGCCAGCCTCGGGCAACGGCGCGGCGGATGGCAACGCGCCCGCGCCGCGCTCGCGCGGCAGACCTTGCGCTTCGACGACTTCGAAATGGACGACCTCGTCGTGCATCTCGACTACGGCATCGCGCGCTACCGCAGATTGCAGGTGCTCCCCGGTCAGGAAGAGGCCGGCGAAGTGCTCACGCTCGAATTCGCCCGCGGTTCGAAACTTTACGTGCCGCTCGACCAGGGATGGAAGGTGTCGCGCTATGTCGGGGTCGGACGCAAAAATCCCGCGCTGAGCGAACTCGGCGACGGACGCTGGCAACGCGCCCGCAGCAAGGCGGAAAAATCCGTTCTCGCCTACGCCGAGAAACTCCTGCGCGTGCAGGCCGAGCGCGAACTGGAATCCGGCATCACCTTCCCGCCGGACAACACATGGCAGCGCGAATTCGAGGACTCTTTCCCCTTCAACGAAACCCCCGACCAACTCCGGGCCATCGACGAGTCGAAAAAAGACATGGAGTCCGCCAAACCGATGGACCGCCTCATCTGCGGCGACGTCGGCTTCGGCAAAACAGAAGTCGCCATCCGCGCCGCGTTCAAAGCCGTCATGGGCGGCAAACAAGTCGCTTTCCTCGCCCCCACCACCGTGTTGGCCCAGCAACATTGGCAAACGCTGCGCGAACGGATGTCGGACTACCCGGTCACCGTCGGCCTGCTCAGCCGCTTCCGCACGCCGAAGCAGCAAAAGCAAACTCTGGCCGGACTGCGCGACGGCAGTGTGGACATCGTGGTCGGCACGCACCGTCTGCTTGGCAAAGACGTCGCGTTCAAGAATCTCGGACTCGTCATCGTCGACGAAGAACAGCGCTTCGGCGTGTTGCACAAGGAGCGCCTCAAAGAAAATTTCCGCAAGGTGGACGTCCTCACCCTTTCCGCCACGCCCATTCCGCGCACGCTCTACCTCTCGCTGCTCGGCGCGCGCGACATGAGCACGATCGAAACGCCGCCGGCCAATCGCATTCCGGTGGAGACGGTCATTTGCGGCTATGACGAACGTCTCATCCGCGATGCGATCAAACGCGAACTGGCCCGCGGGGGTCAGGTCTACTTCCTGCACAACCGCGTCAAATCGATCGGCTTGCTCGAAAAGCGCCTCAAGGAACTCCTGCCCGACGCACGCATTGTCACCGGTCACGGACAAATGGACGAAGACGAACTTGAGGAGGTCATGGCGACGTTCGTCGCGGGGAACGCGGACATCCTCCTTTGCACCACGATCATCGAAAGCGGACTCGATATCCCGAACGCCAACACCATCATCATCGACCGGGCCGACCGCTTCGGACTGGCCGACCTCTACCAGTTGCGCGGACGCGTCGGACGCTCGAACCACAAGGCTTACGCCTATCTGCTGCTCCCGCGCGATCTGATGGGCAGCGGCGGCGAAGCGCGCAAGCGCATCGCGGCCATCCGGCAATACTCGAACCTCGGCGCCGGCTTCCGCGTGGCCATGCGCGACCTCGAGATCCGCGGCGCGGGCAACATCCTCGGCACGGAACAAAGCGGACACATCCTCGCCATCGGTTTCGAATTCTATTGCCGTCTGCTCAAAGCCGCCGTGGCCAAGCTCAAGGGCGAACGCACCCCCGGCCGCCCCGACATCAAAGTAAGCCTCGACTTCATCGCGCCCGATCCCGCCACTGCCCGCGACGGACAGCTCCCCGCGTGGCTCCCCGCGGATTACATCGCGGAACCGAAAGAACGCATCGCCGCCCACCGCGCCCTGGCCGAGGCCGAAACCCTCCCCGCCCTCGACCAGCTGAAAAACCAATGGCGCGACCGCTACGGGCGCCTGCCCGGTCCCGTCCGGCATCTCTTGAAGACGGCCGCCATCCGCCTCCGCGCCGCCTCCGCGGGGATCGACCTTGTGGAAACAGAAGGAAACGTCCTCCGGCTCCGCCGCGGCGGCGATTTCATCATGATCGGCCACCGCCACCCCCGCCTCGATTCCGACGATCCCGCCTTGAAATTGCGCCAGATCCTATCACTCTTGCAGCAGTTGTGAACCGATCCGTCCGCCTCGCCGCCGCCGCTCTGGCCCTCTCCGCCGCCATGCTCCCCGCCCAGCAGGAGCAACGCATGGTCGACGGCATCGCCGCGGTGGTGAATTCCAATGTCATCACCTACGGCCAGGTGCGCGAACTCCTCATGTTCCGCCAGCGCTCGCTCAACGAGACCTACCAGGGCGATGAATTGAAGGCCAAGATGAAGGAGTCGCAGGACGCCGCCCTCAAGGACCTCGTCGACCGCCAGCTCATCATCGACAGCTTCAAGGAACAGGGCTTCTCCATCCCCGAATATGTCATCGAGGACCGCTTGCAAAACCTCATCCGCGAGGAATTCGGCGGCGACCGCACGGCCTTCGTCCGCACCCTCCGCGCCCAAGGCTTCAGCCTCTCGCGCTTCCGCGAAATCGAACGCGACAAGATCATCGTCCAAGCCATGCGCCAGCGCGCTGTGCGTTCGGACTTCGTCATTTCGCCGGACAAAGTGGAAGCCTACTACCGGCGGAACATCGCCGAATATTCCACGCCGGAAGAAATCCGCCTCAGCATGATCGTGCTCCGCGTCGAGGAAGACGGCTCCGGCGATCCCGCCGCGGCCAAACGCAGCATGGCCGAGGAAATCCGCGGCAAGCTGGCCGAGGGTGCGGACTTCGCCGGCATGGCGCAGATGTATTCGGAAGACAGCACCGCCGAAGCGGGCGGCGACTGGGGATGGATCGACCGCAAGACGCTCAACGAGGAACTCAACCGGGTGGCCTTCTCGCTGCAACCCGGACAACTCAGCCGCGTCGTCCAACTCGGTGACTCCCTCTACATCATGCGCGTCGACGCACGCAAGGCGGCGGTGACCAAGCCGCTCTCCGAATTGCGCGAGGAGATCAGCAAAAAACTTTACGAGGAAGAACGCCTCCGCCTCCAGGAGCAATGGATCAAGACGCTCCGCGAGAAGGCCTACGTCAAAGTCTACTGAGCGTGCCCGCGCGCCCCGTCCTCGGACTCGTCTGCGGCGATCCCGCCGGGGTCGGTCCGGAACTCATCCTCCGCTGCCTGACCGATGCCGGCCTGCCGGACGGCGTCGACTTCCGGCTCATCGGACGGGAAGAAGGACACACCCCGGGCCGGCCGACCCCGGAATCCGCGCGGGCGGCTTGGGACGCACTCGAGGAAGCAGCCCGCTTCGTGCAGGACGGAACCATCCAAGCCGTCGTCACCGGTCCGGTGCACAAGGAGTCGCTGCACGCCATCGGTTTCCCGTTCCCCGGACAAACGGAATTTTTCGCCGCGCGCAGCGGGACGGAAAATTTCGCCATGTGCCTGACCGGCGGACCACTCACCGTCGCGCTCGCCACCATCCATGTCCCCCTGCGCGATGTGCCACGGTTGCTGCGTGCTGACGAAATCGTTCGCGTCGGAAAATTGCTCCGTGATTTTCTCCGGACCCGCCTCGGACGCGAACCGCGCATCGCGGTGGCCGGACTCAATCCGCATGCCGGGGAAAGCGGACGCTTCGGCGATGAGGAGCAGACCATCATCGCGCCGGCGGTAACGGAACTCGCGGCGCACGGGGATTTCACCGGTCCGCTCTCGCCCGACACCGTTTTCCATCGTGCCGCCGCGGCCGAATTCGACGGCGTCCTCTGCATGTATCACGACCAAGGCCTTATCCCGCTCAAACTGCTCGCCTTTGACACCGGCGCGAACGTGACCCTCGGCCTGCCCTTCCCCCGCACCAGCCCCGACCACGGCACGGCCTTCGACCTCGCCGGCACCGGCCGCGCCAACCACCGCAGCATGCTCGCCGCCATGAATCTCGCCGCCGAAATGCTGCGCAGCAAATCCTGACCAGCTGTCGCGGTGGTCACAGACCGCCGCGACAAGCAAAACCCTCTGCGCCCTCCGCGCCCTCTGCGGTCTACTTCATCACCGCCAGCAAAGTATCGGCGATCGTGCTCGGCGTTTCGGCCACGGCGATGCCGGCCTCCCGCAGCGCATCCTTCTTTGCGGATGCCGTCCCTTTTCCACCGGAAATAATCGCGCCGGCATGACCCATGCGGCGGCCGGGAGGGGCCGTGGCGCCGGCGATGAATCCGGTCACCGGCTTGTCGCAATTTTCTTTCAACCAAGCTGCCGCTTCTTCCTCCGCACTGCCGCCGATTTCGCCGATCAAAATAATCCCGTGCGTGTCGGGATCACCGGCGAAAAGTTTCACCGCGTCGAGCGTCGTCGTGCCGATGATCGGGTCGCCGCCGATGCCGATGCAGGTTGACTGGCCGACCCCGCGGCTGGTCAGTTGCCAGACCGCTTCGTAGGTCAACGTGCCCGAGCGCGACACCACGCCGATGTGGCCCGGCTTGTGGATGTAGCCGGGCATGATCCCGATCTTGCACTGACCCGGCGTGATGATGCCGGGGCAATTCGGTCCGATGAGGCGCGAACCGCTGTCCTTGAGCAGTTCTTTGACCCGCATCATGTCCATCACGGGAATTCCCTCGGTGATGCAAACAATCAATTCCACCCCGGCATCGGCTGCCTCAAGGATGGCGTCCGCCGCGAATTCGGGCGGAACGAAAATCATGGTGGCATTGCAACTGGTTTGCTTGCGCGCTTCATGCACCGTGTCGAAAACCGGCACCTTGTCTTCGAACATCTCGCCCCCGCGCGCGGGCGTCACACCGGCCACGACATTGGTGCCGTATTCCATGCAGTTACGGGTGTGGAAGGCGCCGGATTTTCCGGTGATGCCCTGCACGACCAGACGGGTGTTTTTGTCGACGAGAACGGACATGGTCAGGATTTGGCGAGTTTGACGATTTCGCTCGCCGCGGTGTCGAGATCGGTCGCGGTGACGATGGGGAGACCCGAGTCGGCCAACAACTTGCGGCCTTGCTCGACATTGGTGCCTTCGAGGCGCACGACCAGCGGGATGCCGAGCTTCACTGATTTCACCGCGTTGAGAATGCCCTGCGCAATGACATCGCATTTCATGATGCCGCCGAAAATATTGACCAGGATGGCTTTCACGTTGCTGTCGGAGAGCAAGATTTTGAAGGCCTCGGTGACCTGTTCCTCGCTCGCGCCCCCGCCTACGTCGAGAAAGTTGGCCGGCTCGCCGCCGTGGTGCTTGATGATGTCCATCGTGGCCATGGCCAGACCGGCGCCGTTGACCATGCAGCCGATGTTGCCGTCGAGACCGATATAGCTGAGATGATGCTTCGAGGCCGCCACCTCGCGCGGGTCTTCCTCGGCGACGTCGCGCAGGGCGACGATGTCCGGATGACGGAAGAGCGCGTTGTCGTCGAAAGAAAATTTGGCGTCGAGCGCGAGCACCTCGCCGCCTTTGGTCAAGACCAGAGGGTTAATCTCGACCATCGAGCAATCGCAAGCCGTGAAGCAGCGGTAGAGCGCGGCGAAGAGTTTACACGCACCGCGCATTTGCGCCGGGGCGAAACCGAGTTCCTTGGCCAGCTTGCGCGTTTGGTAGGGTTGAAGCCCGAAGGCCGGGTCGACTGGTTCTCGGAGGATTTTTTCCGGACTCTTCTCGGCCACTTCCTCGATGTCCATCCCGCCTTCACGGCTGGCCACGATAACCGGACCGCCGGTCGCGCGGTCCATGAGGATGGCGAAATAAAATTCTTTTTCGATCTCGACCGACTCGGCCACGAGCACCTGATTGACCACGCGTCCCTCGGGACCGGTCTGGTGCGTGACCAGCGTCTGGCCGATCATCTTGGCCGCGATGTCGCGCGCCTGGCCAGCTGTCTTGCAAAGGTGCACGCCGCCCTTGAAGCCGTTGGTAAAACTTCCCTTCCCGCGGCCGCCGGCATGAACTTGGGCTTTGACCACGATGGAATTGGTGCCGAGTTCGCGCGCTACTTTTTCCGCCTCCTCGGCGGTGCGGGCCACCGCTCCGCGCGGATTGTCCGCGCCGAATTTGGTCAGGAGTTCCTTGGCTTGGTATTCGTGGATGTTCATGCGTGGTGAGCGGGCGAGTCGTCGGCGAGACGCCGACGCTACATAATGTAGCGGCGCCATCCCCGGCGCCGGTCGTTACCTATGCTGCCTCTGCCGAGTTCATGGCGGCAAGCGTGGCTTCCTCGATCTCCTTGTACAAATTTTCGTCGGCCTTGAGAGCTTCCTTAGCTGCATCGCGACCCTGGGCCAGCTGGTTGCCTTTGTAGCTCAGCCAGCTGCCGCGTTTCTCGAGGACGCCTTTTTCCAAGGCGATATCGATGAGCGAACCGACATTGGAAATTCCCTCGTTGTACATGATGTCGAACTCGGCCTCGGTGAAAGGCGGGGCGACTTTGTTTTTCACCACTTTGACCCGCGTGCGGTTGCCGGTCACCGCGCCGTCGGTCTGCTTGATCGCGCCGATGCGGCGGATGTCCATGCGGACGCTGGAGTAAAACTTGAGCGCCTTGCCGCCGGGCGTCGTCTCGGGATTGCCGAACATCACGCCGATCTTTTCGCGGATCTGGTTGGTGAAGATGCAGCAGGTGCGGGCCTTGGCAATCAGCGCGGTCAGTTTGCGCATGGCCGCACTCATCAGGCGCGCCTGCGTGCCGACCGTGGAATCGCCGATCTCACCTTCAAGTTCTTGCTTGGTCACCAACGCGGCGACGGAGTCGAGAACGATGACGTCGAGGGCGTTGGAGCGGACGAGCGTTTCGCAAATGCGCAGGGCTTCCTCGCCCGAACTCGGTTGGGACACGAGCAGGTCGTCGAGATTGACCCCGAGACGTTGCGCGTATTTCGGATCGAGCGCGTGCTCGACATCGATGAAGGCGGCCAGTCCGCCGCGCTTCTGCGCTTGGGCGATGATGGTCAGCGTAAGCGTTGTTTTTCCCGAGGACTCCGGCCCGTAGATCTCGACAATGCGCCCGCGCGGCACGCCGCCCACGCCGAGGGCGCGGTCGATCATGATGTTTCCGGTCGGGATGACGTCGATGTTGGTCTGCGAATGGTCGCCGAGACGCATGATGGCGCCGTCGCCGTAGTCCTTCGCGATCTGCTGCAGCGCGAGATCGAGGTTCTTGTTGCGCTGGGCGGACCCCTTGTCGGCGGGGGCTTCGGCTTTCGGTTCGGCGGATTTGGCGGGCATCGGTCGTCTTTCTAGATGTCGAGGTTGCGGACGTTGAGGGCGTTGTCCTCGATGAAATGGCGGCGCGGTTCGACCACGTCGCCCATGAGGACGGTGAACATTTTGTCGGCTTCGACGGCGTTGGTTTCGTCGAGTCGGACGCGCAGGAGCCGGCGTTTCTCCGGATCCATCGTCGTCTGGAAGAGTTCCTTGGCGTTCATTTCGCCGAGACCTTTGAATCGTTTGATCTGCACGCCGCGGCGGCCGATTTCTTTGACCAGCTCGAGGATGCGAGGGATGGCGAAAATCTCGTGCTTGTTCTCGCGCTCGCCCTCGCCTTCGACCAAATGGAAGATCGGCTTGTCCGTCGCCGTGTAGTGGTCGATCTCGAGGCCTTTCTTGGAAAGTTCTTTGATCAGCTTGTCCACCGCGACCGACTCGTGGATCTCGACGAGGCGCGCGCGGCGGCGGCGGGCGGCGGTGCTTTTTTCTTTTTCCTTCGGCGCGGCCTCGCCGTTCGCGCCCTCCGGCGTTTCGGCGGCCTCGTCTTCGAAAAGATTTAGGTCACTGTTCTTTTTGGCGAAGGACTGCAGCTCGGTCTCGTCGTGGAAATACTCGACCGACTCCGTGTTGCCGTCGCGGATCTTGATCAGATACTCGGGCAGCTTGTCGGTCTTCGCATCGCGCGCCTCGAGGTAGCTCTCGAAATCGCCACCGAGGCGCTTGATCGCGTTGCTGTGCTTGCTCAGGCGCTCGAGCAGTTCGAGGATTTCTTTGAGCTGGGTCTCGGTGAAGGTCTTTTTGTTTTTCAGGTGGACGAGTTTCACGTCCTCCGCGCCGAGCGAGATGAGGATCTTGGTCAACTGCGCGTCGTCGTCGACGTATTCTTCGCGTTTCTTGCGCTTGATCTGGTAGAGCGGCGGTTGGGCGATGTAGACGCAACCGCGACGGACCAATTCGGTCATCTGGCGGTAAAAGAAGGTGAGCAACAGCGTGCGGATGTGCGAACCGTCCACGTCGGCATCGGTCATGATGATGATCCGGCCGTAGCGGAGTTTCTCGAAGTTGAACGAACCTTCCTGCTCGCCCTCGCCGATGCCGGTGCCGACCGCGGTGATCATGGTCTGGATTTCGGTGTTCTGCAGAACCTTGTCCAAACGCGCTTTCTCCACGTTGATCAGCTTTCCGCGGATCGGAAGAATCGCCTGGAAGCGACGGTCGCGTCCCTGCTTGGCCGAGCCGCCGGCCGAGTCGCCCTCGACGATGAACAATTCGGTGAGCGACGGATCGCGCTCCGAGCAGTCGGCCAGTTTGCCGGGCAGCCCGCCGCCGGTCAGCGCACTTTTGCGCACCGTCTCTCGGGCTTTGCGTGCCGCCTCGCGGGCACGCGCGGCGGTCATCGCTTTTTCGAAAACCTTTTTCGCGATCGGAGGATTCGTTTCGAAGAAATCCATCAGCCCCTCGTAGATGATGGAGCTGACAATGCCGTCGACTTCCGGGTTGACCAATTTGACCTTGGTCTGGCTCTCGAACTTCGGGTCGGGGTGCTTGAGGCTGAGCACGCAGATGAGACCCTCGCGCACGTCGTCGCCGGTGATGGCGGGGTCCTTGTCCTTGGCCAGTTCGTTGGCCTTGGCGTATTGGTTGATCGCGCGGGTCAGCGCCGAGCGGAACCCGGTCATGTGCGTCCCGCCGTCCGGATTGGGTATCGAGTTGGTGAAGCAGAGGATCTGGTCGGTGTAGCTGTCGTTGTATTGCATGACGCAATCAACGAAGACGTCCTCCTCAACGTCCTTGCCGTCCTTGTCCTTCATCTTGGTCTTCCGTCCGCCGGTGATCTTGATGACTTTCGGATGGATGACCTGCTTGCTCTCGCCGAGTTCTTTGACGAATTCCTCGATGCCGAGCTTGTAGACGAAAACGGTTTTCTTCGGCTCCCCGTCAACGCGTTCGTCCGTGAGGCGGATCTCGAGGCCGCTATTGAGGAAAGCGAGTTCGCGCAGGCGCGCGCCGAGACGCTCGAAGACAAACTCGACGGTGGTGAAAATCTCGGCGTCCGGCAAAAAGGTGATCTGCGTGCCGGTCTGCTTTTTGTTCTTCAGCTCGCTGAGGACCTTGAGCTGCTGCGTCGTTTTGCCGCGGGCGAAGGACATGAAGTAGACCTTGCCGTCGCGGTAGACCTCGGCCTTGAACCACTCGGAGAGCGCGTTGACGCACTTCGCGCCGACGCCGTGCAGACCGCCGCTGAATTTGTACGCGCCCTGGCCAAACTTGCCGCCGGCGTGGAGATTGGTCAGCACCAGTTCGATGGCCGGGATCTTCCATTTCGGGTGCATGTCGACCGGGATGCCGCGGCCGTTGTCGCGCACGGAACAGGAGCCGTCCGCGTGGATGATCACGTCGATGTGCGTGCAAAATCCGGCCAAATGCTCGTCGATCGAGTTGTCGAGAACCTCGTAAACGCAATGGTGCAAACCGCGCTCGTCGGTGTAACCGATGTACATCCCCGGCCGCTTGCGCACGGCCTCCAAGCCTTCGAGTTTGTCGATCTGGGCCGCGCCGTATTCCGCGCCTTTGGCCGCTTGCGCTTCCTCGTTTTCCTTCGCTTTTGACGCCATAAAAATCGTGCTTTTTCCGGGGTGCGACCGGATCAGCCGGCGCAAACCAACAACCTATCCCGCCAGCCCCACCGCTCCAGTCTTTTTTCCGGATTTTCGGGTCATAAAGCGGTTCGTGCTTGGAGGGCAAGCGTCCCCGCGAGCCGAGCGTCAGAGCAAGCGGCGGAAACCCGCCTGCTCGAAGTGACGGTCTTCGGTCAATGCGTCGGACATCCCCAGTTCGCGCATGACGATGAAGCTCGTCACGTCCGTGAACGAATAACCCTGATCGCGATGTTTGAGCAAATACCCGCACGCCTCCCGGAACCGCCCCGGACCAACCGGCGTCAAGGTCAACGCGGCCGAATGCTCGATGCATTCGAAAAACTCCCCGAGCACTCCGGCGGCCCGGCGCGCCATGAGCAATGTGGCCGTCTCATCCACCACGTAGTCGGTCGTAACCAGCGGCCGGCGTGTTTGTCCCCACTCAGCCATCAAGCGGGCTGTGGCACCGTGCTTCGCCTCGCGACGGTCGAGCAGGCAAGCCCACCCCATCGTATCGATGAAGACCGGCTTCACTGGCCGTAAACAATCCGGTCGATCTCGCGGGAGTCCAGGCCGCCCCCCAGATCCTCGGCCATCTCGGCGATGCGGTAAACGGGGTCGTCCGGGGTGATTTCGTAGCTCACCTTGGGCGGGAAAAGCTCGCCGACCGTGCGGTTGCGATAGGTGATGCGGAAGCTCTCCCCGCGCCCCAGCCTCTCCACGAGTCCCTTGGCGTTGCGGCGTATTTCCAGCATGGAAATTGTCTCCATTGCGCTAAAGTGACACTTCAAGTTGAACTTGTCAACAGCGCAATCTGGCCAGCCGGAGGCCTTTTGGCCACCATCCCGCCGTGCCCAAGGTCATCCCGTCCCTCGCCGGAGCCGCCATCTTGGCCGCCTTGTTCCTCGCCGCCGTGTCATGGAACCGCGCCCAGGTCTTCGTGCCAAAATCCGACGGCGCGATGCTCGTTGTCTACGCCGACGGGGATTGCCACAGCCGCATGCAACGAGCGGCCATGGTTGCGGACCGACCCGGAAGCATCATTCGTGCGCACGATTTCGAGAACCACCCGCAAGGCACCATCCCGCACACCACCGCGCCGATGGACTATCTCATCGCCGCGCTCGCTGTTTTCGTCCGCCCGCTCAACGTGGCCGGGGCGTGGATTTCCCCGCTCCTCGGTCTGCTCACACTGCTCTTCCTTTTCTTTTGGTCGCGCGCCCTCGACCTGCGTCCGCGCTGGCCGATGCTGATCCTTTTCGCAATCTCACCCGCGCTGACCCATGCCTTTGCGCTCGGACGTCCCGACCACCAGTCGCTTCTCGTCACGCTCACCACCATCGCGCTTGCCTCAAACTTCGCCTTCGTCCGCACCGCGCGAAGCGGCTGGGCTTGGACCTCTGGCGCCGCGTGGGGACTTGCGTTGTGGGTGTCGTGGTTCGAACCGCTGATCCTGCTCCTCGCGCAGGAAATCGCCCGCGTGGCGGCGCTGCGGCGGTCGACCTATCCGAAAGCTTGGCGCCATGCCTTGGTCCTGACCGCAGGCCTCGCCCTGGGCGCGTGGGCGCTCGAAGGATTCCGCAACCCTTGGCCGTCGGAAGATATCCGCGCACTGTTTCCCCGCTGGGCCGAGTTGCTCGGCGAACTGCAAGCCGCCACGCCGGAAGCAATGTTCACGTGGACCGGATGGTTGCTTGTTCCCGCACCATTGCTTCTCGCCTGGAATTATTACAAGTCCCGCGACCCGCTCGCGCTCGCCGTTCTTCTGCTTCTTGTCGTGGTCACCGCCCTGACCGGATGGCAGGCGCGTTGGAACGCGTGGCAAGCGGCAATCTTCTGCCTCGCGCTGCCGTGGATCCTCGCGCCGCTGCGCAAAAATTGGCTCGTGTGGACCTTGTTTCTGGCCAGCCTCTGGCCGGTGGCATGGGCGTGGGATGCGCGAATTTTCCCCGCCCCGGCCGAGCGGGCCAGACAGCAGGAGCGCATCCTCGAAGCCGCGCTGCTCGAACAAACCGCGCAATTTCTCGCATCGCAACCGCACGGCGGTGTCCTCGCGCCGTGGTGGATTTCCCCGGCACTTGCGCAGCAGAGTGGTCAGCGAATGGTCGCCGGAACCTCGCACCAAAGTCTGCCGGGGTCGGCCGACTCGGCGCGCTTCTTCCTCTCCGATGACGATGGAATCGCCCTCGGCCAACTGCACTTGCGCAAAGTCCGCTACGTGGTGACCGATGATCCCGGGCGCGTCATCGCGACTTCCGCGCAGTTGCTCGGCGTTCCCGCGCCGGACAATCCGCTTATTGTCCGCCTCGCCCGCGGACGCGACCTTCCCCCTTTCCTCGAACCCGTGTTCGCCAACCGATTTTTCCGCGTCTACAAAGTCACGGATGAGTGATTTCGATTTCCTCGTGGTCGGTGGCGGGAGCGCCGGTTACGCCGCGGCTAGAACCGCAGCCGGCGAAGGCCTGCGCGCCGCGGTGATCGACGGATCCGCGGAACTCGGCGGTCTCTGCATCTTGCGCGGCTGCATGCCGAGCAAAACGCTCATCGAATCGGCCAACCGCCTGCAGGATATGCGCGAGGCGGCGGAATTCGGACTGCGCGCGAACGATCCCGGTTTCGACGGGGCCAAAATCATCGAACGCAAACGCCGCCTCATCGCCGAGTTCGCCAAATACCGCGCGGAACAACTCGAAAGCGGAAAATTCGAATTGATCCGCGGCAGCGCCCGTTTCGTCTCGGCGAACGAAGTGGTCGCGCACCTGCGCGGCGGCGGAGAACAAGCCGTCCGCGCCAAAACCATCCTCGTCGCCACCGGTTCGGTCATCCGTCATCCCGGGATCCCCGGTCTCGCCGAAGCCAAGCCCCTGACCAGCGACGACGTGCTCGAGAACGAAAAGCCGCCAAAATCCTTGCTCGTCCTCGGCGCCGGACCGGTCGCGCTGGAAATGGCCCACTACCATCGCGCACTCGGCGCGGACGTCACCGTCATCCAACGTAGCAAGCACATCCTCAGCTCGATGGACTATGACATTTCCGACTCCGTGCAACACGGTATGGAGCGCCACGGCACGAAATTCGTCCTCGGCTGCCGCATCCTCGGCGCCGGGACCTCTGCGCGCGGCAAATGGGTCCGCGTGGCCCACGACGACCGCGAGGAAACGATCGAGGCGGACGAAATCCTCCTCGCCCTCGGACGCGACCCCGCCACCGCCGGACTCGATTTGTCCGCCGCCGGACTCGACATCGCCCCCGGCCGCCCGCTGGCCACGTCCGATACGCAGCAAACGGCTGTCCCGCACATCTTCGGCGCGGGCGATGTGACTGGGAAATTGGAAATTGTCCACATCGCCATCGAGCAAGGCGAGATCGCCGCCCGCAACGCGGCGCGCCTCCTCCGCGGCAAAAACGAGCCCATGGAAACCATCGACTACCGCCTCCGCCTTTTCGCCGTCTTCACCCAACCCGAAGCGGCCATGGTCGGCCTGACCGAACGCGAAGCCGCCGAACTCGGCCTGGCCTTCGCCGCCGCCACCTACCCGTTCGCCGACCACGGCAAATCCATGGTGCACGGCAAGACCGATGGTTTCGTCAAACTCATCGCCGACCGCACCACCGGCGAACTCCTCGGCGGCGCCGTCGTCGGTCCTCACGCCTCGGAGTTGATCCACGAAGTGGTCGTGGCCATGCGCTACCGCGCCACCGCCGCCGAATTCCTCAAAATTCCCCACTACCACCCCACCCTGAGCGAAATCTGGGCCTACCCCGCTGAAGAACTCGCCGGCTGAGCCCCGGGCCTCTCTGGCTCCAAGCTCCCTACCCCCTGCTCCACGCTCTCAACTCCTTTCCTTTTGACACACCCAACCCACGCGATAACGTGGACGCTCCTCAAACAATGAACCTCAGCAATATCGTCAATCCCATGAGCGAATCAACCACCGGCGGCAACCGCAACCATCTCTCCAGCGACGTTGAAATCAAAGGAACCCTCAAATTCCAGAACGACCTCGTTTTCGACGGAAAAATCGAGGGTGAAATCCAATCCAACGCCACCCTCACCGTCGGCAAATCCGCCAACGTGCAGGGTGAAGTGAAATCCAAATCCGTCATCATCCACGGCACCGTGCAGGGCAACATCGACGCCGCCGAACGCGTCGAACTCAAAGCCACCGCGCAACTCATCGGCGATCTCCGCGCCGGCCGCATCATCATCGAGGACGGCGCCACCTTCGTCGGCAAATCCGAAGTCAGCCCGAACAAATCCGGCCTCCCGCGCACCGATTCGCGTCCCGCCGGCGGCGCGCCCGGCGGCGAACCCAAAAAAGGCCTCCTCTAAGCAGGCCGAGCCGTCATGCCGCCCGGCCCTTCGAAGAAGGCGGTCACCTGCCCGCAATGCGGCGCCACCCAGCAGGAATCGCCGGGGGTCATCAGCACGTTCTGCCGCGCCTGCGGGCAGCACTTCGAGTTGGATGACAAAAAACCCGCGCGCCTCGCGGCCGCGGCGTCCGCCTCCGCCTGGAAGGAAAAACTCGCGCCTCTCGCCGCCAAGCTCGAACCGCTCCAGACGCGCGCCCTCAAATACGCCGAGCCCTGGCTCCTGCGCTACGAGCCGCAGATCGGCAAACTGCGCGAATACTACGAGCGATGGCGGCCGCCCGAATTCAAGCGCGTCCGGTGCCACGAATGCGGACGCATCCACGAGGTCCCCTACGCCGCCGCCTCCACCTCCTGCCCCAACTGCAACGCGCACATCGACCTCTATGACGTTGTCGTCGAGAAACGCCTCAGCCGCGTCGTCCGCACCCGAGGCAATCTTGTCATAAA
>JBIKXZ010000264.1:0-2703 GCA_044355525.1 Chthoniobacterales bacterium
TCCCCATCGCCCGCGCCTACTGGCAGCACGCCGGACGCATTCTCTCCTCGCGCGCCGCGGAGGATTGGCTCGCGGAGCACAAACTCGCCGTGCCGGACGCCGCCCTCGAACTCACTCTGCGCGAACGCCTCGCCGGATGGTCGGGCGCGCCCGCGCGGAGCATCAGCCTGCATCCGAGCGGTATGGCGGCGATCTACGCCGCATTCCGCATGTCCACGTCGCGCAGTCCGCAACGCCGCACGGTCATGTTCGGGTTTCCCTACACCGACACGTTGAAGATCTTGGAAAAGTTCGGCGCAGGTGTGGAATTTTTCCCGCGCGGCGATGCGGACGACCTGGCCCAGCTGCGCGACTTGCTGGAGCGCGAGGAGATCGCGGGGATTTTCTGCGAATTTCCGAGCAATCCGCTGCTGAACACGCCCGACCTGCCAGCGTTGCACGAAATGGCTGCGGCCCGCGGTGTGCCAGTCATCGTCGACGACACCATCGGCACATTCTTCAATTTCGATGTCCTGCCACATGTCGATTTGATTGCGACCAGTCTGACCAAAGCCATTTCCGGCGAGGGTGACGTCATGGCCGGAGCATTGACCGTCAATCCGCGAGGATTCTTCGCCGGCATGCTGCCATCGGTTGCGCCCGGCGGCATCTACGCCCGGGACCTCGCGGTGCTGGAGAGCAACTCACGCGATTTTCCGGAACGCATGAAGATCGCCAATGACAATGCGTTGAATCTCGCCCGCTTTCTCTCGTCGCATCCCGCCGCCGAACGTGTCTGGTATCCCGGACTGCACCCTTCGGTGGTCTGCGAAAAATTGCGCAAGCCGCAGGGCGGCTACGGGACGGTGGTCTCTTTTCTTCCCAAAGACGCACCGACAACCACGCCGCGCATCTTCGAAAAGCTCCGCCTGAGCCACGGAATCAGCCTTGGCACGAAATACTCCCTCGTCTGTCCCTACGTACAGCTCGCGCATTACCACGAACTCGCTTGGGCTGGCGAATGCGGCATCGATCCGTATCTCCTCCGCGTCGCCGTCGGCACGGAAACATGGAGCGACCTTCAGGATCGGTTCGCATCGGCGCTTTCGTGAAACGAGAACGGCCGCGGGTCACCGCGGCCGTTCTTTATCCAAGTCGTTTATCTTCTTCTATTTGCCTTCGGCCGTCTCGAAGACTCGGCTGTGGCTGAAGAATCAGTTGGCTTATTTCTTCAAGGCAAACATCCCCGGCCCGGTCTTCTTCACGCCGGGCATCGTGTAAACACGCGCCGCCAGATTGGCCTTCGGGTTGGAAACCTTCCAAACGTATTTGTCCTGCTTCAAACCCTGCAGGATCGCGTCGACATTCATCGGTCCGCCGGCACGCTTCATCACTTTGTGCACGGCGGGCGCGAGCGGACCGCTCGGCGAGGACGGACGTTTCTTGCCCTTGAACGGCGAAGTGCGCGTTTTGCGGCCGCGCTTCGCGACTTTCTTGGCCGGACGACCGGGCTTCGGACCGCGTTTCGCTGCCTTCTTGGCCGGGCGACCCGGCTTGCGGCCGGGTTTGCGTCCGCGGCGCGGGCCGCTGATGCTCACAGTTTCGCTGACCAGACCGGCCGGCGAGACGTTTTTCCCGAGCAGGCGGGACAATTCGCGCTGCAGACTTTCGATGCGCTCTTGGAGATCGAGCGCGCGACGTAGTGTGGATGTGTTGAGTGTCAACATAGAACCTTCATCTTTTATAATCCGCGCACGCCGGCAATATAATTCGGCCTGTAATTGACCGCGCTGCTTTCTCGACAGAGAGAACGGGAACGTCCATCATGCGCTTTCATGGACGCCACGCCGGCCCGTTGGGCCCAGAAACTGATGGACTCATACCGCGAGCAAGGCGGGGTGAATGCCAGCGACGAAGCCGGTTTGCCCTCCAAACCGGAGATCGCCGCGCTCTGCATGCAGCTCATGCAATTGCTTTTCCCCGGCTACCACGACGGCGGTTCGATCGGAAAATTGGAACTGTCCTCCCTCACCGCGGACCGCGTCACCGCTTTGGCCGAAGACCTGCGCCGGGCCTTCCAAGCGGTGCTGGCCGGCAAAGACGAAGCGGGCGCCACGGCCACGGTCGGGAAATTTTTCAACGAGCTGCCCGCCATCCGCGCCATGCTGCAGACCGATGTCGAGGCCGCCTATGAAGGCGACCCCGCCGCACGCACGCGCGACGAAATCATCCTTTCCTATCCCTTCCTCGAGGCCATCGCCATCCAACGCGTCGCGCACTTCCTCTACCGCCACGAGATCCCGCTCGTCCCGCGCATGATGACCGAATGGGCGCACGTGCAGACCGGAATCGATATCCACCCGGGCGCGAGCATCGGCAGTCATTTCTTCATCGACCACGGCACCGGCGTGGTCATCGGCGAGACCTGCCGCATCGGCGCGCACGTGAAGCTCTACCACGGCGTCACCCTCGGCGCGCGCAGCTTCGCCAAGGACGAAAGCGGACGCATCAAAAAAGGAGGGAAACGCCATCCGGATGTCGAAGACCATGTCACCATCTATCCGAATGCCACCGTGCTCGGCGGCGAGACGGTCATCGGACGCAACTCCACCATCGGCGGCAACGTCTTCCTCATGCACAGCGTCCCGCCGAATTCGCTCGTCTATTGCGAGGAAGCGCAGGTGTGCATCGTGCCCAAGGGCGCGAAATCGGACCACGTGGATT
>JBIKXZ010000265.1:0-2695 GCA_044355525.1 Chthoniobacterales bacterium
AGATTTTCGAAGCGGTCGGCCTCAACACCGAAGTGGTCGACACCTATTTCAAATGGACCGCCTCGCGCATCGAAGGCATCGACCTCGCCGGCATCGCCCGCGAAGTCGAGGAGCGCCACCGCCGCGCCTATCCCGGACGCGACTACCGCGACGAAGTGCTCGATCCGGGCGGCGTTTACAAATGGCGCCACGACGGCGAACACCACGCTTTCAATCCGACGACCATCCACTTGCTGCAACACGCCTGCCGCACGGGGAACATGGACGTCTTCCGCAAATACACCGATTCGGTCAACGATCAGTCGAAGAAGCTCGCCACCCTGCGCGGTCTTCTCGATTTCGAATTCCCCGCCAACGGCGGCATCCCGATCGAGGAGGTCGAATCGGTCGAGTCGATCATGAAGCGCTTCAAGACGGGCGCCATGTCCTACGGCTCGATCAGCTCGGAAGCCCACGAAACGCTGGCCATCGCCATGAACCGCATCGGCGGCAAGAGCAATACGGGCGAGGGGGGCGAAGATCCCGAGCGCTACAAAGTGCTGCCGAACGGCGATTCGAAGAATAGCGCGATCAAGCAGGTCGCGTCCGGACGTTTTGGCGTGACCAGCTATTACCTTTCGCAGGCCAAGGAGCTGCAGATCAAAATCGTGCAGGGCGCCAAGCCCGGCGAGGGCGGACAGCTTCCCGGCACCAAGGTCTATCCTTGGATCGCCAAAGTGCGCCACTCCACGCCGGGCGTCGGTCTCATCTCGCCACCGCCGCACCATGACATTTATTCGATCGAGGATCTGGCCGAGCTGATCCACGACCTGAAAAACGCCAACCGCCACGCCCGCGTGTCGGTCAAGCTGGTCAGCGAAGTCGGCGTCGGCACCGTTGCTGCCGGCGTGGCCAAGGCCCATGCCGATGTCGTGCTCATCAGCGGTTACGACGGTGGCACCGGCGCGTCGCCGCTCTCCTCTGTGCAACATGCCGGCATGCCTTGGGAACTCGGTCTGGCCGAAACGCACCAGACGCTTCTGCTCAACAATCTGCGCAGCCGCATCGTCGTCGAAGTCGACGGACAGCTCAAAACCGGACGCGACGTGGTCATCGGCGCGCTGCTCGGTGCCGAGGAATTCGGTTTCGCCACCGCGCCGCTCGTCGTCATGGGCTGCATCATGATGCGCGCTTGCCACCTCAACACCTGCCCGGTCGGTGTGGCCACGCAGGATCCCGAGTTGCGCAAAAAATTCACCGGCGATGCCGACCATGTGGTTAACTTCATGCGCTTCATCGCCACCGAAGTGCGCGAGCTTATGGCCAAGCTCGGCTTCCGCAACCTCGACGAAATGGTCGGTCGCGTGGACAAGCTGGTCATGCGCAAGGCCGTCGACCATTGGAAAGCGCAGGGCCTCGACTATTCCCGCATCCTTTACTCGCCCGAAGTCGGCGAGGAAGTCGGTCGTTACTGCACGATGAAGCAGGATCACGGCATCGAGAAGTCGCTCGACATGACAACGCTGCTCAAGATCTGTGAGCCGGCCATCAAGAAGGGCAAGAAAGTCCACTCGAGCATCCCGATCAAGAACGTCAACCGCGTGGTCGGCACCATCGTGGGCTACGAAATCTCCAAGGTGCACGGGCTCGACGGATTGCCCGAGGACACCATCACGCTGGATTTCATCGGGTCGGCCGGCCAGAGCTTCGGCGCCTTCGCCCCGCGCGGACTCACCCTGCGTCTCGAGGGCGATGCCAACGACTACGTCGGCAAGGGCCTTAGCGGCGGCAAGATCATCATCCAGCCGCCGTCCGAATCCGGTTTCAAAGCGGAGGAGAACATCATCATTGGCAACGTCGCCTTCTACGGCGCAACTGGCGGCGAGGCTTACATCCGTGGTATGGCCGGTGAGCGCTTCTGCGTCCGCAACAGCGGGGTCAATGCGGTCGTCGAGGCCGTTGGCGACCATGGTTGCGAATACATGACCGGCGGACGCGTCGTTGTGCTCGGTCCGACCGGACGAAACTTCGCCGCAGGCATGTCCGGTGGTATCGCCTACATCTTGGACAACGACGGCAAGTTCCACACGAATTGCAACATGGACATGGTGGACCTCGAGCGCCTGACCGACGCCAACGAGATCGCCGAAGTCAAAGCAATGATCGAGCGGCACGCTGAAGCGACCGGCAGCACGCGCGCCCGTGAAGTGCTCGACAATTGGGACAAGTCCTTGCCGAAATTCATTAAGGTCCTCCCGAAGGACTACAAGCGCGTCCTCATGGCCATGGATCGCGTCATTGCTTCCGGACTGAGCGGCGACGAGGCGGTCATGGCCGCGTTCGAGGAAAATGCGCGCGACCTCGCGCGGGTGGGGGGCAACTGATTTATGGGCAAGCCGACCGGATTCAAAGAATTCACCCGCGAGATCCCCGCCGATCGTTCGCCGCTCGAGCGCATCCGCGACTGGGAAGAATTCCACGCGCACACCGCCGAGGAAAAACTCCGCGACCAAGGCGCGCGTTGCATGGATTGCGGCACGCCGTTCTGCCAGACCGGCATGATCCTCAACGGCGCGGCCAGCGGCTGCCCGATCAACAATCTCATCCCGGAATTCAACGATCTCGTCTACCGCGGCCTCTGGCGCGAAGCCCTCGACCGCCTGCACAAGACGAACAACTTCCCCGAATTCACCGGCCGTGTCTGCCCAGCGCCGTG
>JBIKXZ010000266.1:0-2683 GCA_044355525.1 Chthoniobacterales bacterium
CCAGGCAACGGGAAATGAACATCGAGCACGAGGACACGCGCTCCCGCTCCGAGGACTTTTTTGATCACCTCAGCATAGACCGCGCGGGACCAAGGAAATTCCTGCGCCATGAGCGTCAGAGCCGGCGAAGCCTCGATCTCCTCGGGCTCGAGCTGGCTCAGGTCGAGCGAAGCCTCGTCGACCGCGAGAAAGACCATGTTGTCCGGCGTGGCGTTCTTGATGCCATGGCGAACGATGGCGTCCTGCATCGATAGCTCGGCCAATTCCAAAGGAGCCAAAGCCAGCGGGCCCGCGAGAAGAGAAAAGAGCGCGGTCCAGAGAGCGCAAATCAGCATGAGCGTGCCTGGACGCTTTGCCGATTTGGACAAAACCTGACGCCAACTTCCGCCTGCGGACATGGGGAAGAAACTGACAGAAATGCTCTTGGTCAGACAACATGGATGTAGTAAACGACAAAACGCCATGAATCTGCCCCACCCTCGGCGCAAGGCGCTCCTCTCAAGCCTCCTCGGCGCACTCTTGTTAACTGCACCGGCCTTCGGACAGAGCCGGTCGGAGATTTCCACCGATGCCGACGTGGCCCGTCGCGATATGGTCGGCGCCATCACCGGTCAGGCCTTCGCCCCGGAACCGGGCTCCGGCTACGCCCCCTCCAGTCCGGCCGATCCCGATCTTGGCGAGCAGCGCCTGCTCATTCCCGACCAGCGCTACAAATCGATCAGCCTCTTCGCCAATGTCTCCGAGTTCTACACCTCGAACGCCGCTCTGACCAACGGCGGCGAACAGGGCGACTGGTTCACCGCAATGCAATTCGGCGCGTCCTGGGTTCCGCGTATTGCCGGCAGTCTCTACGGCGAGGTGACCGCCCTCCAGCAGCTCTACCGCTACGCCGATCTCACTGGACTCAGCTTCAACAGCCTCGATCTCGGTGGCGGTCTAATCTACGTGATCCGCGAACTCGGCGACCTCTCGGTCTTCGCCCGCTACAATTACAACCTCCTGACCAATCCCACGGCCGACAACTCCATCTTCTACCAGCAGACCATACGACTAGGACTACAAAAGCCCTTCGTCTTCAGCCGCGCGCATTCTGCCACCTTGGGCTTCAATGCGGACCTCAACCTCGACGGCTGGCCCGATTATGCCCTGCGCAACCGTTTTGCCCTGCTCGCCGGTTATCAGGCCAATCTAACGCGCCAATTGCAGGCGAACCTGTTCTATGCCATCTCCTACTTGCCTTTCATCGACATCGACCGTCGGGATTGGAACCAGATCCTCAGCGCCGGTCTCGCCTGGAACCTGACGCCGCAATTCAGCATCAACGCCTCCGTGTCCGCCTCCTTCAACGAATCCAACGAAAGCTTCTTCGAATACTCGGTGCTCAACACCGGAGCCGGCCTCTCGGCGCTGCTCAAATTCTGAACGCCATGACCAAAATAATCACCCTCGCCCTTGCCAGCCTCGTTGTCGCCGTGACCTCCAGCGCCGCCACGCTCGATCAGGCAACGATCACCCGCGTGATCAACAGCGTGGAAGTCATCCCCACCGACCGCTCACCCGAGCCCGCAGATGTCGGCGAGGTGGTCCGCGGCGGCACCGATGTGCGCACCGGCGGGAATTCACGCGCGCAGCTGACCTTCCCGGATCAAACCCTCGCCCGCCTCGGAGCCAACACCCTCTTCAGCTTCGAGCGAGGCACCCGCCGTCTCGACCTGGAAAACGGCGCCATTCTCCTGCAGGTCCCGAAGGACGCCGGCGGCGCCACCATCCGCAGCGCCCCGGTGACCGCGGCCATCACCGGCACCACGGTCATGATGGAACACAGCCCCGGCAACCCGGGCTCGGTCAAACTCATCGTGCTTGAAGGAACCGTCCGCCTCTCCCTCACCGGCAAACTCGGCGAATCTGTCCTCGTCGGACCCGGACAAATGATCGCCGTCGCCGCCAACGCCCGGTCCCTCCCCGACCCCGTCACCGTCGACATCAAACGCATCCTCAAAACCTCGAAGCTGATCAAAGCCGGAGACCTCGAATCCATGGGTCTCATCATGGAGACGGTCGACGAACAACAGCGCATGATCGCGGAAGGCCAACTCGATGAGGGGGGACCGCTCCTGCCCGACAGCTTTGCGCAGAACCCCGCGCTGCAAGCGGCTAGCGTGGCCAACAGCATCATCAATCGCCGGGATACGGTGCCTCAACCGACGCCTGTGCCGCCGGTCAACCAACCGCAGTTCCAGCCGCCAACTCCTCCCCAACCCAAGCCGGAGCCGACTTACACACCCCCACCCAACGAGCCTGAGACTGGCAACTACAACTGAGGCTTCATCCGACCTGCTTGTCGTAAAGCCGCCGGAACACCGTTTCGTGCATCATGGTTTCGAAATCGCCATTGGCGATGATCCCTCCTTGGTCGAACAACAAAATCCGGTCCGCGATTTTGATCGTGCTGAAGCGGTGCGCCACGATGAACACCGTTCGCCCTTGGCATAATTTGGCCAGAGCCTCCTGGATCTTCTGCTCGCTGTCGGCGTCGAGCGCCGACGTCGCCTCGTCCAAAATCAAGATCGGCGCATCGCGCAAAAAGGCCCGAGCCAGCGCGAGACGCTGCCGCTGACCACCGGACAACCTCCTCGCATTTTCCCCCACCATTGCATCGTAACCCTCGGGTAACTCGGAGATA
>JBIKXZ010000267.1:0-2674 GCA_044355525.1 Chthoniobacterales bacterium
GAAGAGGTTGTCCCCGAGATTGCTAAAGAGATTTTGGCCAAACAGGTCGATAGGGTCCGTAATTCGCGGGTCGGCAAGTTGGTCGAGAAGGTCAAGCAAGGTCTCGAGACAGCCGCAGAGCTTCTCTATTATGTCACCGGTAGTCTCTTGGAAACTTCCCCCGAGGTCGACGACAGTGAGCAATGGCTTGCTCGGGCCGAGCAGGCACAGACGCTGATGAATGAACTTCCCCGGGTCGATCCCGATGGCGTAGCCGTCGCCGGCTTGTACGCCACGGAAGACGGCATCTATCCGCAAAGAGACGAATGGGACCGGCTGGTCAGAAATCGTCAGATCGACCCCAACTTCAACCTCGCGGATAGTCCGCCCGAGAAATCTGTGTTGGCCGAGCTGAACCCCGCCTCACCGGCCTATGTTCCACCGGCGCCGCTCAGAGCGGATGACTTGCCGCTCTCCACATCCGGGGACGCGCCCATTTCGGGAGTGCTCGCCGGATCTTCCGAGGATTACTTCCGCATCGTCAAATC
The DNA here is from genome assembly GCA_044355525.1 of Chthoniobacterales bacterium. Classification (GTDB taxonomy): domain Bacteria; phylum Verrucomicrobiota; class Verrucomicrobiia; order Chthoniobacterales; family JACTMZ01; genus JACTMZ01. The sequence continues at coordinate 528 of JBIKXZ010000267.1, forward strand.
ACCAAGCAATGGCAAGGTAACCCTGCTTGATAAAGTGGCGGGGACCTTCAACTACCAGCCGAAGCGAGGTTATGAAGGCACCGATCAATTTTCTTACGTGGCCGTCAACGCCTCGGGCAAGTCGGCGCCCGCCGTGGTGACAATTCAAATCGAAGGAGGATCAGGGACTGGCGGAGCGCTGAAGACTCCCGATGGCTGGGGTGTTCGGATGATTGAGGGGGTCGTCCTGACAGGGACTTATATATCGGAAGACGATGACGAGCATCCGTTTATTCGGCTCGATGCGCCCGGGACCGGCGTTTTTGAAGTGTATGGAGCGCCTGCTCCCGAGCATGTTTACAATATCCGATGGTGGGTCGAGGCAAAAGCGGACGGAAGCTTGATCAAGCAGGATTTTCCGCTCGCAACCCTCTACACTCTGATTGTGGAATTTGTCGACAAGCGTTACCAAGGACTCGAGTTCGACCGTCTCAGTTTGGTCGTGCAAAAACCGGCGGATGGTAAAATTTACATTATGGACCGCGCCAAGCCCAAAAACTAAGAAATAGGTCCAAGAGACAAACCCGGACCAGACCAACCGGGACTGGTGTGTTGCTGGTGTGGTGCACCCTTTCGCGATCATCATGAGACGCCGAGTTGGGCGCCGGCTCTTGTGATTCAGGAAAATCTGCGTCTTTTCGATCGGCCTGGGTTGTTTTTGCGGCTGCGCGGGGCAATAGCAAAACTGATTTCGAGCCCGTCAAGCCGCGCGAGATCCTCTCCAAGGTCGCCTCATCGCCTGTGACATCATGGCACTACAAGCACGACCTCAAGCGCCGCAACATTGGCCCGATGGCCCAAGATTTACACGCTGCTTTCGGCCTCGGGTCCGACGACAAAAGCATCGGCACCCTCGACAGTGACGGTGTGATGTATGCCGCAATTCAGGGGTTGGTGGAGGAGTTGAAAGACCGCGACAAAGCGATCGATGAGCTCAAATCGGAGCTGCGCACAATCCGCGAACAACTATTGAATCTTCCTCCGGCACCTTGACCGGCAAGGGTGCGCCGCGGTGGCGTCGGTTGAAATGAACTTGATGGGAGGCGGCGATCGGATCGGCTTGCTTGCGTTGTGCTGCTGGCCGGCGTTGTCGCCGGACGCACTTCGCCTTGAGTTTCAGTTTCGTATGGCTAGCCTTAGGCCGTGCAGCTCAAAGCGCATCAACGGCTTACCCTTCTTGCCATTGTCGGCCTGCTTGCCCTTGGCCAGTCAGCCTCGGCACAGGCTCTGCTGTGGGAATACAAGGCCCCCATACCAATCGGCATAAAATATGTGGCAGTCGACGACTATCAGGTTACCAGATTTTTGCGGGGGGCAAGTGGTGTGGTGGCTTCAATGTGGGCCATGGATGCGCCGGGTGGAACAGCCTACTACCGTGTCATTCTTTTGTCGGCCCGAGGAAAGCTGATCGGCAACTTAGATCTGCCTTTGGAGGATTATGGTTCGATCGTTGCGGTCTCGGCCACGCGGGTTTCCGTGCTGCAAGGGAGGCGAGCTCTGCGCACCTACGCTGTTTCCCGTGGCAAATTCTCACTGGTCAACACGCTCTCCGCTCCGTCTGAGCCGGGAGAGACTTCATTTTATTTTACGCCCGAGGATGTAACGCCGCCACCCGGAGCTCGTGATCGGGTGCTCTTCCAAGTGGGCTCCGACGACACGAGCTTTTGGATCCGTTGCTACTCTGCGCTCTAGCCATTTTCAGAGTCTTAATGCCTACCTCCGCTCCTTTCGCGCCTCAGCCTTCGCTCGCCTAGCTGCTACGCTTACCGTCGCCTTTTTGTGCCTGTTCGCGCGTGCGGAGCCTTGCCTGATCCTGTGGCTTTGCCGCCCTTTGCTCTTATTGCGGCGCCCATCACCTTGTGCGTTATTTTGAATCCGCACTTGGGGCATTTCATTGATTGGCATGGCGTGGCGCTTCAGAGTAAGATTTAACTCCAAAGCCGGCGTGGCGGAACTGGCAGACGCGACGGACTCAAAATCCGTTTCCCGCAAGGGAGTGTGGGTTCGACCCCCTCCGCCGGCAAAATTTTCCCTCGCACGTCGGTAATACACCGAAGCGAGAAGAGGGGTCAGGAAATACCGGCGGCGGCTTCTTCGACCGTCCCGAA
>JBIKXZ010000102.1:0-8519 GCA_044355525.1 Chthoniobacterales bacterium
GCCTACGGCTCGGAGAGACGCCGCTTCTACTTTACCAAGCCGCTGCAGCGTGGGCTTCACCGAAAAATGATCCTGCGCCTCGCAGCTGAAACTCTACACCAAACGGCTACGACATTTCGAAAACCGCTCTAGCTACCTTTCTGAAAATTATCGGTGAAATGGGTGTGATCGTTGGGTGAATTGAATCGTTCCGACTGAGTAAAAACACAACACCCGCACGTTGTCATGCGGGTGTTCTGTTTGGTTTGCGAAAAGGATCAGGCCGCCTGTTTTAACGCCTCGTCGCGGCGCTTGCGCCAGCGCATAAAGACCGCGCCGCCGGCGAGCAATGCCGCCGCGGCCCAGGTGCCGGGCTCGGGGACAGCGGAAGGCGCAGAGGCCGAGGTCACGCCGATATTCCAAACCGCGTAAACCTCAGGATTAACAACTTGCCACGACAGGCTGGAAAAGGTGCCAGTGAATTGGATGGTTCCGGAGCCCTCATAGCCGTTGAGGGTGTTGTTGGCCTCTGCCTGGAGGGCATAAGGGGTCAGGGGATATTGTCCGGCGTTCTGACTAAGAATTACAAAGGGCTGGTTAAACACCCAAGTGCCCATGGGTCCCTGATCATCGCCCAAGGACCAGAGGTTCATCACGATGTTCGAAACCGGCGCCTCGAAGGTGAGCGTTTGGACGGCTAGGCCGTAGCCGCTGACGGCGATGCGGTCGCTGTTATCGGGCAGGCTCGGCACGTTGGCGCTAATGTATGTATCCCCATTGTAATTTCTTGTGTTCCAGTAGGAATTACCGCTAATTCCAAATCCACTAGAACCATAGTCCGCTGGATTCATGATTTCGCCGGAAAGGGTCACATTGACCACGAGGCTGTTGGGCATCGTGATGGAACCGGTGGTGCCGGTGGCGTAATTGTAGGCGAGAGGTCCACTTTCGTTGGATTGCGGGTAATTCGCGGGGGCGGTCCAGTTGACCCAGTTGACGACAATCGAGGCCGGGGCGGTGGATATCGCGAACGTTGCCATGATCGCGAAAAGCAGAAGATGTTTGTTCATGGTGATTGCTTTCATGCTAGTCGGGTTGAGGTGGCTGCATTACGAAAAACCCTAGGCTTACCCACAAAGGCACGTCTATACCCTCCGTAGGGTAGTTAAATACGGAGGCCAGTTTCTCTATTTTCCGCCATTGCAAAAATAGTAGGGCGCCCCGCGGATTCGCGGTAAATTCCCCTTCCCATGCACCGGCCGCAATCCACCACCGAGGGCACCCCGCCGGTGCAGCTCTGGCTGCGCACTTGCGGATGGCCCTCGCTGATCCTTGCGATCGCCTGGGCCGTCACCGGTCGGATCAGTTTCCTTCTCGATGTCGACCACGTGCTCGTCACCCCCGCCTTTTTTATTCCCGAGGCCTTCTCCCTCGCCTTCGCTCTCCGCTTCGGGGCCGGCGTCTGGCCCGGCATTTTCATCGGTCATCAGCTTCTCATCTTGGGCCGCGATCTCCCGGTCTTGGCCGGCCTGGGCGTTTCCGCGGCCAACACCCTTGAGGCGGTCCTCGCCGTATGGTTGTTCCGCCGTCTGCAGGGAAACATCGACATGGATAATGTCCGCTCCTGGGTCTTGCTGCAGGCCATGGTCTTTCTCGTCCTGCAGCCGTTCTGCGCCACCCTCGGAATCGCCTCGCTCTTCGCCGGTGGCGTGATCGGGGATCCTCAGGCCTGGCTGGCCGCCGGGCTCAACTGGTGGTCCGGCAGCGGCATGGCCCAGTCCCAACTCGCGCCGCTGCTGCTCATCCTTCTGCATCCCCGCGCACGGGTCTCATGGGCCAGGCAAATTGTCCTTCCGGCTCTGGTGACCGTCGTGGTCCTGGCCGTGGCGCTCTTCGTTCTGGGCGGCGGCGGGGTCGGCACTTCGCTCGTCCTTTTCCAACCGCTGCTCGTCGCCTTCGCCCTTCTTCTCGGCCTCCCGGCGGTCTGCGTTGCCAGCGCCCTCATCTCCGTGGCTTTCCTCTACGCCACCAGCCACGGTCAGGGTCCGTTTTACTTCGGAGACGCCACCAGCTTGTTCGACCTGAACGTCTTTCTCGTCGGCATCTCGCTGATCGGCCAATTCCTCGCCGTGCTCTTCCGGCAGTTGGCGAAGCAGCGCGCGACGGAGGAGGAATTGCGCGATGCCCGCGAGCAACTGCAGCGCACCGCCTACGAACTGACGGAAAATATTCCGGTCGGCACCTACGTGCTGGAGTTCGACGCGGACGGCAAACCGCACTTCACGTTCCTGAGCGAACGCTTTCTGGCCATGACCGGGCTAAAGCGCGAGGAGTTGATGGCCAACCACGCGCTGGCCCTGCAGCCGATGAGTTCGTCCGACCGTTCGGAGATCGAGCGTTTGAACCGTGAGGTGTTCGCGTCAAAGAAACCTTTTTTCTGGGAGGGCGAGATCACGGCGCGCGGCGAAAAGCGCCACGTCACCCTTGAGTCCACACCGCGCTCGCGACCCGGGGGAGGCACGATTTGGGAAGGCGTGATGACCGACGTCACCGAACGGCGCAAATCGGAGCAGCAGTTGCGCCTCGTCCTGGACAACCTGCCTATCGCCGTGGCCGCCACCACGCTGACCTCGCCGGCCGATCTCACGTTCATCAACAAGCAATTCACCCGCACCTTCGGCTATACGCTGGAAGACGTGCCCACCGTGGCGGCGTGGGCGGAGAAGGCCTATCCGGATCCGGATTACCGCCGCGAAGTTTTCGGCGAGTGGGACCAAGCCGTCTTCCGCGCCCTCCAGACGAGGGGAACTGTGGAATTGATGGAATTCGAGGTGACATGCAAAGACGGGACCAAGCGGGACGTCGTCTTCGGTGCGGTCGTGCTCGACGAACGGTTGCTGGTCAGCATGACCGATGTGACCGAACTTAAAAAAGCCGAGCGCCAAGTGCGCTCCCTGCGCGAGCAACTCGAGCGTGCCGCATTCGAACTCACGGAAAACATTCCGGTCGGCACCTACACCATGGTGCAACCGCCCGATGGCGGGATGGCTTACTTTTCCTTTATGTCGACGCGTTTTCTCGAGTTGACCGGGCTCGAGCGCGCGGCGGCGGAGGCCGACCCGATGAACGCTTTCGCCTGCGTGCATCCCGATGACCATGCCGAGTGGGTGCGCAAGAACGCCTACGTTTTCGAGCACAAGCTGCCGTTCAAAGAGGAATGCCGTGTCGTCGTCGACGGCCAGACACGTTGGATCACCGCCGAGTCGACCCCGCGCGACATGCCCGATGGTTCCGTCGTGTGGGAAGGCGTGCTCACCGACATCACCGACCGCAGGCTGGCCGAGGTGGCACTCCGCCAAGTCACACAGCGTATGCAATTGGCCGCCGCGGCCGCCGGCATCGGATTCTGGTCGCGCGACCGCGAAAGTCGGATCGAAGAATGGGACGACCAGATGTTTCGCATTTACGGCGTGAGCCGCGAGGATTTCGACGGGCGCTGGGAACCCTTGGTCCACCCCGACGACCTGCCCGTGGTCGAACGCCTGACCGAGGAAGCCCTCACCGCCGGCCACACGGGCGAATATGAATACCGCATCGTGCGTCCCGATGGCACCGTGCGTCACATTCGCGGGATGAGCGTCTGCGCCAGCGGGCCCCAGGGAGAGTTGTTGCGCGAAATCGGCGTGAACTTCGATATCACCGAGGAAAAAGTCGCCGCCGCGCGCGGGAAGCAACTCGAGGAAGCGCACCGCCGCGACTTGGAGACCAAGTTGAAGACCAGCCTTTCGGCCTCCGCCGTGGCCCACGAGATCAACCAACCGCTGAGCAGCATCCTCCTGCAAAGCAAGATGGCTCTGCAGCAAGGGGAAGATTCGGGCAAAGCCCTGCAGGTCATCGCCGAGGAAGCCCAGCGCATGGTCGTGACCATCGACAAGATGAAGACCCTCCTGCGCAATGTGCGGACCGACCAGCGCGCCATCGACCTGGCCGAGGTGGCGCAGAGCGCGCTGCTTTACAATAAAGGCTTGCTGGCCAAACACCGCATCAAGCTCCGCACTGCGGGCCTCGACCATCCTTGTCGCATCACGGGGGACGACGCGCAGTTGCAACTGACGATCACCAACCTGATCCGCAACGCCGCCGAAGCCATCGCCGAGGCCAGGCCGAAGAAGCGCGAAATCGCGCTGGATCTCACCGCAACGGGCGACGCCGTCGAACTGGTCCTCGGCGACAGCGGCCCGGGTTGGCCGGCCGACGGACCGGCCGAAGTGCCTCTCTCCACGACCAAGAAATCCGGCACCGGCATCGGCCTGTATGTCGTCCGCACCGCGATGGATAACCACCGCGGCGATATTGTCTTCGGCCGGTCAGCGCTGGGCGGGGCGGAGGTGCGGTTGAGGTTCCCGCGCGCTAAAGAAAAGACTTAGCCACGGATTTAAGAAGATAAGAGAAGATATTTTTTGCGCCGGTGACACCGGCGCAAAAAAGTTCCTTCAGCGGACCGACAAGATGAGGTCATACCCGGTATGGAGCATGTGACTGCCACTTGATGGCAATCCTGAGGCAATCAAGTTGTGCCGGTGTCACCGGCACAACTTTTCCCAGCCGTTAATCCTCCTTTATCCTCTTCTATTTGCCTCCGGCTGTCTCGAAGACTCGGCTGTGGCTAAAAAAACTCCGTTCAGTCCGCTGCGGCGACTTTGACCGAGGCTTTGGGCACGGCATTGGCTTGCGCCGCGAGGCGCTTGGTCGCGGTTTGCACCGAGGTTTCGAAATCCTTGCGCAGCATGTCGGGGTTGGCCTCGTATTGCTCGAGCGTCGCGCCTTTGATGCCGGGTTCGACCGAGGAGGTGAAGCCTTTGCCGATCCAGAGGAGTTTGCCGTCGTTGTCGAAGAGACGCCCGGTCAGGCTGACCGTCGGACGCAGCAGCGAGACGCTCGTGGGCACGGGGTCGAGCGCATAGCGGTTGATCTCGATCTTGAACGATCCCTCGGACGGCGCGGCGGCGGACCAGCGTTTGCCGTCCTTGAGCTGCGCGGCGAACGCTTTGGCCGTCATGTCTTCGACCGAGATGTCTTCTTCGGCCATGAGGTTGTTCACCGTGCCGGTGACATCCGCATTCATCGTGTCGAACGGCACGTAGGTGATGAGTCCCATGGTGAGCGGCGCGATCCAGCGCGAGAGGCGACTGGCGCGGCTCTTGTAAGTAAGCGTGCGCGGGCTGGTCACGGCGTCATCGACCGTGGCGCGGCTGGTCTTGGCCGCTTGTGCGAGATTGGGCACGTCGAGCTTGGGAAGTTTGACCGGCGACTTCAGCTTGTCTTTGACCTGGTCGCGCACGGCACCGGCCTGCGCGGTGGCCTGTTCGCGGGCGGCGGTGACTTGCGCCGTCGCCTGCTCGCGTGCGGCATTGACCGGCGCGGTCGCTTGCTGGCGGACCGCCGCGACTTGGGCGGCCGCTTTCTCACGCGCGGCGCCGACCGGTGCAGTCGCTTGCGTGCGGGCGGCTTGCACGGCGGCCTGCGCTTCGGCGGGCGAAGGCGGGGCGGCTTGCATGTTGAGGGTGGCGAACGCGGCGAGGGCCGGGACGAGGATGGTGGTGCGGGTTTTCATGGGTATGGTGGTTGGTTCAATCAGGCTTCGCGCCGGTTTGGTTGGCGCTCGGCAAATCTTCTGGCGGCACGGTCCGCAGGTAAGCGGGGCGGGCGGGCAGGGGATTGTAGGTCGTTGTTTGGCTGCGGTCGCCGGACGCCACGGCTTGCGTGGTGAGGCCCGCGGCTTGTCCCGCCATGGACAACGCCGGTCCCGCGACCGGGATGAAGGATCCCGCCATGGCCACGCCCTCGGCCAGACTGCGCAACGCACCGGCGGTGGCGTGCCGGTTGGAAATGCTGCTCATCTTCCGTTCGCCTTCGGAATCGAGGAAAGCGTAGGCGGCCGCTTTGGCATCCTTCTCGTATTTGTCGGCGGGGTCCTCGAACACGGCCGCGACCAAACCGTCGCGCACCACGACATAGGTATACATGCGGTTGACGATGTTGTCGTCCGGCTTGTCCCACTCGTAGACATACATCTGCGCGCCTTGATAGCGCCCCTTGGTCACCGGCAGGATGTAGGTGGGCTTGCGCAGGGTTTTCGAGAGGGCCGCGACTTCGCCGACCTGCACCGAGGAAAGGTCGCGTTTCTTCAACGTCTTGGGCCCGGCGCAACCGGCGGCAACAACCAGGCCGAGCACCAGAAAGATGGGGACCACAGCACGCATGAGATGGCAACGCATAGCGCGCGCACGGCAGCAACTGCGACGCCAAAGCGTGTTGTTAACGTGCATCTGCCGCGCGCACTGCCGCCACGAAAGCTTTCATCTTGTCCGCATCCTTGATCCCCGGTGCGGACTCGACCCCGCTGGCTGTGTCCACCGCCGCCGGCCGCACCGCGGCCACCGCCGCAGCGACATTGTCCGGATGCAATCCGCCGGAGAGCACCACCGGCCGGTCCGTTGCGCGGACCACGCCAGCGGCGAGGGACCAGTCGATGGTCCGGCCCGTTCCGCCGAATTCACCGGGCGCATGCGCATCGAGGAGCAGGCAGGGCGCAGCGTCGGCGTCCGCGGCGACAGCCGAAGGCTCGTCGGACAACGGGCGGGCTTTGACATAAAACTCCCCTCCCCAGCGCGTGCAGAAACCGTCGCTTTCCCCGCCGTGGAATTGCACCGCGTGGAAAAGACCGGAATCGCGCAGGGCGCGGAGCAGATTCTCGTCCGGTTGCACGACCACCGCGACGCGTCCGACGTCTTCCGGCAAGCCGCCGATCCACGCGGCGACCTCGGCCAGACGCACGACGCGTTTGGACTTGTCATAAAAATTGAACCCGAGGGCATCGACTCCGGCATCGACCGCCGCGAGCGCGTCCTCCTCGCGGGTCACGCCGCAGATTTTCACCCCCGTGTGCCCGCCGCCGAGCCAGCGCCGCAGACCCGCGGGTCTCATGTCAGTCCAGCGTGCGACCGCGCGCCTGTTTGATCACCGTGTGATGGGTGATCGGATAGATGCGTCCGTCGCTGCCGCGGAAAAACGCGCTGAGGATCCAGCTGACCACGCTGATGACCAACGCGCCCCAGAATGCCGCCCAAAATCCGGCGACGGTAAAGGAGCTGCCGGGGAGAATTCCCGAGACAAACCAGAGCAAGAGGGCATTGAGCACGAGGATGAAGAGACCCATCGTGACGAGAATCAGGGGCAGGCAAAGAATGAGGAGGACCGGACGCACCAGCGCGTTGATGATACCGAGCAGCAGGGAGGCGAAGGCCAACCCGGTGAAGCTGGTGTATTGGATGCCCGGCACGATCCAAGCCGCGACAAAAACGGCCACCGCGGTGACGAACCAGCGGATGAAAAACTCGCCCAAGGAAATGCCCACGACCCGAGACTAAACCTGCCACCCCCCGGGAAAAGCCGAAAAAACTTGGCCCGCCCGCGCCGGCCCGCCTTTACTGGATGGACGACGAAAAACCCGAAGCCATGCCCAAGACCGCCAAGAAAAAAACCGCCAAGAAGGCCGCCAAAAAATCGCCCGTCTCGAAGCGAACGACGGCCCGCCAACCCGCCGCCGCCCGCGAGCGCGCCAGCGCCGCCACGCCGGCCCGCGTCATGACACGCCGCACCGGCGGCAAAACCGAAGTGATCGGCATGATCGGTTCGGTCACGACCGAAGAAATCGCGCTCAAGGCCTACTACCTCGCCGAGCGGCGCCGCCATCTCGGAATGCCCGGCGATCCGGAGTCCGACTGGCTCGAGGCCGAGCGGCAATTGCGCGGCTGATCGCCTCCGGCGGTATCCCCGGCCGCCGCGGCAGACGTAACATGTCGTGATGACGAGCAACACGCTCACGGCCGGAGCCCGCGGACCCGCCGCCTGGCTGCGCCGCTCCGCGCCCTCCGCGGAAAACGTGCGCGCGCTGCTGCGGACCGGCGCAGTGCTCGCATGGTCGGACGACCTTTGGTTCCTCGGCTGGGGCGAGCCGGTCAAGGCCGCGCGCCCCGATCCGCAGAGGCCCTCTTTCTACGCGCCGGATTTTTTCCTCTCCGACCCGCAACCGTGGCGCATCTATCCCGAAACGGCCGCCGTCTCGCCCGACGCGCTGGCGCAGTTGCTGGCGCCGCGCGAACACGCGCGCGTCTGGCGGACCTTCGACGAACCGTCCTTCTCCGCCGCTTTCGCCCGCGTGCAGGCGCTGCTCGAACGCGGCGAGTTGCAGAAAGCCGTGCCCGCCGTCTTCGAGCACAGCGCGGGCGCGCTCACGTCCGGGGAACGCGAACGCGCACTGCGCGCCGCGGCCAATCTGCCCGCGGGTCTCATGCCTTACGGTTCGTGGGACGCGGACGGTGGACTGATCGGGGCCTCGCCGGAAATTCTCTTCGAGGATGACGGCGTGGAAATCCACACCATGGCCGTGGCCGGCACGGCGCGCGCCGGCACCGCACCGGAGGAAATGATGGAGGATCCGAAGGAGCGCGAGGAACACCGCTTCGTACTCGAGGATC
>JBIKXZ010000103.1:0-8494 GCA_044355525.1 Chthoniobacterales bacterium
CAACACGGAGATGATTGTGCCGATGACGATGCCGCGGATGTCGCGACGGAGCGGACTGAGCGCGAGGAGAAACGCGGCGAGCATCGGCCCGTAGGTGTAGGCCACCATGCCGAAGGCCAGCGAGAGCAAGTTGATCTGCCCGCGCACGGCCTGCAGTCCCACCGCCATGAGAATGAGCGCAATCCCCCACCCGACCACGGCGAAGCGCGACTGCACGATCAGTCGCCGTTGGTCGGCCGACTCGAGTCCATCCTTGCCATGCCATAGCGCCATCGACGTCTGCGCCAACGCGGCCAACGCCGAATCCAAACTCGAAATGGCCGCGGCGAAAGCACCGGCGAGGATGAGTCCGCTCAACCCCGGAGGAAGAACCGTGGTGATCCACACGGGAAATACCGAATCCGTATCCTTCGCGAAAAGCGCAGCCTCCGCGGGCGTTGGCGGATGCTGTTGGTAGTAGACAAAGAGCGCCGCGCCGACCGCGAGCATGAGCACGGTGACAAGGAGCGAGATGCTGCTGGCGATAACGGCCTTCGAGGCATCCTGCGCGTTGCGGCAACAGAACATGCGCTGGGCCATGACTTGGTCGGTGCCGAACGCGGCCACATTTTGGAAAGGCATGGCGAGAAGGCCGACCCAGAGGGTGAATTGCACATCGGGATTGGTCGAAAGATCGAGAACCCGCAACTTGCCGGCTGCACCAGCTTCCGCGACGAACGCAGCGAAGCCGCCGTCGATGGTGAATAGGAGCACGACCAAGGCGAGCAAACCGCCGCCGATGAAGACGAAAAATTGGATGACGTCGGTCCAGATCACCGTGGTCATCCCACCCATCAACGTCCACCCGATGGCAAAGAGACCGATGACGACAATGCACCACTCGAAGGCGAGGCCGGTCACCGTCCACAAAATCAGCGCGGTGACAAGCAGGCGCACGCTTTGTCCGAGGATCGATCCGATGAAGAACAGCGCCGTGGTGAACGCCCGCGCACCCGCGCCGAGGCGCGACTGCATGTAGTCGTAGGGGCTGAAGATGCCGCGTTCGTAGAAAACTTTGACGAACCAGATCCCGACGATGAACCGCGCCATGAGCGAACCGATGCCCCATTGCAGGTAGGTGAAATCGCCGCCCGCAGCGAAGACCATGCCCGGAACACCGACGAAGGTGATCGCGCTGATTTCCGTAGCGATGATCGAACCGCTGACCGCCGGCCACGGCAGCGATCGTCCCGCGAGGAAAAAATCCTGCATCGTCGACTGCTTGCCGCGCAGCACGTGGCCGATCCACGTGGTCAAGAGCAAGTAGGCTGCGAGGACAGCCCAGTCGATCCAGAGGAAATGGGTATGGACACCTTCCATGCCGTGCGCCTCAGGCGAGATCCTTCAAGAGGACTTTCGACTGCCGTCCCCCGGCCTCGTATTTTTTCCGCCGCGCGGCCGGCATGATATCCGCGGAAGATTCGCGGAAGCCGCCTTTGATTTGGAGATATTTGTAGGCCTGCGTGCTCAGGGCGAAGAGTTGCCGCAACCCCTTCTCCCGCGCCAAGGTCTCGACGAAGGCCATCAACTTCCGTCCGTGCCCCTCGTTCTCGTGTTCCTTGTGCACGTAGAGGCAGGCCAACTCGCCGCATTGCTTCTCCGGATAAACATGCAGCGCGACGCACCCCATCATCTTGCCGTCGATCTCGAGCACCCAGTAATCCTGCATCTGCTCGAGGATCTCGGCGCGCGTCCGCCGCACCAGTTCCTCGCTGTCCATCGACTGCCGGATGAGCGACATGATGGCCCGCACGTCCTTTTTGAAAATTTTCCGGATCTGCTGGTATTCATTCGAGTAGATCATCGTGCCGATCCCCTCGTTGCTGAAAACCTCGTCGAGCAAGGCCTCGTCAACCGTGCCGTCGAGAATATGGATCCGCGGCACGCCCTGACGGCAGGCTTTGGCGCCATAGTCGACCTTCGAGTAAAGATTCGGTGCCTCGCCGTTCTTCCGCTTTTTGAGCAACTCCTCGGCCTCGACGATGCCGAGTTGCCTCGGGAGCGTGGCACCGCCGGGCAATTTCGTGTCGGCCGACAAATAGATCACCTTGGCCGCTTGCAGAGCTTCGGCCAGTTCGGCTGCGGCGTGGTCGGAATTGACCCGGTAGGTGTGCCCCTCGCCATCGAAACCGAGCGGCGGCACCACCGGAATGATTCCCTCGTGCAGCAACATGTGGAGGCATTTCACATCAACCCGTTCGATCCGTCCGGTGTGGCCTTGATCGATACCACCGAGGATGCCGGCCGGATGCGCGATGACCGCGTTGGCATAGGCCGCCCGCAAATCGACCGAAGCCAGCCCCTCGAGAATTTCGTGCGTCAACCGCATGGCCGCATCGATGCTCACTTCGAGCGTCGCCTCATCGGTGATGCCCGTGCCATCCGTGTTGCTCGGCTTGAGGCCCGCCTTTTTCGCCGCGACCTGCACCTGATGACTGGCGCCGTGGACGAGCACGACCCGGATGCTCAAGGACCGCAGGACCGCGAGGTCGAGCAGGATGTTGGCAAAGTTGGGCGACGCCGCAATTTCCCCGTCCACGGAAACCACGAAGATTTTTTCGCGGAACCGCGGCACGTATTGCAGGATTTCCCTCAGGTCGGTGACGTTCACAGCCGGAGAGTTAGGGGTTTTCCCCGGGAAAGATCAACGCGGAATCCGGTCAGCGCGCCCCATACATCTCGGTCAGCAACTCGTGCAGCGCCCGCGCGTCATCCGCCGACAGCCGCCCGATGCGCCCGGCCAATCGCGACTTGCTGACCACGCGGATCTGGTCGGCGCAGACGTCGGCCGCTTGCCCGGCCGAGCACACCTGCAAACGCGTCCGCCAATGCGTCCTGAGCCGCGAGGTCAGCGGACAAATGACCACAATAGGCAGGATCGGATTCAACGAGTCGAGACTGACAACCACACACGGGCGCGTCTTACCCATCTCGCTGCCCTCGACCGGGTCCAGCCGACACCAATAGATGTCCCCGCGCCTCACTTCGACTTTGTGCCGCGCGCTTTGCGCTTCGCGCGGTATTTCGCCTCCGGTTCGTTGACGCCCGCCGGCGCCGGTTCCCACGGAATCTCTTCAAGGCCGTCCGCCAACGTGCAATCCCACTCCGACCAATCCTCGTCGGAAGCCGCCATCTCGCGGGCAGTTTCTTCCCACGACAACTTCTTCGGCTTCGCCTTCGGCCGCAGCACGAGCGAATCCCCGCGGTCCTCGAGCAGCACGCCGTCGTCCAAACCGTGGCGCCGGATGAGATCGGCCGGCAGGCGGATGCCGCGCGAGTTGCCGATGCGCGCGAGTTTCAGCTCCGTTGTTTTCATTGGGGACTTACGGTAATTACGCACCGTATCGGGGTCAAGTCGCGGACAGACCGCGCTCCTTTACATGGCCTCGTTTCCCTGCCATTCTGCGCGGTTCATGTCGATCCTGATCAACGTCCTCATCGCCTTCCATGTGCTCATCTGTCTGCTCATGGTGGTGGTTGTCCTCATGCAGCGCCCGAAAAACGAAGGCCTTGGTGCCGCGTTCGGCGGGGGCATGACGGAAAATATTTTCGGCGCGCAGACCACCCACGTTTTGCAAAAGTTCACCGTCTGGCTCGGTATCGTCTTTTTCGCCCTCACTCTTTTGCTGGCCATCCTCTATGCCAAGCGCGGCACGGGTGAAACCTCGATCCAGAAGGAGCTCTTGAGCCAACCGGTTCCTGCTGCCGCTGCTGCCCCGCAGGCTGCACCCGCGGCCACGCCGATTGTCGCCACGACCGAACCCGTGGCGGTCGAGGCAGTCGCGGCAGAAGCTGTCGAAGCGGCCGCCGCCCCTGCCGCCGAAGCTCCTGCTACTTCGACGGAACCCGCAGCCGCGCCTGCGCCCGCGGGCAACTGATTCTGCTACGCGCAAACCATGCGCACCCTCGGCACGCTGGCTGAAACGGCAGCCCTTCGGGCCACAGCTCCCTCGCCCGTTATCCTCGTCCCGACCATGGGCGCACTCCATGCCGGGCACGCCGCACTGATCGACGCCGCCCGCACGCGCGCCGGACAGCACGGCACCGTGGTGGTGAGCATTTTCGTCAACCCGACCCAATTCGGTCCCAACGAGGATCTGACAAAATACCCACGCACCATGGAAGCGGATCTGGAAATGTGCTCCACGCATGGTGCGGATGCGGTTTTCGCGCCGACTGCGGAGGAGATGTATCCTCCGGGTGATTCGACCTTCGTGGACGAAACCGAACTTTCGCGCGGTCTGTGCGGGGCGCAGCGGCCGGGTCATTTTCGCGGCGTCTGCACCGTGGTGACCAAGCTCTTCAACATCATCCGCCCCGATGCCGCCATCTTCGGCGAGAAAGACTACCAGCAGCTGGCCATCATTCGCCGGATGGCCCGCGATTTGTTTTTCGACCTGGAAATCATCGGCCATCCGACCGTGCGCGAAGCGGACGGACTCGCCATGAGTTCGCGCAATCGTTACCTCGACGCGGATGAACGGAAACGTGCCGCCGCCTTTCCCGCCGCGCTCTCGACCGCCGCGCAGGAAAACGCTCCCGGGCAAATTATCGCCAAAGCGACGGTGCTCATTACCGAGGGCACCGGCTCCGCCCCGCAATACGTCGAGCTAGTCGACGTCGAAACGCTCGCGCCCCTCGCCGCCCTCGATCGCCCCGCCGTGCTTGCCGCCGCGGTGAAAATCGGCGAAACACGCCTCATCGACAACGTGCGGCTCGCGCCGCGGCATGCAAAAGTTTGACCACATCGTCCTTGGCTCCGGCATCGCCGGCCTGACCTACGCGCTCAAAGCGGCCGCGCACGGCACCGTCGCCGTGGTGACCAAACGCGCCAAGACAACGTCCAACACGGCCTGGGCCCAAGGCGGCGTGGCCTGCGTGACCAGCCCGGAGGACTCCTTCGAACTTCACATCAAAGACACGCTTGAAGCCGGCGCAGGGCTGTGCCACGAGGATATCGTCAACCTCGTCGTGCGCGAAGGCCCCGAGAGGATTCGCGAACTGATCGAGCTCGGCATGTCCTTCGACCTGCGCGAAAAGCCCGACGGCGGGACCGAACTCGACCTTGGGCGGGAAGGCGGACATTCCAAGCGCCGCATCCTGCACGCGCATGATTTCACCGGCCTGGAAATCGAAAAAACCCTCGTGGCCGCCGTGGAAAAACATCCGTCAATCACCGTGATGGAAGATCACATGGCGATCGACCTCATCACCACGGGCAAACTCGGTTACGCCACCGAGGATCGTGTGGTCGGCGTCTACGTGCTCGACGAAAAATCCGGCGAGGTCCTCACCCTGCGCAGCGACCGCATCGTGCTCGCGACCGGCGGCTGCGGCAAAGTTTACCTATACACGACGAATCCCGACATCGCCTCCGGCGACGGCGTGGCCATGGCGTGGCGCGCGGGCGCGGCAGTCAGCAACATGGAATTCGTCCAATTCCACCCCACCTGCCTGTTCCACCCCGAGGCCAAATCCTTCCTCATCAGCGAAGCCGTGCGCGGCGAAGGCGGCATCCTCGTCGACGAGCACGGCAAGCCTTTCATGCCGCGCTACCACGCGTTGAAGGATCTCGCCCCGCGCGACATCGTGGCCCGCGCCATCGACGCCGAAATGAAACGCACCGGGGCGAAATGCGTCTACCTCGACATCACGAGCAAGCCGCGCGAATTCCTCAAAGAACGCTTCCCGAAAATTTACGAGACCTGCGCATCCCTCGGCATAGACATCGCCAAAGAGCCCATCCCCGTCGTCCCCGCCGCTCATTACCAGTGCGGAGGCGTGAAAACCAACGACCAAGGCGAGACCACCTTGCGCGGCCTCTTCGCCATCGGCGAGGTGGCCTGCACCGGCCTGCACGGGGCCAACCGATTGGCCAGCAATTCGCTGCTCGAAGCTCTCGTCTTCGCCCACCGCGCGTTTCTCAAGGCGACGAAAAACCACAAAACTTCCGAAGACATCCAACTCCCCGAATGGCGCCCCGGCAGCGTAACCGATGTCGACGAGTTGGTCGTCATCTACCACAACTGGGACGAAATCCGCCGCCTGATGTGGGACTACGTCGGCATCGTCCGCACCGACAAACGCCTCCAGCGCGCCGCGACCCGCCTGCGCAACCTGCAGAAGGAAGTGCAGGAATTCTACTGGAACTTCAAAGTCACCACCGACCTCCTCGAACTGCGCAACCTCGTCACCGTCGCCGCCCTCATCGTCGACTGCGCCCTCAGCCGCAAAGAAAGCCGCGGCCTCCATTACACCCTCGACTACCCCGAAACCGGCGAACTCTTCGTCCGCGACACGGTCATGCGGCGGGTGTGACCCGCTTTGCCTGCCGGTTCGCCCATGACGAGCAAGTCAGGGGCGACCTCTCCGGCCCAGCCCTCCGGTTGTGCAATACCTTGTTCACCAAACGTTTATAATCCTCTGATCACTGGGGCCGAGGTCACCCCTTGAAGGTTTGCGACCTATGCGCCCTGACAGCGGGCCCGGGCATCGGCACTGCTTCTGCCTTCGGTTCGTATTTCTTCAGCCGGACGCAACAGTTTAGGCTGGGCAAAAAAACGGGGCTGATATCAAATGCCGAGTTCGCCCGCCCCACCATGTTTTGCCTGCGTTCCATCCTGCCTTGTCTTGTCGGAATAGCCCTGTTGTCGGGTACAGACACCCGCGCCGAGAGTCCGACTGCCAACGACGCGGGTTCGGGCTTCCGTTTCACCTACCCGGTGCGCGACGAAGGTTCCTCGCAGGTTTACACCGCACCCCAGCCCGAACCACCGGCCCCTGCCGCTCCGCCGGCCAGTGCGGATCCGGTCGTACCCGCGCCTCCGCCGCTCGACCCTACTCCGCGAAGCGCCGCCAGCGCGAGCCAGCCGGTCGATGTTCTCGCCGACAGCTACGGCGGACCCGGTGAAGCATTCCAGCAAGTGGGCGCTTATGACGAAGCCCCGGCCGACATCGGCGAGGGCATCTTCGAGCGCCGGCCCTTCCGTTTCAGCTTCGCCGTTTACGAGGGCTACAACAGCAACGTAAACACCACCAGCAGCAACCAGATCGAGAGCTTGTACACCCAGATCGCCGCCGGGGTGTCGTACGAATTCGGCACCTCGCGCCTGCAACTGTCGGCCGCGCTCTCGGCCGCGCTGGCCTTCTATTACAACAACGTCGACCTGCAGAACGACGGACTCTTCCCCACAATCAATTTCACCCTCGGCGCCAACTACGCCGCCACCCCGCGCCTCGACCTCTCGCTCGAAACCTACACCGCATTCCTTTCGCAGCCGAATTTCACCGTCGCGGGTGCCCCCACGACCTACGACGGCGACTACATCATCAGCTCCACCACCTTCGGTGTGAAATACCTCTGGCTGCCGAAATTCGCCACCGAGACCACCTACACCCCGGTCTTCTACTACTTCACCGACGAAGCGCAGAATGACATCCAGGGCCGTTTCGAGCAGACCGTGGGCCAGCAATTCATCTACCTTTGGAAGCCGACCACTTCCCTCGTCGCCGAATACGATTTCAACACCCGCAACTTTTTCACAGCCAAGGATCTCGACAGCATCGGCAACTTCTTCCTCCTCGGCGCCGACCACACGCTCAATCCTCGCTCGACTGTCTCGGTGCGCGGCGGCGTGGAGCAGCGCTTCAACCAGAATCCCTACGGCGGGACCGACGTATATGTCGGGCCTTTCGGTTCGATCAATTTCAACTACGCGCTCGGCGAGGACACCACCGTCGGCCTCGTCTCGCGCTACGGCACGACCGCCTCGGGCTTCTCCAACTACACGCAAGCCCAGCAGTTCCTCGTCGGTCTCAATGCCGCCCACCAATTCACCCGCCGCATTGGCGCCAATGCTTTCATCAACTACCAGAACAATTACTACGACCAACCCGGCAGCGACGGGGCCGCGCCCGACTTCTACGACAACATCTTCAACGCAGGCCTGAACGTCAGCTTCCTTGTCTACCGCAACCTGTCCCTCCTTGCGGGCTACTCCTTCACCACTCTCCTCTCCACGGATACCTCCTACGAGCGCGATTACACGCAGAACATCGTCTACATCGGAGCCGAGTTGGATTTCTGAGCGGGTTCGGATCGTGGGCGGCTGCGCTGCTCTAGGCCGCGAATCAACTGGGCCAGCGTCCTGTTAGAACGTTCCAAGATGTTATGTAGCTGCGGAACCCTGTGCCGCACCGAGCCCACAGGTTCGCGGCACAATGTGCCGGAAACTTCCGCGAGGGAATGGGCTCAATGTTCGGCGAAGCCTTCGCTGCGGCGGTTCGGAGAAGAAGAAGCGGCATCCCCGCCGCTTGTCGTCCGGGGTTAAGTGGCGGGGATGCCGCTTGTCTGTTCCATTTGGCTATAGTGTCGATGTCTTCGGGTGAGTAGCCCGAAGGGCGCTCCCGGGGGTCATGACCCCCGGGAGCGCGGCCCGAACCGTGACCGTGACGC
>JBIKXZ010000104.1:0-8423 GCA_044355525.1 Chthoniobacterales bacterium
CGCGGTCGAATCGAAAGCGGCGACACTCAACGAGGTGATTGCCGAAGTGGCCGCCGCCCGCCAGACCGAGCGTGGCACCCGCTCCGACGACAAACGCTCCGAGACGGCGATGGAAGACCGCAAGAAAGAGGGGTATTTCTAAAATGGACCTCCTTCGTTTCGCCACCGCCGGTTCCGTCGATGACGGCAAGTCGACCCTCATCGGCCGCCTGCTTTACGACTCGAAGAGCATCTTCGAGGATCAGCTCAGTGCGGTTGAGGAAAGCTCGCGCCGCCGAGGTGATGCGGTGGTCAACTTGGCGCTCCTCACCGACGGCCTCCGCGCCGAGCGGGAGCAGGGCATCACCATCGACGTGGCCTACCGCTATTTCGCCACACCGCGGCGCAAGTTCATCATCGCCGATACGCCGGGTCATATCCAATACACGCGCAACATGGTGACCGGCGCCTCAACGGCCGACCTCGCCATCATTCTCATCGATGCGCGCAAGGGCATCATCGAGCAGACCAAGCGCCACTCCTTTGTCGCCAATCTCCTGAAAATCCGCCACCTCGCGCTGGCGGTGAACAAGATGGATCTTGTCGACTACAGCGAGTCCGTCTTCCACCGCATTGTGCAGGACTTCCACGAGTTCGCCTCGCGCCTCGACGATATCGCCGAGATCACGGCCATCCCGCTGTCTGCGCTCAATGGCGACAATGTCGTCGAGAAGTCGGACAAGATGCCGTGGTTCAAAGGTCCGTCGCTGCTTTACCACCTCGAGACCGTTTACACCGGCGGCACGGAAAATCATGTCGATGCGCGCTTCCCCGTGCAATGGATCATCCGTCCGCAGTCCAAAGAGCACCACGATTTCCGCGGCTATGCCGGACGCGTGGCGGGCGGGGTCTTCAAGCCGGGCGACGCGGTCACTGTGATGCCTTCGGGCTTTTCCACCACGATCGACAAAATCCATCTGCCCGGCGGCAAGGAAATCCCCGAGGCCTTCGCCCCGCAGTCGGTGGTCATGACGCTGAAAGACGAAATCGACATCTCGCGCGGCGACATGCTGGTCAAAGCGAACAACCCGCCGGCTGTCGGACAGGATGTCGAGGCGATGGTCTGCTGGTTTTCGCAGAAGCCGATGGAGCCGCGCGGCAAATACCTTTTGCGTCACACCACCAAAGAGACCAAAGCCATCGTGCAGGAGCTGCGTTATCAGGTGGATATCGAGACCCTGCACAAAAAGGAAGGCGTCCCCACGCTCGCCATGAACGACATCGGCCGTGTTTCCCTGCGCACGGCAACCCCGCTCTTCCACGACAGCTACCGCCGCAACCGGCTCACGGGTTCGTTCGTCCTCGTCGACCCCGGCACGCATGAGACCGTGGCCGCGGGCATGATGGTCTGATCCGATTTTCGGAGAGTGAAAAACCGGGCCGGCCCGGGTAGTGTGGCTGCGGCATGGCACAACGGGTCGATCTTCATCTCCACACGCGTCACAGTGCGCGGGCCACAGACTGGCTGTTGCGCAAGGTGGATTTCCCGGCGAGTTGTTCCGGGCCGAAGGAGATTTACCGTTCGTTGCGGGAGAGGGGATTCGATTTCGTCACCTTCACCGACCATGACACGATCGACGGTTGCCTGGAGATCGCGGGCGAGCCCGGGGTTTTTCTCAGCGAGGAAATCACCGCTTTTTTCCCCGAGGACGACGTCAAGGTGCATCTGCTTGCCTGGGGCATCACCGAAGCGCAGCACGCCGAGATCCAGCGGCTGCGGCGCGACATTTACCAGCTTGCCCGCTACCTCAAGGCGCAGCAGATCGCGCACGCGGTGGCCCATCCGTTCTGGCCGGTGGACGAACGGCTTTCGGTCGACCATTGGGAGCGGATGGTTTTGCTCTTCCGCCATTTCGAGACAGTCAACGGACTGCGCGATCCGCTGCTCGGACAGACCGCGGAGTTCGCGCTGTCGCGGTTGACGCCATCCGACATCGAACGATTTGCGACGGAGAGAAAACTCGAACCGCTGTGGGACGAGCCGTGGAGAAAGGCCTTCACCGGCGGGTCGGATGACAAGGGCGGGATCTATCAGGGACGGGCCTGGACCGAGGCGGAGGGCCGGACTCCACAGGAATTTCTGTCCGCGCTGCGCGAAGGAAAATGCCGTCCGGGCGGCGAGGGAGGCGGTCCGCTGGTCATGGCGCACAGTCTTTACAGCGTCATCTTCGAATTCGCCGGCGAGCGCCTGGCGCGCGGCTCGCAGAAACCGGCCGCGGCCCTGCTGGAAAAAATGGCCGGGCGTTTCATGGAGGGCAAGGATCCGACGCGATTCACCCTGACGGAAAAACTCGGCTTTCTCGCGCAGGGCATCGCCACGGGAAAAATCTGGGAAGTCGCGTTGCCGGGCAATGCCTCCTTGTGGAAAGAGCTGGCCGACGCGGTGGGAAAACCCGGCATGCGTTCGTCGATCGAGAAAGCGACCGAGGGGGTGGCCGAGCCCGAGCGCCGCGCCTTTCTCACGGCCAACCTGCTGGTCAACCAGCTGGCCTTCCGTTTCTTTTCGCAATTCATCGCGCAACTGCAGGCCGGACGGCTTATCGAGAGCCTGCAATTTGTCAGCTCGCTCGTGCCGCTGGCCCTCGGGCTGGCCCCGTATTTCTACGCTTTCCGCTCCCCGGGCCGCGCGGAATTGCGTCCGCTCTGCCAAAGCACCTGCGGGGAAATTCCCGACAGCCTGCGCAATCACCAGCGCATTTGGTTCACCGACACGCTGGAGGACGTCAATGGCGTCTCGACCACCATCCGCAAAATGACCGCCGCGGCGCGGGCCGAGGGCTTCGATCTCACCGTGGCCACTTCGCGCGGCGAAGTCGCCCCGAGCAATATCCCGGTCAAAAATTTCCAGCCGGTCGGCGAATTCGAACTGCCCGAATACGAATTGCAAAAGCTGAGCTTCCCGCCCGTCTTGGAAATCATCGATTACGTGCAGCGCGGGGGATTCACCGAGGTGATCATCAGCACGCCGGGCCCGATCGGGTTGTGCGCCCTGCTCGCGGCGAAGATCCTCGGGATCAAGACAAGCGGCATTTACCACACCGATTTCCCGCAATACGTGCGCATCCTGACCGATGACTCTTGGATGGAAACGCTGACGTGGAATTTCATGCAGTGGTTCTATGAGCAGATGGACATCGTCTATGTCAACTCGGACGACTACCGCCAAGCGCTCGAAGCGCGCGGGATCAAAGCCGATCGCATCCACATCCTGCCGCGCGGCTTGGATACCGAACTGTTCACTCCCGCGCGCCGTGACGGGAATTTCTGGAAAAAGCGCGGATTGCGGGACGGCGAGATCGGGTTGCTTTATGCGGGGCGCGTCTCGAAGGAGAAGAAACTCGATCTCTTCGCCGCGTCGGTGCGGCAACTCAAGGCCGACGGATTGCCGGTGCGCGGGTTGGTCATCGGTCATGGTCCGTATTCCGCGGAGTTCGAGAAGTCTTTCCCCGAGGCGATTTTCACGGGCTACCTGAGCGGGGAGGAGTTGGCCGCGGCTTACGCCTCCGCCGACGTCTTCGTTTTTCCCAGCACGACGGACACGTTCGGCAATGTCATTCTCGAAGCGCAGGCGGCGGGATTGCCTTGCGTGGTGTCCGACCAGGGCGGTCCGCGCGAATTGGTCACAGACGGCGAGGATGGTTTTGTCACACGCGGAGGCGATCTGGGCGAGTTGTGCGCGGCGGTGCGCAAGCTGTGCGCGGATGAACGCGAACGCCGGTCGATGGGCGCGGCAGCGCGGAAGCGGGTGGAAGACCGCAGTTGGCCGAATGCGGCGCGGAGGTTCTGGGAGATCAGTGCTTAGCTTTGACCCGGTAGGGGCGGCTGGCCTCTCCGAGCAGGAGGCCAGCAGGCCCTACCGTTTTTCCGCGACGAGTTGACGGACCAAAGACTCGTAACCTTGTCGCGCGTTCAACGTGCGGAGGCGGCCCTCCTTGTCGAAGACGAAGACGGTGGGCAGGGCGTTGATGCCGAGGCGGCGGACGAGCGGGTCTTGCCATCCGTCGCCCGAGCAGGCGGTCGGCCAGGCGGAGAGGCCGAGTTTCGCCAACGTCCCGCCGGCGTTGTCGATCTGCTGGTCGAGGCTGACCGTGGCCACGGAGACGCGGCCCTCGGGAAGTCCGCGGGCGAATTTGGCGAACTCGGCCAGCCAGGCGACCGAGGGCGGCGACCAGCCCGCCCAGAAAACCAGCACGGTGACGCGTCCGCGCTGATCCGCCAACGACCAGCGTCCGCCGCGCAGCGTGTCGAAAGAAAGATCGGTCTGTTGCCCGAGCAACCCGAGGCGGGTGAGGTCGTCCTTGATGCGTTGCCTCGTCGCTTCGTCACGGGCCAGAGATTGCGCCTGCTCGAGCGCCTTGCGTTTGCGCGAGGGTTGGTCATCGAGCAGGGTGGCCGCTTCGGCGAGCAGGCGGGCGGCACGGCGGTCTTCGGGGTAAGTCGCGGCGAAATTCTGCGCCGACTCCAGGATGGTGTTCCTGGCGCGGGCGGTTTCGCCGGGGCGTTCCGCCGCGGCGAGATTGACGGTCTGCATCGTGGTGGTGATGCGCTGGAAGGCGGCGTCCGCGCGGATGTCGAACGGTGCGGACTCCGACCGCTCGAGGGCGGCGAGGCGTTGCAGGGATTTTTCCACGCGCGAACGGTCGGAAAGCGAGGCGCCGAGGGTGGACATGACGCCGGCGTATTCGATTTCCGCCTCGTAGCGCCGGGGATCATCCGGGTAGCGCGTGATGAATTCCCCGAGAGCGCGCTCTTGGGCGGCCAAGTGCGTGCGCATGCGCTGCACGACTTGCTCCGGCGCATCGGCCGTCGGCTTGCCGGGGCCTTGGCTCAATTTCTCGATGGCGGTCCATGCGGTGTCGGCATCCGACGCGGAGGCCAAAGCCGCCGGGAGCAGGAGCGCGATGATGGCGAGAGTCTTCACGGGCGGGGCACTTTCGGCAGTGCGATGTTCACGACGAGTGGACGGTGGTCGCTGGCCTCGAACCAATTCTTGTCCCGGTGGATGCGTGTCCCGCCGCGGCGCACGAGGCGGTGCAGGGTTTGGCTGACCATGACGAAGTCGATGCGGGAATAGTCGTCGCTTTCGGCCCAGCGATAAGTCCACTGGTCGCCCAAGCGGTCGGCGAGGGGCAGCACGGTCAAAGATTGGCGTCCTCCGGCGCGTCCGGCCACGCCTTTGACCACCGGGGAATTTTTCGTGTCGTTGAAATCACCGAAAACGAGCAGCGGTTTCTCCGGGGAACTTTCGAGGATCTTTTCGACGCGATCGCGCAGGATGAGCGATTCGGCGCGCCGGAAAGCCGTCTGATCGTATTGGGGCACGACGCGGGAGGACTTCAAATGTACCCCCAGGATGCGCAACGAAAAATCCGCACGCATTTGCACTGTGACATCGAGAATTCCGCGGCGCACGCGGTGCGAAATGCCCTCGAGCTGGAACGCCGTCCTCGTGTCATGCTGCACCTCGAGGGGGAATCGGCTCAGGAGCGCGATGTGCCGTTCGCGGTCGGGTCCGTCCACCCAAGTCGTATGCGGCAGGATCAAACCCGCTTTCCGCAGGCGTCGCTGCAAGTCGGCCAGATCCTTGCGCGTCCCCATCTCGTTGAGACCGATGATATCCGGACGGATTTTCCGCAGTGTTTCCACCACGGCAGCGATGGACTCGGGGGATTTGGCCGGAGTCGTTGTGCGTCCTTCTTTGTTCAGGACCGGACGCAGCATGTAATTGCGCACATTCCACGCGGCGAAGACAACGCGGTCCGGGGTGTCCGCCGCGCCGTGGTGCGGAACCAGCAGGCAGGCCAGCGCGGCCGCGAGGATGGCGCGCGGCGCAAGCACGGAAAATCAGGCCGGTTTGTGCGGCTCCTTGTCGGGAGCTTCTTTGACCTCGAGCGAGGCCGCGGTCTTTTTCACTTCGCGGTCGAGTTCCTCGCGGGCTTTGCGGAATTCGTTGATGCTTTGACCGAGTCCCTTGGCCAGCTCCGGCAGGCGTTTGGCGCCGAAGAGCACGAGAATGATGAGGAGAATGAAGAGAATCTCCGGCCATCCGGGGGCGGTAAAGGCGAGCAGAGGAGTCATATCTTCACGCTATGTCCGCCCGCGGCACGGTGCAACCGCGAATGTTTTTCACTTCTGGTAGAGGGTGACGAGGCGGGCCAGCAAGACCGCGGGATAGAGCTGTCCGATCAGCGCCTCCAGCGTGGTCATGGAGCGGGCAATAGGGTGGACCGGCAAGATGTCGCCGATACCCAGGGTGGTGAGGGTGGTGAAGCTGAAATAGATTAATTCTGAGATCGGCGGCTCGCCGTATTGCGTGGCCGGATTGAAGTAAAACGAGCCCGGTTGGAAGAGGTAGATGAGGATGTAGAATTCGCCCCAGAGGATGCCGAGGAGGAGATACACGGCGATGGCGCCGTAGATGCGGTAAATGTTGATCCCGCCGCCGCGGAAAACGCGCGCGATAATCAGCCACGACAGCACGAAGAAAAAGAGTGCGGAAGCCGCGGCCGCAATGATGTGAACCGCGTGTTCGTGGATGAAAAAATGCAGCCAGTGCGAGGTGAAGGCCAAGCCGGCCAGCACGACCATGCCGAGCCGCGCACCTTTGTGCTTGGTCGTGGCCAGCACGCCGAGCACCAACACGATGGAAAATGACCAAGCGGCCAGCGTGTCCGTTTTGCCGTCCTTGCCGGCCAGGGGGTAGATGAAGAATCCGTAGAGAACGAGGAAGAAGAGGAGTGCGGCCAGGCTGTTGTCGGAATCGACCCAACGGTGCCATCCCTGCCGCGCCTTGGTGACGTGTTTGTGGATCATGCCGCCGGTTCGCTCTCGCGTTTCGGGTCGCGGGCCAGCAGGCGCATCAATCCGTCGCGCGGGGAAAGATTGTCGAAAAGCACGGCATGCACGGTGTCGAGCAGCGGGGTGTCGAGTCCGAGTTTGCGCGCTTCCTCGTAGGCGCTGCGCGCGGTGGGCACGCCCTCGGCGACCATGACCATCGACTTCTGGATGTCGGCCAGTGATTCGCCCTTGCCGAGGCGTTCGCCCAGTCCGCGGTTGCGGCTGTGCACGCTGAAGCACGTGACGATGAGGTCGCCGAGTCCGCTCAGTCCGTAGAATGTTTCCGGTTTGCCGCCGAGCTTGGTGCCGAGGCGGATCAATTCGGCCAGCGAGCGCGTGACGAGGGCGGACTTGGCATTGTCGCCCAGGCCGAGGCCGTCGGAAATACCCGCGGCAATGGCATAAATATTTTTCAGCGCCCCGCCCAGTTCCACCCCGGCCACATCGTCGCAGGAATAGGCGCGGAAACTTCCCGTGCAGAAAAATTCGCGCAACTGGTCGGCGAGCTTGTGGTCGTCGGCCGCCACCACTGCGGCGGCGGGCGTGCCGCGGGCGACTTCCTCGGCGTGGTTCGGACCCGAGAGCGCGGCGACCGGATTGTCCGGGAAGAAGGCGCCGAGCACTTGGGTCATGAGCCGTCCTGTGTGGTGCTCGAGGCCTTTGGTGCAGCAGACGAGCGGCACGCCGGGCTTCACACCGGCGCGCGACAGTTGCTCGCTCACGCCTTTGAGGAATTGCGAGGGCGGAACGACGACAATGAGATCGCCGCGCGCGGCGAGGGTCATGTCCGCCGTCGCGGTGATGCCGGAATGCAGCGTCACACCGGGCAGAAACTGGCGGTTAGTGTGCGAGGTGTTGATTTCCTCCACTTGCGCGGGATCGTGGGCCCAGATGGTCACGGGCAATCCGTGACCGGAAAGCAGTTGGGCCAGCGCGCTGCCCCAGCCGCCGGCGCCGATGACGGAAATGCTTTGCGGGTTCATTATGGCGAAGGTTTGCGGTCGAAACGGTGTTCCGTGCCGGCCATCAATCGTTGGATGTTGGAGCGGTGGCGCCAGATGGCAAGCGCGGCGATGAGCACGGAGAATCCGAGCAGCGGACCATTGCCGCCGCAGCCGTAAAACCAGAGCGCACCCACTGCCACCGGCAAAGCGGCCGCCGCGCAAATCGAGGCGAGCGACACGTAGCGCGTGGCGAAGAAGACGGCGAACCAGACAAGTGCGATGGCCAGCACCGCCCAAGGCATCAAAGCGATGAGCACGCCGGCCGAGGTGGCGATTCCTTTGCCGCCTTTGAAGCCGAGCCACGGGGTGTAGTTGTGTCCGGCGATGACGGCGACCGCCGCAATAATACCCGGCCACGCGAACGGACCGCCGAGTTTCAAGGCCAACCAGACTGCGGCGAAGCCTTTGAGCGCATCAAAGACAAAGACGAGGATGCCGAGCGGCTTGCCCAGCGTGCGGAAGACATTGGTCGCGCCGATGTTGCCGCTGCCGTGTTGGCGGATGTCGATGCCTTTGGCGCGGGCCACGAGGAAGCCGGTGGGG
>JBIKXZ010000268.1:0-2612 GCA_044355525.1 Chthoniobacterales bacterium
GGCAAAACCGGCACGGCTTACAATTTCACCGATGTGTGGTTTCTCGGATACAACGAAGCGGTGACCTGCGGCGTTTGGATGGGTTTCGACCGTCCGCGCCAGATTTTCCGCGGCGCCTTCGGCAAGGACCTCGCGCTGCCCGTGTGGGTCGATGTGATGAATTCCTCCCGCGAAGATTTTCCATCCTCGCCGCTCAAGGCGCCGGTCACCGTCGAGCAAGTCGAGGTCTGCCGCATCTCGGGCGAGTTGGCGACCGACAAATGCGTCGAACGTGTTGTCGTCCCCGGGGCGGGCCCCGCCACCGAATCGACCGTCTACACCGAATACGCGCGCATCGGGAAAGCGCCGACCGTAGCCTGCAGCGTGCACGCGGGCGGTCTGAAAAGTTTCGTCAAGGAATACGAGGAAGAGGAATGGCCGCGCGCCGCCCCGACCGTCGACTTGAGCAAAGTCCGCCCGGTCGATGTCTCCACCGCGCCGGTCATCGGAGGCGACCCCTACAATTCCATCGCGCCCGGGAGCATGGAAATGTTCGGCGGCGACGTGCCGGTGGCCGAAGCCGTGCAGGTCGCGGCATTGCCGGCGGCTGCGGTGGCTGCAGGCGATGCGGCGGGTGCTCCCGTGGCCGAGGTGCGCAAGGCCGAACCGGCGGGAGTGAAAGATGCCGTGGCGCAGGAACGTCCGCCCATGGATTTGGCGGAGCCGCCGCCGATCCGTTTTTGATCCCTCCGCGCGCTTTCAATCCGCCGACAAGCGGCAGGAATGCGCGCTGAATCCCGCGCCGAAGGCGGTGAGCCACCAATCGCGTCCGGGCGAGGGAACATCGTCACGGAGCGCTTCCTCCAAGGCGAACAGAACCGACGGGCTGCTCATGTTGCCATGACGCCGCAAGACTTCGCGGGTGGCGCGCAGATCGTGTCCGGGCAAAGCTTTTTCGAGCGCGGTGACGACATCCTTGCCTCCGGCATGCGCGATGACGCGGGCAGGCGGCGGTTGCCCGTTCGACCCGGCACGCGCGTGGAGCTGAGACACGGCACGCGCGGCCAGTTCCGGCACGGATGGATGGAGCAGGTTGCGCAGTTTGCCGTCGCGTTGTTCGAAGCGGATGCGATCGCGCGAGTGCGGATCGTGGATGGTGTCGAAGCTGTGGCAATGCAAACCGGACGCATCCGGCTCACTGCGCCAAACCGTGGCGGCTGCCCCGTCTCCGAACAGACACGCGCTGATGATTACCCCCGGATCGTTGTCGAGATAGAACGCCGCCGAGCAGACTTCCACCGCGACGCAGGCCACCGTGGCGCCGGGGTCGGCCGCGAGCATGGCCTGCACCGTGCGCAGCGCGGGAATAGCCGCGCCGCAGCCGAGTCCCACGAGATCCTGCAACCAGGCATCGGGCCGCATGTCCATCGCTTCCGCCACATAGCTGCTCACGCCCGGGCAAAGATATCCGGTGCAAGTGCAGATGACCAAAGCATCCACTTCGCACGGGTCGAGGCCCGCCTGCTGCAAGGCGGGTTGCAACGCGGCGACGGCGAGGGGCGGTGCGGTGGCACGGAATTCCTCGTTCAATTCGTCGGCGCCGGCGCGGAACAGCCGCTCGACATCGCGCACCGCGAACTGTCGTTCTTCGACTCCCGAATCGCCGCCGAGAATACTCGAAAGGGTGAGCCGGGAACGCCGGTCGAAACCGGGCAGGGCATCATAGGCCGAGCGCGCGAGTTCCAGACACCGGGCTTGGGAGTAAGAGGCCGCTGGATTCGCGGTGGCCAGCCCGTGCAGATACATGGCTCAATGCAACAGGCGGTAAAGCGGATGGAAAGGCAGAAGGCCGGTGCCATGAAGGAAATGCAGACAGCGCCGTCCGGACGGACGGAGCACCCACGCGTGGAGTGACCGGCCGAGGATGAAGCGCCGGCGGAAACGCCGTGCCGCATCGCGGGCAATGCGCTCCGACGCCGTGTTCCAACCGGTCGCCCCCTCCGACCACGCGGTGATATGCGGCAGCGCCAGGGCGGCGCTCTGCCAGGCGACGGTCATGCCGTTGCCGGTGAAGGGCGGAATCAAACCGCCGGCATCACCGAGCCTCACCACACCGCGCTGCGCCCGGGGCGCCCGGTAATCCAATCCGGCCACGGCGCAGCGCGAGTTTTCGTCGGACTGCGCGTCGCACAGCCGGTCGGCAAGTTGGTGCAAGCCGGCCCGGCGGCACTTCTCCGCGACCGAGCTTCCGCCGCCGTGCCGCGAAAAAAGTCCGCAGACATTGACGGTGTCTTCATCCACGCGGGTGAGCCCGACATACGCGTCACGACCGAGATGCAATTCGAGGTCTTCCTCGAGGATCAGGCCGCGGAAATGTTGTTTGAGTCCCATCCACGGCGAAGCGGGTGCCGGCCGGTGCCCGCAGGCCATAATCCGTCCTTCGCGCGGCACCGCCTCGCGGCGGCTGCCTGTCTCGAGGTCCCCGCCCAGTGAGACGAAGGTCCGCGCCAGCTCGGTATCGAGCCGGTGACGGCTCAGGCAGAGTGCCGGTTCGGGAAGACGGTGGCGGAGGGACGGGCGTCCGGGTTCGTGCCAGACGACCCCGCGGGCTTCGCGCGCGCCGCGCAGGGGTT
>JBIKXZ010000105.1:0-8351 GCA_044355525.1 Chthoniobacterales bacterium
GCTGAAAGCGAGGACGACATCGCCGTCGGAAACGAGCCCGAGGTCGCCGTGCAGGGCGTTGAGGGAGTTGAGGACCACCGCGGTG
The DNA here is from genome assembly GCA_044355525.1 of Chthoniobacterales bacterium. Taxonomy (GTDB): domain Bacteria; phylum Verrucomicrobiota; class Verrucomicrobiia; order Chthoniobacterales; family JACTMZ01; genus JACTMZ01. The sequence continues at coordinate 86 of JBIKXZ010000105.1, forward strand.
GAACCGGTGCTGGTCAGGGTGGCGGCGATTTTGTCGCCGATGTGTCCGGATTTGCCCACGCCGCAGACGACGATCTTGCCCCGGCGGTCGGCGCAATCACGCAGGGCCTCGACGGCGCGACCGAAAGCTTCCCCGTCGAGGTTTTCGGCCAGGCGCCGGAGTTCGTCCGCCTCGATTTCGATAACGCGACGGCCTTTGGACAGATAATCCATGGTTCCGGGCATGATCCGGCGGGAGGGGCGGCCAAGGCGAGAGTGATTTTCGGGATTGCGGGCGCAGGGCGAGATCCCGCAAAGTCGGGCATGCGCCGTTCGTTCCTCATCGTCGCCGCGCTCGCGACGGCCGGATCCTGCCTCGCGCAGGACTTCGTGGCCCCGCGCCAACCTCGCCGCGAGATCACACCGCCGCCCCCGCGCTCGGTCAGTCCGCTCGATCCCGACTCCACCGTCGAAGGTGTCGTCGCCGCGGTGTTCCAGATGAAGCAGCCGTGGCAATTGGTCAATCCGCTGGCCGCGAAAGGCTACGGCGACGGGCGTTACCTCACCTCCTGGGATCCGAACGACGAGGGCAAACCCAAGGGATTCATCCTTTTCGGCATCCGTTTCTGGTAGGCCCGCGGCGCGACCGCCGTTCGCTTTTTCATGCGCCTGCTCTTCGTCAAGCTCCGCCACATCGGCGACGCCCTGCTCATGACGCCGACGCTGGCCGCGGTGAAGCAGATCATGCCCCGCTCCGAGATCTGGGTCGTGGTGCGCCGCGGCACGGAGGGCATTCTCGCCGGATGTCCGCACATCGATCAAATACGCACGGCCATGATTCCCGAGCACGGCGCGGCGCGTCACGCGCACCGCGGGGCGGACCGCAAGCTGCTCGGGGAATTGCGCGCGGCGCGATTCGAGCATGCTTTCGAACTGAGCGGCGGGGACCGCGGACGATGGATGACGTTCCTGAGCGGCGCGCGCGGCCGCACCGCCAACACAGTTGGCAAAGCGTTTCCCCAATGGTGGCGACCGGCGTTCAACCGCCCTTCGACCAGCCGGCGCTTCGGCTGGCACGAGTTGCAGCGGGATTACCTGACGGTCGGTGACGTCCTTCCCCTGCCCGCGGAAATTCCGCCGTTCCGTTTCGATCCGGACGCGATGCGTCCGTGGACCCCGGCAGCGGAGTCCGGGGAATTCGCCGTGATCCACGCCGGCACGCGCTGGGAGCGGAAGTCATGGCCCGAGGAGCGCTGGATCGAGGCGGCTCGGGCCCTGCTCGAACGCGTGCCGCGTATTGTCTTCAGCTGCGGACCGGACCCACAGGAACGCGCGCTCAACCAGCGTCTTTGCGCCGCGCTCGGCCCGCAGGCGGTCTCGACCGACGGGCAAACGGATTGGACGCAGCTGGCCTGGCTGCTCTCGCGGGCGACATTGTTCGCCGGGGTGGACACCGCGGCAATGCACTTGGCGGCGGCTTGCAACTGTCCGACCGTGGCGCTCTTCGGCGGGTCGAAATACTTCGAGTGGTATCCCTGGCGGGTGCGGAGCGTGGTCGTGCGACCCCAAGCGTGGATCGGCGAGGAACGGGGCGCGGTCATGCTCGATAGCGAACTCATGCGTGAGATTCCGGCGGACAAAGTCATCGCCGCTTTCGACGAAGTGCTCGCGGGCGGGGGCACCGTGCGTCCGGACAAAAGCGAGTTAGTGCTCGCGACGTAGCATCAAATCGGCGAGACCGCGCAAGGTTGCGCCACGCGGACCAAAAGGTCGCAGTGCTTCCACAGCGTCCGCCGTCCAGCGCGCTGCCATCTCGCGCGAGCGGGCCAGACCGAAGAGCGCGGGGAAAGTCATTTTGCCCGCGGCGGCGTCTTTGCCGGCGGTCTTGCCGAGTTTTTGCCCGCTTTGCGTGGCGTCGAGGATGTCGTCTTGGATTTGGAAGGCCAAACCGAGGGCGAAGCCGAAGCGATCGAGGGCGGCAACCTGCGCGGCGGTCGCGCCCGCGCACATTGCGCCGAGTTTGAGCGCGGCGCGCAGGAGCATACCGGTCTTGGCCGCGTGGATGAAGTAAAGCGCAGGCTCGGTGGGTTTGCGTCCTTCGGCTTCGAGGTCGGCGACCTGTCCGGCGATGAGTCCGCGTGATCCCGCGGCGCGGGCCAGCTCGGCGAGGAGGTCGGCGGGCGTGTAACGTGCGCGGGGTTTTGCCTTGGCGAGAACGGCGAAGGCTTCGGTGAGGAGCGCATCGCCGGCGAGCACGGCCATCCCCTCTCCGAAGACGATGTGCGACGTGGGTTTGCCGCGGCGGAGTTTGTCGTCGTCCATGCAGGGCAGATCGTCGTGGATGAGCGAGTAGGCGTGGATCATTTCCACGGCGCAAGCGGCGGGGAGCGCTTGGCGGGCGGTGCCGCCGCAAGCCTCGGACGCGGCACAGCAAAGGAGCGGTCGGAGGCGCTTGCCGCCGGAGAGGAGGCTGTAGCGCATGGCGCGGTGGATGGTGGCGGGTTTGGTTTTCGTCGCAGGAACCGAAACGCGCAGGGATTTCTCGATCAGCCCGCGGGTGCGTTTGATCCATGCGTCGAGCGCTTTGGAGGGCGAGCGTCCTCGCGAGCCGCGGGCTGAGGCGGCGGCCGGGGACGGCCGCCCTCCAGAGAGTTTCCTTTTCATCGGCTGCGTTTGGCTTCGAGCACGGGAATGACTTTTTTCAGCGACAGGCAATTGACCACGTCATTTTTGGTCAGCCAGCCTTTGCGCGCGGCGCCGATGCCGAAGTAAAGATTCTGCAGACCTTCCGTGGAATGGGCGTCGGGATTGATGACGCATTTGACCCCTTTTTCTTTGGCGAGGCGCCACCAGCGCCAGTCCATGTCGAGGCGGTGCGGGTCGGCATTGAGTTCGATAAAGGTGCCAGTTTCGGCGGCGGCGTCGAGGACGGCGGGCACATTGACCGCGTAGGACTCACGCTTGAGCAGAAGGCGGCCTGTCAGGTGTCCGAGCATGGTGACATGAGGATTTGCCATGGCACGGATGAGGCGCTTGGTCATTTCGGCTTCGCCCAAAGTGAAGGACGAATGGACACTGGCCACAACGTAGTCGAGTTGGGCGAGGACGCTGTCGCTGAAGTCGAGTTCACCGTCCTTGAGGATGTCGCACTCGGTTCCTGCCAAAAGGCGGAAGTCGTCGAACTCTTTATTCAGCGCCTTGATTTCGGCGATCTGCTTTTTGAGGCGCGCGGGGTCGAGTCCGTTGGCTTGGAAAGAGGCTTTGCTGTGGTCGGCGATACCGAGGTATTCGAGGCCGAGATCCTGTGCGGCGGCGGCCATTTCGGCGAGTGTGTTTCGTCCGTCGCTGGCGCGGGTGTGGTTGTGGAAGGTGCCTTTGAGGTGCTCCAGTTTGACCAGCTCGGGAAGTTTGTGCTTCGCCGCCGCCTCGAACTCGCCGCGATTTTCGCGCAATTCCGGCTCGATGTAATCGAAACCGAACAATTCGTAGATATCGCGCTCGTCGCGGAGCTTGGGAATTTTCGCCGCGCCTTTTTTGACCGGCGCAAGGCGGTATTCGTTGAGCGTCCACCCGCGGTCCTGCGCAAGACCACGCAGCACGATGTTGTGCTCCTTGCTCCCGGTGAAATACATGAGCGCGAACGGGTATTCCTCGTCGGACACGACACGCAGGTCGGCTTGCAGGCCGTTGGTCAGCATGACGCTGGATTTGGTGTCGCCCGCAGCGAGGACACTGCCGACCAGCGGGTGTTCGCGGAAGGCACGGGAAATGGCGGCCGGGTTCTTCGTCGAGACGATGATGTCGATGTCGTGGACGGTTTCGTTGCGGCGGCGCGTGCTGCCTCCGGCGGAGAGACGGATGGTGTCCGGGTGCGCGCGCAAATCGTCGAGCAAAGTGGCCGAGGCGTGGGCGGCGACGGAGGCGAGATGACGTCCGGCGCCCTGCTTGAGGGTGTCGAGCGCGTGGAGGAGCTTTTCCTGCGTCTTGGCCCCGAAACCGTCGAGGCCGGCAACTTTGTCGTCTTGGCAGGCCTTTTCGAGATCGGCCAGTGAAGCGACGTTGAGCTTTTCGTAGAGGGCTTTGATTTTTTTGGGGCCAAGCCCGGGGACGTCGAAGAGTTCGAAAAGCTTCGGGGGAAACTGCGCGACGAGTTCCTCGTAGTAGGGAAGCTTTCCCGTGGTGACGAGGGTGGAGATTTTCTCGCGTAGCGCCTCGCCGATGCCGGGGATGCCTTTCAATTGGTCCTCGCGGACGAGCGTGCCGAGGTCGCCTTCGAGCATTTCGAGAGCCCGCGCGCCGTTGTGGTAGGCGCGGACTTTGAAAGGGTTCTCGCCTTGGAGTTCGAGCAGGAGAGCGATGCGCTCGAGGATGTCGACGACTTGGTCGCGGGTGACGGACATGGGGTGAGTGTAGCCGCGGCACTCTCTGCCGCGCAGGGAAAAAGGACGCGGCACAGAGTGCCGCGGCTACAAAAATCTACGGCACGTAGGTGGCGAGGCGGTTGCGCCAGCCGGGGAGCCAGCGTTTTTCGCCGCGGGCGGGGGGTGAGAGTTCGACGCGGCGGGTCAGGACGCGATCGGCGCTTTTGGCGAAGGCGGCGGTGGGTGAACCGGAATCGGACATGCCGGCGAGGACTTGGGCAAGGCCCCAGCCTTCGCCTTGGTAGCGCTCGGTGGGCGAGGTCCCCTCGCCTTTGAAATTCACGTAGTCCATGAGGGGATAAAGTCCGCCGGGCGCGTTGGCCACGCGGTAGAAATTGCGGCGGATTTTTTCGCGTTCGCCGGCGGGGGCGGCGGCGAGCATCTGGGGTAACGCGGCTTCGAGGCGCAGGGCAGCGAAGCGGGCTTGTTGGCCGACGGTCGAGGCGAGCAGCGAGCGGAGTTCCTCCAAGCGGGGCGAGCGGAAGTCGGCCATGAACGACGCACGATCGGGCCACGGACAGGCTTTGGCCGCGGCCAGCCAGCCGGGCAGTTTGACACCCTGCGACTGGAGGTAGTCCTTGAGGCCGGGGAAACTTTCTTTGAAAGGCCCGCGCTGGCCAGCGGGATACCAGATGAAATGTCCGATGCCGAGGGACGGGAAATCTTCGCCTTTGTTCCACGCGGTGAGGCCGTCGCGGGTGCCCGAGCACTCGTTGCGCCAGATTTTTTTGCCGATGCGGTCTGCTTCGGCGTCGCTGACGCGGATTTCCGATGCGGCAAGCGTGGACGCCGCGAGAACGAGAAACGCGGCGGAGAGAAGGCGCGGGATCACGGCCGGGCGAGCGTCAGGCCCCGACGCGCATGGGCATGAGCACGTAGACGAAGGGGGCGTTGATTTTGATCACGCCGGGGCTGATGTCGTCGATGAGCTCGAAATGGACTTCGTCCTCGTTGAGGTAACGCAGCGGGGCCATGAGGAATTCCGGATTAAAGGCGATGGAGATGTCCTTGCCTTTGTAGTTCACGGCCATTTCCTCGCGGGCTTCGCCGACTTCGGGGGTGTTCGAGGTGATCTCGATTCTGCCCTTGGAAAAATTGAGGCGGACGGAGGCCGTTTTCTCCGTGTTGAGGAGGGAGACGCGGCGGACGGCGTTGAAGAGGGTTTCGCGCTCGACGGTGACGCGCTCGTTGACCTTGGTCGGGATGACTTGGACGTAGTTCGGGTAATTGCCCTCGACGAGTTTCGAAATGAGGGTGGTCGGGCCGCAGTCGAACTGGACCATGTTTTGCGCGAGCCGGATGACGACTTCGCCGTCGTCCTTGAGGGCGCGCATCAGCTCGCTGATCGCTTTGGTGCGGACGATGAATTCGCGTTCCTGGCTGGGCGGAATCTCGAGGTCATTGACTTCGGCCAGCGCGAGGCGGCGGCCGTCGGTGGCCACGAGGGTGAGCTTGTCGCCTTTGAACGAAAAGAAGATGCCGTTGAGGACGTAGCGGGTTTCGTCGAGCGAGATGGCGTAATGCGTTTTGCGCAGGCCGTCCTTCAGATCGGCCGACTTGAGCTTGAATTCGACCGCGCCTTCGAAGGCGGGCAGTCCGGGGAATTCGGCCTCGGGCATGCCGTAGATTTTGTAAACGCCGGCACCGCTCTTCAGCGTGGCCATGCTCTTGGCGTCAACTTCGACTTCGATGTCCGTTTTGGGCAGGTCCTTGACCAACGTGCTGAGGCGGCGGGCGGGCAGCGTGGTGGCGCCGGATTTGCCGACTTTCGCCTCGACCTTGGTGCGGACGGTGAAGTCGAGGTCGGTCGAGGTGAGGACGAGTTCACCGTTCGAGGCTTGCAGGAGGACGTTGGAGAGGATGGGCAGCGTGCTGCGCGGATTGACCGCGCTGACCGCGTTTTGCAGTCCTTCGGCGAAAGCGTCCTGCGGGATGGTGAATTTCATGATGACTCGTGTGGGCGGCCGCGCGGGACGCGGCGAAGCGTTTTATGTCCGAAAATAAGGCCCGGGTGTCAAAGCCTTCTTCACCTTTGCAGCGCGGTTTCGAGGAAGCGGATGACCTGACGCAGGCTCTCCTCCTTGTCCATGCGGACCTGCACGGTCTTGCAGGCGTGGATCACCGTGCCGTGGTCGCGTCCGCCGAAAGCCTCGCCGATGTCCTGCAGGGAGTTCTTGGTCAGGCGGCGGGAAATGAACATGGCGATCTGGCGGGGGAAGGCGATGTTGGCCGGACGACGTTTGCTCGTCATGTCAGCCAGGCGGACATCGTAGTGCTCGGCGACCTTGCGCTGGACTTGGTCGATGGAAACGGCGCGGCGGGCTTCCTCTTGCAGGATGTCGCGCAGGACGTGTTCGACGGAGTCATCGGTCAGCGGGCGTCCGCTGAGGGAGGAGAAAGAGGCCACACGAAGGAGCGCACCTTCGAGGCGGCGAACGTTCGATTTGATGCGGTGGGCCAGATATTCGAGGACGTGGTTGGGGAGGTTGACGTCGAGGCCGGCGGCTTTCTTGCGGAGAATGGCCAGACGCGTTTCCATGTCCGGCGGCTGAAGCTCGGCGGTCAGGCCCCATTCGAAACGCGAGACGAGGCGCTGCTCGAGTTGCGCGATCTCGCTGGGCGGCTGGTCGCTGGAAAGGACGATTTGTTTGCGTCCTTCGAAAAGGGAATTGAAGGTGTGGAAGAATTCCTCCTGCGAGCGCTCCTTGCCGGCGAGGAACTGGATGTCGTCGATCAGCAGGATGTCGGCCTGGCGGTAACGGCGGCGGAATTTGACCAAGGAGTTGGTCTGGATGGCGTTGATGAATTCGTTGGTGAAGGTCTCGCTGCGCACGTAGGCCACCTTGGTGCCGCGGCGGGAGGAGGCGAGATGGTGTCCGATGGCTTGGAGGAGGTGCGTCTTGCCCAAGCCGACGCCGCCATGAATGAAGAGCGGGTTGTAAGTGCGGGCCGGGGACTTGGCCACGGCCAAGGAGGCGGCGTGGGCGAACTCGCTGTTGGTGCCGACGACGAAGGTGTCGAAAACGTAGTGAGGGTTGAGGCCCTTGGCACCGGTGGCTCCTGCGGGCTCGGCCGGTTCTTCGGAGTCCGCGGCCACCTCGCTCATGGCGGCCGGTTCGCTCTTCGAGCCGTTCTCGACGCGGAAGGACACCGTGCGCTTTGCGCCGAAGACAGTCATGAGAGCCGCCTGCAACTGGGAACCGTAGTTACTCTCGATCCACACCTGATAAATGCTGTTGGGAATAACGAGCGAGACCTCGCGCGCATCGACGTCGGCCAGGCGCAATGTGGAAAACCAACGATCGAAAACGCCATCGCCCAATTCGCCCCGCAAGGCCGATGAAATCTGGCTCCAGAGGGCGTCAAGCCCCTCGCCGGGAGCGGACTTATTCACCGTCCGGACCTGGGCGGCGGCGAGGGATTTGGGGACGGAGACGGAAATGCGTTTTTTGGAGGCCGTGGAGGCACGGGCCTTCGAACGCGGGGAAATCGAACGGGGCATGGAATTCTTCTGTTAAATGAGGCCCGGAAAATAACGGCGCCCGTCGTGAGCGCGCCAGGTGGACGCGAAACGGAATCGGGAAAGGCGCTTGTTCTGTCGTGCCGCCGGGGGCCGGGAGCCGGATTCTGTGGAACTCGTATTCACAAGTTGTTCACAAGCATCCTGACTTTCTCTCGGCGTCACGACGCACAGCGTATCGGGCGGAAAAAACGCGCTCAAGAACTTTGGCGGCGTTTGTAAACTTTTTGTCAAAATCGCTTGACCCACCTACGCCGCGCGCGGGGCTTGTGTTTTCCGGCCCAGAGCGATGCCGCACGCGAGTGTGATCAAACAAGTGATGGGATAAAGCCACGCGAAGTTGATTT
>JBIKXZ010000106.1:0-8327 GCA_044355525.1 Chthoniobacterales bacterium
AGGCCGCCGGCCTCCGCGACAGCGAGAAACAGGCCCGCGAGAAGCTGGAAAAAATCATGTCCGAGTGGCGCACCCAGCGCGACGAGAAGGAAGTGGTGGTCGGCGAGGACGAAATCCTACACGTCATTTCCAAATGGACCGGCATCCCGCTGGCCCGCATGGACCAGAACGAGACGCGCAAGCTCCTCGCCATGGAAGGCGAACTGAAGAAATCGGTCATCGGCCAGGACGAAGCCGTCATCGCCATCAGCAAGGCCCTCCGCCGCTCGCGCGCCGACTTGAAAGACCCGCGCCGCCCGATCGGTTCCTTCATTTTCCTCGGTCCGACCGGCGTTGGTAAAACCTTCCTCGCCCGCACGCTCGCCGAATTCATGTTCGGCGATGCCGACTCGCTCATCCAGATCGACATGTCGGAATACATGGAGAAGTTCACCGCCTCGCGTCTCATCGGATCGCCTCCGGGCTATGTCGGTCACGAGGAAGGCGGACAACTCAGCGAGGCAGTGCGCCGTCGCCCCTATTCCGTGGTCCTTTTCGACGAAGTGGAGAAAGCCCACCCCGACGTCATGCATCTGCTTCTGCAGATCCTCGAGGAAGGCAAGCTGACCGATTCGCTCGGCCGCAAGATCGATTTCCGCAACACCATCATCATCATGACGTCCAACGTCGGAGCCGAACTGCTCAAGAAGCAGACCTCACTCGGCTTCGGCGCGGCCAAACTCGACGAGAGCCACGAGGGCATGCGCGACAAGGTGATGGAAGAGACCAAGCGCGTCTTCAAACCCGAATTCCTCAACCGCCTCGACGACATCATCGTTTTCCACAGCCTGCAGAAGAGCGACCTCGAACACATCGTCGACCTGGAAGTGAAAAAAGTCATCCAACGCCTCAAGGCCAAGGACATCAGTGTCGTCCTCGAACCGGACGCCAAAGAATTCCTCATCGCCAAGGGCTACGACCCGCAATACGGCGCGCGCCCCATGCGCCGTGCAGTGGAACGCTATCTTGAGGACCCGGTAGCGGAAGAAATCCTCCGCGGCAGCTACCAGCCCGGCCAGGAACTCCATGTGGTGAAAGACGGCGACAAACTCGCCTTCAAAACCAAAGGCGGCACCGAACCCCCGGCCCTCGCCGCCGCGGAGCAATAGGTGGATCGCGCCGTCCCCGGCGACGGCCGTTTATTTCCCCTCCCCACGGGCATCGCCCTTGCATCCTCCCTTGGAGGGCGAGCGTCCCCGCGAGCCGCCTCTTCACCCGCGGCGGCCGGGGACGGCCGCCCTCTACAGCCTGGCCACCCCAAAGTTTGCATCCCCGCCCCGCCCCCGTAATCTTTCCCCGTGGACAAATCCTCGGTCCTCGAAAATCTCGAAGACGCCCCGCCGCGCCGCGAGCCGTGGACCCTGTGGATCATTCTCGCGCTCGTCCTCTCCATAGGCGCGCACCTCGCCTTCGCCTGGTGGGCCCGCACCTACGCGGTGAAAACTTTCAGCGACTCCTACTACGAGCAAATGGTTCCCCGCGCTTTCAAAGTCGACCGCGTCGAAATCGACTCGCGCCTGCTCGACGAGGAAAACCCGGCCCCCGCCGCCGACACCCCGCGCAAGATAACCCCCGCCCCCGTCGATCTTCCCGCTGAAGATATTTCCGCCGAAAAAGCCGAGGTCCGCGCCGCGCCCGCCAAACCCGGACAACTCGGCATCGATAAAGAACCCGCCCCCGAAATCGGCCTCGCCGCCAGCGATGCCGCCGCCCGGCTCGAAGCCGCCACCACTGCCGCGCTCGAAGAGGACCTCGCCTCGATGCGCGAAGCGCTCCTCGCCGATACACCGTCCTCCGCCGCCCAACCCGCCATCGAACTCGCCGCCGCAGCCGGACGCGCCGGTGCCGAGGGCGCGGACTCGGTCCCCGCCGGTTACAGCGACCTCGACGACCTTCTCGCCCAGACCGGCGGACTCACCGCCGCGGCCGGTCCCATCTTCATGCCCTCCGACGTCCTCTTCGGCTACGACGAATCCTTCCTCCGGCCCGAAGCCATCACCAGTCTGGAGAAACTCGGCGAACTCATCCGCCGCAACCCCGAGGCCCGTTTCCGCATCGAAGGCCATACCGATTCCTTCGGCGGCGCAGACTACAACACGCAACTCAGCCTGGCCCGCGCCGACTCGGTCAAACGCTGGCTGGCCGAAACCATGTCCATCGATCCCGCCCGCATCGATACCCGCGGACTCGGCAGCACGCGCCCCCTCGCGCCGGCCACCGGCACGGTCGAGGAACAGCAACTCAACCGACGGGTGGAAATTGTCATTCTCCGCGCCGACGGCGGACGCTAAAAACAGCGTCTCCCGCGGCATGAGTTACGACCTCGAAAAAGTCCTGACGCGCGCTTCCGAAGATCTCGAGCGCGGCACGAAAGGCAAAACGGCGACCGAATCCCTCGAAGCCTACCGCCGTTTCCGCCGCCTCGAGGAACACCGCCTGCGCCTGCGCATCTCGAGCGGCGCGGGCGGACGCGAAGTGGTCCGGCAACGCAGCGACCTCGTCGACATCCTCTTCCGCCGCATCTTCGCGCAGGTCTGCACGGAGCAATTCGGCAAACCGAAGCCCGACGGACTCGCGGTCGTCGCTTTCGGCGGCTACGGACGCCGGGAAATGAACCCGTTCAGCGACGTGGACATCATGTTCCTCCACGCGAGCAGCAAACCAAACGCCAAAGAAACCGCCGCGGTGCAGGAAATCATCCGTCTGCTCTGGGACACCGGCTTCAAAGTCGGCCATTCCGTCCGCTCCCTGCGCGAAGCCATCACCCAGGCCAACGGCGACCTGCAAACCAAGACGTCCATGCTCGAATCGCGCTGGTTGGCCGGGGACCGGGACCTGGTCACGAAGTTCCGCGAGGAATTCGAACGCAAATGCGTCCAAGGCCAAGAAAGCGCCTACATTGCCTGGCGCCTGGTCAACCAGAAGGAACTCCACGAGCAATACGGACGCATCGTCTCGATGCAGGAACCGAACGTCAAACACGGCGCCGGCGGACTCCGCGACTACCAGAATCTTCTGTGGAACGGCTACTTCCACGCGCGCGCCGCTTCGACATCGAAGCTGGTCGAGAAAAAGGTCCTTACTGAGAGCGAACGCCGCCTCCTCGAGAAAGCTTATGACTTTCTTTTGCGCGTGCGCACCGAGATGCATTTCATCAACAAGCGCCCGATCGACAACCTCACACTCTACCTGCAGGGACAGGTTGCCACGCGGCTCGGCTATCCGCAGAAACACATGCTCGGACGCGTCGAGGCCTTTATGCGGGACTACTACCAGCACACGCGCCACATCCAGCGCATCACCGAGACCGCCGTACACCGCATGGTGCCGGAACTCGAACCCGCCCCGGCCTACCGCAACCTCTTCGGCGTCCTCGGTGCGAAAAAACCGCGGACCGAAAAATTCGACGGCTTTCACGCGAAGAACGGCCTGCTCTACGCCGACTCGCCGTCCGTCTTCACGCAGGACCCGCAGCGCCTCATGCGTCTCTTTCAGCACGCGCAGGTCCGCGGACTCGACCTCTCGCCCGAACTGCGCGACCTCGTGCGCCGGCGGCTCGCCCTCGTCGACCGCACGTTCCAATACTCGCGCGGCGCCCGCGAAGTTTTCCTCTCCATCCTCTCCCGCAAGGGCCAGGTCGGACGCATCCTGCGGCTCATGCACGAGACGGATTTCATCGGACGCTACCTGCCGGAATTCGGACGGCTCACCTGCCTGGTGCAGCACGAATTTTTCCACCGTTACACGGCCGACGAACACACACTCGTCTGCATCGACAAACTCGACCAACTCATCACCAGCGAGGATCCGAAATTCACCGGTTACCGTGACCTTTTCCAGGAAAATGACGACCCCGCGACCCTCTACCTCGCGCTACTCATGCACGACACCGGCAAGGCCGAACACCGCCGTCATCACGAGGAAGCTAGCGCCACGCTGGCCACCCGCGTGGCCAAGCGGCTGCAACTCTCGTCCGCCCAGCGCCGTGCGCTGATCCTTCTCGTTGACAACCACGGACTACTCTCCAAGACCGCCCAGTCGCGCAATCTCGACGACCCCGCGACCGTCGAGCATTTCACCGACATGATCCAGTCCGTCGAGGATCTCGACGCGCTCATGCTCGTCACGCTGGCCGACGGACAAGGCACGAGCGATACGAGTTGGTCGGACTGGAAAGAAGGCCTGGTCTGGCAACTTTACCGCTCGTCCAAATCATACCTGCAGGAAGGTGCCGCATTCTTCGAGAAACGGCGCGTCGATTTCGAAGGATTGAAAAACGAAGTCCTGCGCAAGCTCGCCTCGGATTACGGCGACGACGCGGCGGCCCACTTCACCCATATGCCCGAGCGCTACTTCCGAACGTTCAGCCCTTCGGAAATCGCCGGACACGTCCGCCTCTTCCGCAAATTCTTCGCCACGCAGAGCAAAGAAGGCACCAGCGGCGTCTGCCCCGCGGTCAAGTGGATGCACCATCCTGAGCAAGGCCACAGCGAAGTTCTGCTGTGCGGATGGGATCACCCCGGGCTCATCGTCCGCATGTGCGGCGCCTTCCTCGCCGCACGCGTCAACATCCTCAGCGCCGACATCCACACGCGCACCGACAACCTCGTTCTCGACATCTTCCGTGTCTGCGACGAGCGCCACGAACCAGTGGCCAGCGAGCGCGACCACCGCCTGTTCGAACGGCTTCTCGACGAATCTCTGCAGGATCCCGATTTCGACTTCGCCCCGCACATCGCCAAAGCGCGCGCCCGCAGCGGTTACCGCATGTCGCAGGAGGTCGACATCCCGACGCGCATCACGGTGGACAACCGCAGCCATCCGTCCTTCACCATCGTCGACATCGAAACCCCCGACCGCCTCGGCTTGCTCTACGATCTCTTCGCCGTGCTCGACCGGCAGGATCTCAATCTCGAGCTGGCGCGTATCACCACGGAAAAAGAAGTCGCCATGGACACCTTCTACCTCAGCCGCGCCGCGGACGGCGCCAAGATCTCCGGCGATCATGACGTGCGCGAACTGCAACGTGCCCTGCACGACGCGGCCGTGGCAGTGCCCGGGACGGACCCATGACGCGCCACTGGCCGTCCATCCTGCTCCGGCAGGTTCTGCGCCATGCCCGGCGCCATAAACTCCTCGCCGCGCTGAACATCCTCAGCGTGGCCCTCGGTGTCTGCGTCTTCCTGGCGATCATGATCGCCAACCACAGCGCCAACCGCTCGTTCCGCGCCGGCGTCGAACTCCTTGCCGGCAAAGCCAACCTTGAAGTGCGCGGACCACTCGACGACACCCTCTTACCCGCCCTCGCGAAAATTCCCGGCGTCTCCGCCGCCACGCCCGTCGTGCAGGGCATCCTCACCTTGCCCGACCATCCCGGCGAATACGTCCGCCTCCTCGGCGTCGATCCTTTCACCAACCCGCCGTTCGAAACTTTCCGCATGGTCTGGCCGGACGGCTCGCCTGTTGATGTCGAAGCCTGGCTGCGCGAGAACGATGCCATCGCGCTGACCCGCGCCTTCGCGCAGAAGCTCGGACTGGAACAAGGCGACATCCTGCGCGTCAACGCCAGCGGACGCCCCGCCGAACTCCGCGTCCGCTTCGTTCTCGAGCCCGATGATCCCGCCGCGCTATCCGACATCCGCTCGGCCTCGATGGACATCGGTTGGGCGCAGGAATTGCTCGGCACCGTCGGCCGACTCGATTCGGTCCAACTTCTCCTCACCGAAGATGCCGACCCATCCACCGTGACCGCTGCGGCACGCGCCCTCGTGCCGGCCGATGTCGTCGTCGCCGCGCCACAACAGCGCAGCGAGCAGATCGGCAAAATGCTGGCCAGTTTCCAACTCAATCTTACCGCCCTCAGCCTCGTCTCGCTCCTCGTCGGCATGTTCCTCATCTACAACACGGTGTCCGCCGCCGTGGTGCGCGGACGCCGTGAAATCGGCATCCTCCGCGCCATCGGCACCTCGCGCCGCGAAATCCGCGCTCTCTTTCTCGGCGAGGCCCTCGTGTTTGGGATTCCGGGAATAGCCCTCGGCATCCTCGCCGCCTTCCCGCTGGCCGGTCTCCTCGTCGGAGCCGTCGGCGAAACCATCAGCTCTCTTTACGTGCTCGTCAGCATCGAAAAACTCGCCGTCACCCCGTGGCAAATCGCCGCCGCCGCGCTGGCCGGACTCGCCTCCGTCCTCGCCGCCGCCTGGATCCCATCCGGCGAAGCGACCAAAGTGCAAGTGACCCGCGCCCTCCACCTTGGCACCGCCATGGAACACTACGAGACCGTGCCGCGGCGCTGGCTGGTTTACGGACTCGCTTCCCTCGTGCTCGCCTTCGCTGCCTCATGGTTTGCGCTGCACACCGGCCCCGCCCTGCTCGGCTTCGCCGCCGCGTTTCTGGTCATCATCGGCTTCGCCTTCCTCGTTCCCGCCGCCACCACCGCGGCCGGACGCCTCGTCTCCCCGCTGGTCAACCTCCTCCCGCGCGGCACCGCCTGGCGCCTCGCCGCGCGCAATTTGGTCCGCGCCATGCACCGCAACTCCCTGACCACCGCCGCCCTCATGGCCGCCATTGCCATGACCGTCGGTGTCTCCGTCATGATCTATTCCTTCCGCGCCAGCGTGGACACCTGGATCAACCGCACCATCCAAGCCGACCTCTTCGTCACCCTCGCAGCCAATGAAGTGACCGGATTCCAAACGACTATTCCCGATGAAGTCATCGCGTGGCTGGAAAATCATCCGCTCGTCGAGTCCGTCGACACCTTCCACGAAAAACGCGTTCCCTTCCGCGGCGAAGAAGTTTTTCTCGGCGTCATCCGCGGACGCATGCGCGGCGAACTGGAATTCACCGGCGGCGACAGTGAGGGCAAAGCTCTATTGTTCCGCTCACCCGGACAAGTCGCCGTTTCGGAAAGCTTTGCCCGGCGCCACCGAGTCGGCGAAGGCGACACGATCGAACTTGCGGCGGCGTCCGGTCCGCAAACCTTCCGCATCGCCGGCATCTACCTCGATTACACCCGCGACCAAGGCGTCATCCTCATGGACCGCGACAACTACGTTGCCTATTGGCCCGCCGTCGGGGCGCACACCAGCGGCGTCCATCTGCATGATCCGGGGCAAGCCGACGCGCTCGGCGCTGAACTCCGTGAAAAATTCGGACGCGACACCGAATACGCCATCTACTCGAACGCCTCCCTGCGCCAGCGCATCTTCGAAATCTTCGACCAAACCTTCGCCGTGACCTACGTCCTGCGCACCATCTCCGTCATTGTCGCCGTGCTCGGCGTGTCTCTCACCCTCACCACGCTGGTCACCGAACGCGAACGCGAGATCGGCATCATGCGCGCCATCGGTAGTTCGTCCGGACAAGTCCGCCGCGCCTTCCTCGCCGAGTCCGCGCTCATCGGACTCCTCGCCAGCGTCGTCGGCCTAGCCGCCGGCGCCTGCCTGGCCATGGTGCTGACGTGGGTCATCAACCTCGCTTTCTTCGGTTGGACCGTGCAGTTGCGCTACCCATGGGACCTGCTGGCCTGGACCCCCGTCTGGATCATCGCCGCCGCGGCCTTGGCCGGTCTCCTCCCCGCGACCCGCGCCGCGCGGATCCAGCCAGCGACGGCATTGCGATCGGAGTAGGCGCTTACTTCGACTTCGCTTTGAACTTCACGCCCGGCTTGCCCCGGAAATGCACGTCCTGCGTCCACAGCGTTGCATCACGCTTCTTCGCCACCGCATAGATGACCGAGTCCGCGAAAGCCAAATTCTCCTCGAGCCCCAGAGCCGCAGCCTCCATGGCCAAATCGCTATCCAAATCGATCACCTCACCCCTCTCCATGGCCGCCACCGCGGCAAACGCGGCGTCCTCACCGCGCTCACGCAGCACAACTTTGAAAACCTCGTAAAGACAGACTGAGGGAACGAGCAGAGCCTCATTGTCCTCAATAGCCCCGGCAAAAAATCCCGCGTTCGGCTCGCCGGCGAAGTAAGCCAGCCAAGCGGACGAATCAACCAGACTCACAGCCGGTCACCTTCGCGGTCGAACGACGTATCGATCCCCTTGAGGTAGCCGCGCAGCGTGCGGATATCACGTGAGGGAATAATCTCGATGCGGTTGCGGAAGGAAAACACCTTGGCTTTTTCGCCGGACCGCAGGCCCATCGCCTCTCGGACTTTTTGCGGAATGACGACTTGGAATTTCGGCGAAATGGTCACGGTTTCCATACCGTCATACGATACTACGATCGATCAATCAGTCAACCCGATGTCGCGTCCGAAACTCCGCTACCCTCTTCGTAG
>JBIKXZ010000269.1:0-2597 GCA_044355525.1 Chthoniobacterales bacterium
CCACCACGGAAGCATTCTCGCCGTCAAAACCGACCGCGGCGACACGCCCCTCGGAACGGGTGAAGAGCGTGCCGCCGGCACGCTGGAGCCACGACACGCCGAGCAGTTCGCCCGGCAGTTGCACCGGAGCCCACGGCATGGGCGAAGACGGGTCGGCCAAATCGAGCACTTGCAGCCAATGACGGGTCGACCAACCGGACCAGTAGCCCGACCACAAATCGTCGCCCGCCTCGCTTTTTATTTCTTCGCGCTTGCCGAAGCTGAAGACGAGCAGATCGTCGGCGGAGTAGACGCGGGATATTCCGGTGTAGGCATCGCCGGCCAAATTCCACGCACCAAGGAGTGAGGGCGCACCGTTCTCGGTCTCGACGATGGCCACATCCAGACGTTGGTTGCTCCAGCCACGCATTGGAGGAGCAATCCGTGCGATTGATGTCATAGCCGGCGCGAGCATGTCGTTCAGCATCGGTTGTATCACGGGCATCGGACGCACCATAAACCCCCATCCCTGCTCGCGCGTAACCACCGCAACGCGCCCTCCTTCCACGCGAAGAAACTCGACCTCGTCACCGGCATTGAATGGCAAAGGTATCCTTCCGAGAAGCGCAGGCTTCGCGGCATTTTCCAGAGACCAGACGCTGATGTTGTCCGACGACCCTTCTCCGCCGAGGCCGGCCGGTTTCCACTGGAACCAGCCAATATTTTTGTGGCTCGACTCGAGAACAAACAGGCGCCCGTCAAAGACCGCCGCAGCCGGCACCCGATCGCACTCCAGATCAATCCCAGGACCGGTTTGGTCGGGTTGTCCGGCTGGGGCGGTCCGCAAAACGGCGCGCCGCCCATCGCTGTTCCAGAAGTCACTACCGTTCTCGAAAAGCAGCGCGGTGCCATCATGGACGACGATGCGATCGACCCCTTGGGCCAGATTGAGGCGGCCCGGCACCGCGGGCCGGTCGCGGTCCGCGATATCGACGAGGAGCAACTCGCGGTTCGAAACCGAAGCGATGAGGCCGTGATCCATGAGGGCGGCACGACGCGGTTCGAAGGCATGCTCGATCGCGCCGCGCTCGACGAGCTGGCGGGATGCCGCATCGAAATCAACCAGCGCCACGCGGCGGGAAACTTGGCCGTCGAGTGATTCGACCACCGGCACAAGGAGGAGGCCGGCCTCGGGCAGGATGCGCACCGCTTTCTCGTTCCATTCCGCCTCGGTCGAGGACCAACCCTCACCGATGTCGACGCGCTTGACCTCCGACATGTTTGCCGGGTCGGCCACATCAAACATTGTCACATGGACCTTTCCTTCATCACGCCCCACGGCCAGGAGAACATCGCCCATGGGCTGGATGAAGAACGACCAGCCGGGAACTTCGAGATGGCCGATGGTCGCGAGGTTCGAGGGATCCGCCAGATCGACAATCCAGAGCGGATCAACCTGCTCGAAAGTGACCACATAAAGACGATTGCCGTCGAAGCGCGAAGCAAAGAGCCTCTCACCGCGCACCAATTCCAGCTTGTCGTCGGCAACCAAAGCAGACCCCTCCGCCCGATACGTCTCGACAAAGGTGGCCTCCGGCCAGGCCGCCCAATCCTGCACCACGACGGCCAATCCGTCCGACGTGTCCCCTACTTTGAATTTGTCCTGCACCCGGCCGCCAACCTCGGTGACGAGACTCTCACCGAGCGATCCATCGAGAAGATACGGAAAAGCCGCCAATTGCTGCCGCCACCAATCATCTGCCGTCTCTCCGGCCACCCAGAGGTAATTGCCGGTCGACCCGACCAACGAGGCGGCAAAGGGCAGCGATTGGCTCGATTGCTCGGTCAACGCACCGTTCGCACCGACGGCGAACGTCGTGACGAGCGTGGCCGCTTCAGACCACGAACCCGAGCGGGTAACGACGTGAAGCAGTCCTCCCACGAGGCGGCTGTCGACATATTGCCCGCGCAGCGGCGGGGGCTTCGCCTCTTCCTTGGGAAGGTCGTCCGACAAGGAAACGAGGCATACCTGCGTTTCCTCGCCGTTGGTCGGGGACAGCCCGCTGGTCAGGAGCAACGCTTGACGGGCTGTGCCGGTCGGGTCGCTTATGACATACATTTCCTCGCCCACCCCGAACATGGGCAGAAGCCCGGCCTCGAAGGGAGCCGAAGGTTCGGCTACGTTGATGACCTGCAATCCGCGCAGCCGGTTGAAAAAGTAAATCCGTTCGCCATGCACCCTCCAAATGTCGGACTCCTCGACGGCTTGGGTGATGCTCTTGGCATCCAAGTTCGCCGTGCCGACCGCCACATCGGCGGCCAATGTCGTGGCGAGGGGTTGGGTCGAACCGGCCTCAAGGCTCGCGGCAAAGGCCACCGGTCCACCGCGCATGCGGGAGGAAAGCGGCGTGGTCAGCGACGCGAAAGAAGGGCCCCGACCGGAAACAGCAACAATGCGGACTCGCGACCCGGCCGGCACCGAAGAAGGCAGAGCCACGCGCAAGGCCTTTGGTTCCGCAGGTGCGGCCAAGGTGCTGACTCTCTTCCAAGCGGAGCCCGAACGCCACTCGATGGAAAAGAGTCTCGCTCCCTCACTGGCCACAAAATCGATGGCGTGG
>JBIKXZ010000270.1:0-2593 GCA_044355525.1 Chthoniobacterales bacterium
TGCCAAGCCTCCTCGGCTGAACACTCCATGAACCAAGACTGGGAAATCCGCAAACGCTCCGACACCTGCACCGCCACGCAGCGACCCTTTGCCGAGGGCGAGTTCTTCTACACGGCCATCTACCGCGACGGAGACGGCTTCCGGCGCGAGGATCTGTCGGAGGAAGCATGGAACGCACGCCCCGCGGATCCGCAACCTTTCTCGTTCTGGCGGTCCAAATTCGAAATGCCGCCTCCGCCCCCGCCCGAACCGCTGGCCAAGCAGGACGCCGAAAGCATCCTGCGCAAGCTGATCGAAGAAAATTCCGACACCACGAAAAACGCCCGCTATATTCTCGCTCTCATGCTCGAGCGCAAACGCCTGCTCCGACCGATGGAAAGCACCGACCCCGACGTGCTCGTCTACGAACGCACCGGCACCGGGGAAACCTTCCTCATCCCCAACCCCCGCTTGGCCCTCTCGCAGGTTCCCGAAGTCCAAAAGGAGGTCTCCGCCCTCCTCGGACTCCAACTCGGCGAAGCCGCCTGACCGGTAGGGCCCGGTCGCCGCGGCGACCGGGCCGCTGCATCCATGGAACTAAACAGCAGCACCGGCTTCGCCAGCCGCGCGGAGCGCCCCGTGCTCTTCCTCGCCCCGATGGCCGGCGTGACCAATTCGGTCTTCCGCCGCATCTGCAAAACGCGCGGCGCCGATGTCCTGACCACCGAATTCGTCTCGGCCGAAGGTATCATGCACCGCAACGAACGCACGGAGCATTACGTCGACTTCACTCCGGAGGAACGCCCGCTTGGCGTCCAGCTCTTCGGCTCGGATCCGGAGCAACTCGCACGCGGAGCGCAGGCCGTTGTCGACTGGAAACAACCCGACTTCATCGACATCAACTTCGGTTGCCCCGTCAACAAGGTGGTCTGCAAAAACGGCGGCTCCGCCCTGCTGCGCGACGGCGCGCTGCTCGCCGCCATTGCCTCGGCCGTGGTCCGCGCCGTGGCGCCCCTGCCCGTGACCGCCAAAATCCGCACCGGCTGGGACGAAAATTCCGTCAATGCGGCCGACAACGCCCGCTATCTCGAGGACGCCGGTATCCGGCGCCTCACCGTGCACGGACGCACCCGTGCGCAGGGCTACTCGGGGGAAGCCGACTGGAACGTCATCGCCGCCGTGGCCGAGGCCGTGCAAATCCCCGTGGTCGGCAACGGCGACATCACGTCCGCAGAAGTCGCCATGCGGCGCTGGAACGAGGCGGCTGTTTCCGGACTCATGGTAGGTCGCGCCGCCATGACCAGCCCGTGGATCTTCCAGGAAATCGCCGCCGCCTTCCGCGGCGAAGATGTGCCACCCGCTCCAGCGCTCTCCGATCGCTGGGACCTCATCGAGGACCACTGCCGTCAGGAACTGCAGCGCTGGCGCAAAAGCGAAAAAGGCATGCACGCCATGCGCTCGCGCCTCATGGCTTACTCGCGCGGACTCCACGCCAGCCGCGAATTGCGCCGCCGTTTCGGCGCCGTCGAGTCGCTCGAGGGCCTTGCGGAGATCCGCGCGTGGCACGAAAATGCCCTCCATGCCGACCACGATCCCGACAACGCCATGGAAGTCCCGCCGCACCTCGCCCACCTGTAGCGGCGCCAGCCTGTCCGCCCGTGTGCGGATCCCCGGCGCCGGCCGTTTCCTCCTGCTCGTCTGCTTCTTCTGCGCGTCCTGCACCGACGCCAAGCCGCCCGCGTCCACCGACCTCGTCGCCCAACGACAAACCATGGTTGCAACACAGATCGCCGCCCGCGGCATCAGCGATCCCGCCACGCTCGAAGCGATGCGCACCGTGCCGCGCCACGAGTTTCTTCCGATGCGGCTGCGCAACGAGGCCTACATGGATTACCCGCTGCCCATCGGACACGGACAAACCATCTCGCAGCCATACATTGTCGCTTTCATGACCGACGTCATCCGTCCGCAACCCGGCGAAAAGATTTTGGAAATCGGCGCCGGCTCCGGTTACCAGGCGGCCATCCTCGCGCAGATGGGCGCGGAGGTTTACACCATCGAAATCGTCGAACCCCTCGCCGAAATGGCACGCCAGACGCTCGAGCGCCTCGGCTACAAGAACGCCCGGGTCAAACATGGCGACGGCTACCGCGGCTGGCCCGAGCATGCGCCGTTCGATGCCATTGTGGCCACCTGCGCGCCGGACAAAATTCCGCCCGACCTTGTGGCCCAGCTCAAGGATGGCGGACGCATGATCATCCCCGTCGGCGGCGGCATGAATCAGGAACTCGTCCTCCTGCGCAAGGAAGGCAACAAAATCGAAAAACAATCCGTGCTCCCCGTCCGCTTCGTTCCGATGACCGGCGAAGCGCAATCCCTCCCGTAATCCCCTCGGCAGGGCCCGCCGGCCCAGCGGGCCGCATACATCCTCACCCGGCAAAGGCGAATCCCGGCATTCCCTTCACGCCGACTTTCGCCGCGAACAAATTCCCCGCCTCCGGCTCGGGGCTGGCCTCCGCATCATCACGACCCTTTTGCGCCGTGGTGAAATAGAGCACATCCAAATTCGGACCGCCGAAAGACGGACATGTCACGTTCAAGGCCGGACATTCCA
>JBIKXZ010000271.1:0-2590 GCA_044355525.1 Chthoniobacterales bacterium
CAAAGGCAATTTTCTCGTGGTCGCCGTCTGCGGCATGTCCGGCGTCCTGCTCGGACCGCCCAACCATCACGATTTCGAACGCAAACTCCGCGAACTCCACCGCGAACGCTTCTCCCGCCTCGACTTCGAAACCTTCCGCTCGCGGTTGAAGATGGAACGCGATCCGGAAGTCATCGAAAAGTGGCGCACCGAAGCTTCCAAGACGACCGTGTATTTCCCGCTCGCCGGTGAGAACCCGGAAAAACTTCCCGACCTCGCCGCGGTCGAACGCCACTTCTCCGAGCATCACGCGCCCGCGCACCTCAAATTCACCGACCTCGCCCCGGTGCCCGGCGATCCGAAAACGACAGCGGTCGATCCCGCCTTGGCCCCGCTGCTCAACCATGCGCGCGGTGAAGAAGAACGTTTCCCTTTGCGTCTCGCGCAAAGCCTCAGCCGCGCGCTCAGCGGCGCCGGCCTGCGTTTCTACAAGAGCCCGAACCGCACCACGTTCGTCTCCGCCGCCCGACCGCGTCACCTCAACCTCGACGAAGTCCCGGTGAGCGACAGCATCAAAAAAATCCTCGAACTCATCCGCGAGAAAAAATCCATCCGCCGCCCGCAGTTACTGGATCTCCTCGCCCCCGTCGCTTCCGATCCAAGCCTCGAAGCGGCGGCGCTTGCCACGCCGGAAGGAGGGTCCTCGCCGTCGGTCGTTCCCTCCGACGCGATCCCTGCAGCGGAGCCACTTGCCACGCCGGCAGAAGTGTCCCCGGCACCGGTCGTTCCTGCCGCCGCCCCGGTTCCCGCACAATCCCCTGCCCGTGAAGCCCTCGTCAACGATCTCCTCTGGCTGACCCACGAGGGCTACGTCATCGAATTCGCCGACGGCCGTCTCGAATCCGTCCCGCCCCCGAAGCATCCGCCGAAGCCCTTGCCGGAAAGTTCATCCCCCGAAGGATCCGCCGAACAGGAGACAGTGACCAGGACCGACGCACCAGCATCCGGACCGCTTGCCGATCCCGGGTCGCCGCGTGAACCGCAGGATCCGGCGGTATAACCCGCCTGTGCGGGGACTCTTCCCGACTCCACCCGGGCCCAGCCAGCGCCGGATCGCTGTGAAAGCTCGTCAAACCTCGCATCCTTCCGGTGACAAATGGACAATTGGCAAATTGTCCATTTGTGAACATACTGCGCCGCATGGGTGCAGGTGATGTCGGTCGGGCCCGCATGACGGCGGCTTTGGGCAACCACCGCCGCATTGAAATCATCCGCCTGTTGCGCAAGCAGCCCTTGCAGTGCGTCGAGGAAATCGCGGCGGCTTGCCGCATCGATGAATCGACGGCCAGCGAACATTTGCGCCGCTTGCACGAGGGCGGCATGATCGAAAAGAAATACAAAGGGCGGCGCGTTCTGCTGAAGGTAACCAAACGCGCCTCGACCATGCTGCGCACGATCGATCTGCTGTGGAGCGTGGCGGCAGACTGACAACGGGACATTTGGAAAATTGTCCATTTGTCCCCACGCGTGTTTTTGCCGAACGGGACAAGGGCTGCGTGCGATTTATCCCGAGGACTTGTTTCACGTGATACGGACCACATAGGGGTCCTTGCCTCTGCGGTTGCACGCGTATGGATAGGATCACCCGGGTGCCGTCGGGAAAGGTAGGAGGTGAATGCGCGGACCACACCTGGACAATTTGCCAATTGTCCATGAATGGGGTGGAGAGGGCGGGGGCAGCGGTTTTTGCGAGTATCGGTCGGGAAGAGAGCCGCCGTAGGCTGGGGCGCGGGCTACTGCGGGCCGAGGGCGCGGATGCGGAGGAAGTGTTTGTCGCCGGGGAGGTCGACTTCGATCCCGACGGGTTCGCCGTGGTCGGTGAAGGACGTGGAAAGGTCGGCCGTTGTTTGCAGTTGCAGATTGACCACGGCATTGCTGCCCGTCTTTTGGATCATCACGCCTCCGAGATTGAGGTCGGTGATCATTTGCGGGGTGTAGAGCCCGTAGTTGGTCGGATTGTCCGTCACGTCACCGCGGCCCGCGGTGCGGCTGTTGGTGAGGTCCGTGGGCGTGTAGAGATTGTAGGCGTTTGGGTTGGTTTTGATGGTTTGCACTTCGGTGATGGCTTGGTCGGCGCGTCGCGCGAGGGCGGCCAGCGGAAGAAGCGCGTCCGTGGCCCCGATCGACATAACCGAGCCGTGGCCGAAAGCCGACTGGCCTTCGTAGGTCAGTCGCCGCATGGTGGAAAGATCCCAGGTTTGCATGCTGTCCGACGACTCAATGGCGAAAGACGCATCGCTTATCGCTGCCTGAAAATAGAGACGGTATCGATCGCTACCAAGGGGCAGGACAAATTGACCTTCCCAAGCTGAGTCAGATGATAGCCCTGAGGCAACATATGCAGGGGCGGTTTTGAAGTTGGATGCGATATTGACGGGTGCCCCATAACCGGCAAAGGGACCAGCAGTGCTCTGGCGGTGCAATATGGCACGTTGCTGGGATTGTCCGTATCTCCAATGATCTGTGAACAAATGGTAAGTCGATCCGAGCTTGATGATGAAAGGGTCATTTTCGTAGGTCGGCTCGAGGTCTGGTAGAGGCGTGAAAGGCG
>JBIKXZ010000272.1:0-2584 GCA_044355525.1 Chthoniobacterales bacterium
CGCACTCCGGACGAGGCGGATGCCATCCGCCGCGATGCGGAAGCGGTGCAGGACGCCGGCGCCTTTGCCGTGGTCATGGAAATTGTCATCCCGGGTCTGGCCGCCGACATCTCCCCGACGCTGCAGATCCCCTCGATCGGCATCGGAAGCGGGGACGGTTGCGACGGGCAAATCCTCGTCCTGCACGATCTGGTCGGACTCTACCCGTGGTTCCGTCCGAAATTCGCCGTGCCGCGCGCCGAGCTGGCCGGGCCTCTGACGCAAGCCGCACGCGATTACGTCGCCGCGGTGCGCGGCGGAGGGCACTGAGACAATTTATTCTTCCCCGCCCGGCGGACGCTCGAAGGCGGCGTTTTCGAAACGTGTGTATTCCTTGATGAAGGTCAGCGGGATTTCGCCGATCGGGCCGTTGCGCTGCTTGGCGATGATGAGTTCGGCTTTGCCGGCGAGGTCCGATTTGGCGTCCTCGTCTTCCTCGTAAACCTCGGGGCGCACGAGAAGCGCGACCAAATCCGCGTCCTGCTCGAGCGATCCCGATTCGCGCAGGTCGGACATGCGGGGCTTGCCGCCGCCGCGCTGCTCGGGCTGACGGTTGAGCTGGGCCAGCACGATGATGGGAATCTCGAGTTCCTTGGCCAAGGCCTTGATGCCGGCGGAAATTTCGGAAATTTCGATCTGGCGGTTTTCCTGTCCGCGGCGCGAGGTCGAACGGCAGAGCTGGAGGTAGTCGATGGCGATGAGTTCGATGCGATGGCGGTCGCGCATGCGGCGGCCTTTGGCGCGGAGTTCGAGGATGGTCAGGCTCGGAGTGTCGTCGATGAAGATCTTGCTCTCGCTCAGCGCGGCGGCGGCATCGTTCAGTTTGCCGTGCTCGGCGCGGGCCAGCATGCCGGAGCGGATTTTCTTCATGTTGACCCGCGCGCGGGAACAAAGCATGCGCTGCACGAGCTGCTGGGTGCTCATTTCGAGGCTGAAAACGCCGACCGGCTTGGGCTCCTCGAGGTTGAGCGCGACATGCTCGACGATATTCATGGCCAGCGCGGTTTTGCCCATGGACGGACGCGCGGCGACAATCATCATTTCGCCCGGGTGCAGGCCGTCGGTCATCTGGTCGAAGACGTTGAACCCGGTGGCCAACCCGCTGATGCGTCCGCGCTGTTGATACATCTTCTCGATGTTCTCCAAAGCGGTGAAGACCTCGTCGCGCATGTCGGGCGCGCTCTTGCGGAAGCGCGTTTCACCGATGGTGAAGATTTCGCGTTCCACGTCGTCGAGGAGTTGCGGCACGTCGCCCTGCTCCTCGTAACAGCGCGCGGCGGAACCGGTGCAGGCCGTGATCATGCGGCGGAGGAGCGATTTCTCGAGGACGATGTCGAGGTAGTGCGGGGCATTGGCCGCGGTGGGGACATAGCCGAAAAGTTCGGTCACCGCACCCGGACCACCGACCGAATCGAGCAGGTTCAAGTCGCGCAGGCGGTTGGTCAGGGTGATGACATCGATCTGCGTGTTGGCCGACCACATTTCGATGAGGATGCGGTAGATGGTTCCGTGCGCGGGCGAATAGAAGGCTTCCTCGGTCAACTGCTCGGCGCAGTCGTTGAGCACTTCGCGCGGGGCGAGGAGGATGGAACCGAGCAGGCCTTTCTCGGCTTCGCCATTCTGCGGAAGCGGACGGTGAGTGTCGGTCGCGGACGCCGGCTTGGGCGCGCCGTTGCCGTTGCGGCGGGCCGCCGTGGCGCGGCGCGCGGGAGCGGCGGTGAGATCAACCGGAGGAATCATCGGACCGTCGATAGTGCGTCCGGCGGACGGGTGCGGTCAAACGCGGACGGATGCTATGACGCAAAATAAAAGGGCCGTCCTGTGGACGGCCCCGCGAACAACTTGTGAACAAGTCAGGCTTCGGTTTCCCTTTTGGGCGCGCGGCGGGCGCGCGGCCTGTCCTCGCCTTCCGCGCCTTCCTCGACAGCGGCGGGTTGGGGATTTTTCGAACTGACGGTCAGTTTGAGCGCGGCGTGGACTTCCGGATGCAGGCGCACGTCAACGGTGACGTCACCGGTTTCCTTGATCGGACGCTCGAGCACGATCGCGTGGCGGTCGATTTCCATGCCGCTTTCGGCTTTGACGCGATCGGCGATGTCTTTGGCCGTGATCGCGCCGAAGGCTTTGCCGCTTTCTCCGGTTTCGAGAACGAAGGAAAGTTTGAGTTTGCCGAGGCGTTTGGCCACGTCGTTGGCCTCGTTGAGTTCCTTGGCCTCGCGCTCGGCGCGGCGGGTCTTGAGGGAGTTGGTCATGCGCAGCGTGGCCGGGGTGACTTCATGGGCCATGCCGCGGGGAATGAGGAAATTGCGGGCGTAACCGCGGCGGACTTTCACGACATCGGCCTCGGCGCCGAGGCTCGGAATGGGCGTGGTCAGGATGACTTCGGTTTGGGACATAGGACGGAAGCGATTTGAGACGAAGGGAGAGGATGGAACAGATGCCAAGGTGGTGTCAATCCCCATCAGGCGTTCGCCATCCGGACCGGTGTGAACAACTCTTTCCGCAGCCGGGCCGTCAGGTCCCCGGCCCGGTCGAGCGGGGCCAG
>JBIKXZ010000012.1:0-26076 GCA_044355525.1 Chthoniobacterales bacterium
TGCGCTCGATCTCCCCAAGGATCCGGATGATTTGCTCTACACTGTGTCGGTTCTTCATGGGTTCTACGGGTTTTACACCGCAGAACTCTCACTCAACACTGTCTAGTTTCTCGGGGCTGGATCAGGGCCATCTGCGGTTCCAGCACAAAAAACTCCGTTCCGGAAAAACAAAGGCCCGGTCAGCGTCAGCTGCCCGGGCCTTATCCTGTCTTTTATCCGCGTTTATCCGTGTTAATGCGTGGCAGGCTTGTAAAACTCAGGCTTTGGCTGCGTCGAATCGCTTAATCCGCGGGCATAATGAGGGGAATGAGGCCGCGGCGATTGCGCCGGTAAATGGTGAAATCGGAGTCGGTGGTCCAAACTTTGGCGCGGGCATGCAATTCCGACATTCGTACCACGCAGGCGTCGGCCAAGGACATGGGAACATCCTCGTATCGTTCGAGCAAGACGCGCAGCGCGTGAGCCTCCGTTCCGGTGTCGAAGCGCGTCTGCAGGACGCCGCGCTCGATCATTTGCATTGGCAAGCTGGCCACGATCCCACCGCGCTGTAAAAGGAAGGTCGCTTCGGCCAACACGGCATCGCAGGTATGGAGCGGTTCGGTGAACGTGTCCATCACCTGCTTGGCCCAAGCATGATGTTGGTCGCTGCGGTCGAGGTAGGCGACCAACGGTCCCGTGTCCGCGATGATCAACGTGCTTTGCCTCCGAAGCCCGCGAGGTGGCGCGGATTGGAGGAGAGGTCGCCCATGCCGCTGGAACCTGCTCCGCACAGATCTTTGCTTTGTTGCAGCAAGCTCGGTTTGCTTTTGCCCGACTTGCGCATCAATCCGGTCAGCGCCTCGCGGCAAAGCTCGGAGCGCGTGGTCCGGCGCGCGCGCGCTTCCGCATCCAAGCCGGCCGCTAGCTTCTCATCGATCTTTAGCGAAATTGTCGTCATGCCGATAGCGGTATCACCAAATGCTGCAAAGCGCAATACGGCAACCACGGAAAGTAAGCCACGGATGAACGCGGAGAGCAGAGGATATTCTGCACCGGCTACAACGGCCCGAGGCTTTTGCGCCTCTGTCGGAGCAAATCGGCCCGGCTGATGTCAGGCAGCCGGGTCGTCATCATGCCTTTTATTTGCCTGCGGACTGGCGTCCTCGGCCGTTTGGTCGCCGCGGCGACCTATCTGCGGCTTCGCCTCCGGTTCGCAGCCTCGGCTGTGTCTATCCGTGGCCTATTTCAGAGTTTTAGGCTGCGTGGCTGTGGCTGGCTTTCCCCGCACCAAGCCAAGAGCGCTTCACGTCGCCAACTTTGTAAAATCGCCTTTGACTTGCGCAAGAAGGTCGCAGGCGATCCTTTGCGTCAGACCTCCAAGAACTCGACCCGCAGCCCGGCGCATTTGGCCAAGTCCGCCTGACGGTTGTCGCCGGTGAAGAACCGCGGGATGTCGGACACCACGGCGTGGCTGACATGCAGGAGATCGAGGGCGCGGCATTTGGTGCGGGCGGCGTGGCGGCGGGAGAGATCCTCGGCGCATTCGTGCACCGAGAGCGGATCGGGCTGCAGGCGGCGGAGACGTCCGGCGCGCAAGTCATCGTCGATCATGGCCAGCGCCGCGGAAAGTTCCTCGGCGGCGAGTTGTTTGCGGCCGTGGAGCACGCGCAAAGCGTTGCGGAGTTCGATTTCGGCCAGCGGCGGGAAGGGGAGAGACTTTTCTTTGGCGGCCCGCGCCGCCACCTGCGTTGATCCGGGCTCGAGGTAATACAGCTTCACCAACGTGCCGGTGTCCAAGTAGACGCGGAAATCAGCCACGGTCTTCGTAGATCAAGTCGGAGGCCGGTTGCTTGCGGCCGATTGGCCGATGGTAGGTGCCGCGCAGGCGGTTCATCAGATTGGGCCAGGGTTGAGGTGGGTTCATTTCGGCGGCGGGCAAAAGATGGCCAACCACCTTTTTGCCGAGCACCCACTGGAGCTTTTCGCCGGCGAGCAGGCGCTCGCGCACCGCTCGGGTGTCGCGCTGCAGTTCCCGCGTGGTGATTGTTTGCATGTCAGACAAAATGACAGACATTGATCGCGGCGTCAAGCTGCCGCGATCGGTCACGGGTGGCTTGTGGCGGGTCTGAGGGCATACGGCATACGGCAGGCGGCAGACGGAATAGCCGCAAAGAGGCGCAAGAGGGATAAAATGTAGCGGCGGTGTCCTCGCCGCCGGCCGTTGTGGATGAACGACCGTCGCCGGAGCCGAGTCTGCGAACCAAGGCTTTGCGAGATAGCCCTCAGGCAAACGGCCCATAGGCAAACGGCGACGCTACAAGAGGTGGCATTGGCCAATGATTTCCGGAAAATCATCGACACAAGTTGGAAGGGAGTGAGGTGACGCGACAGTCGGAGCTCTGCTGTCTCAAGCGTTTGCTTGCCGCACCGCATGGAGAAAGGGGATCGGCGGGATGATGTCGACATCAGGGTAGTAAATGTCCAAGTCCAAAAGGTGCGGATCGTAGCTGACGAGGTGCGTTGCGCCGCCGTTCGTGGCGCACAGGAGGAAAGCGATGTCATTCTCGTCGATAGGATAGTGGCGGAAGTGGAAGTGCTTTATCGCGACAGTCTCGGCGAGAAGCGCGAGTTGCCGCACAAAAGCCAATATTATGGCTTCCTTGACGCCACGCTCACGAAGTTTGAGGGCATACTCCGCAGCGATGTCTCGGGAAACGAGAAGGACGAATTGTCCCTTGAGCCAGCGTTCGATGATTTCGCGGTTGGGACTGGAATGTGACGGAGACTTTCCGGCGGCGACGACCACGGTGGTGTCGAGAACGGCGCGGATCACGAATGGAGGACTTGTTCGTGCAGTTTGGTCATCTCGTCGCGCGCGGCACCCTGATCGAATCCGGATTTTTTGAGCGATTCGGCTTCGGCGAAAGCTTGGTCGACAAGACGGAGGATGTCGGCGCCATAGCGCTTCTTCTGGCTCTTGCGACGGGTGATTTCGGCTTTGATGAACCTCGCAACGCGCTCCTGCAGGTCGCTGATCTGATTGGCCTCATCCAGAAGCTCCGCGGGTATCGGGATGCTGGTCATAGAGATGAAATTATCACGACATGGTGCAGTTGCAAGGTGGCACTGGGCATCGCAAGCGGTCACAGCGGCGCGTTCCGGAAAGAACCCGGCCCGGCTGAAACCGGAGGCTCTGAGCCGCAGATGGCCCTCAGGCAATCAGGCAGCTGGGCCGTTATCCTGCCTTTTATTTGCCTGCGGACTGGCGTCCTCGGCCGTTTGGTCGCCGCGGCGACCTATCTGCGGCTTCGCCTCCGGTTCGCAGCCTCGGCTGTGTCTATCCGCGTCAATTTGAACGCTGCGCTCAACTCTTTGAGTTGTCTGTCTCGCAGACTCGGCTGTGGCTAATTTCTGACTGCTTCGCTCGGCTGTGGCCTGCTTGGAAAAACTCAGGCTTTGGCCGCAGCGAAGCGCTCGGCGAGCACGAGTTTGATCAGGCTTTGGTAGGGCACGTCGCGGCGGTTGGCTTCGCGTTTGATGGCGTGAAGCAAAGGCGCCGGCATACGCAGCGAGATGGTCTCGGTGCTCGGCTTGAGGTCGGGAAAAGCAACCTTTTGTGCTTTTGACCAATCCAGTCCACGGCCTTCGCGCGCGGGCATCTTGCGCGCTCGGCGAGTCTGCCCGGCTTGCTTGATGCTTTCGACCAACTCGGCAAACATTTTGTCGCTCATTTCAGTTCCTCCTACACCGGATTGCGTCGCGAGGGTCGGGAGCGGCAGCGAACTCAACCGTCGGCGAGCACGAGCTTCATGCCGTAACGGGCATTTTCTCGCTCGGCGACTTTCTGGGCGCGGCGCATGGCGGCCGAGGCCTTGCGGAAGAAATCACTAGCGTCATCGGTTTTGCCCTTCCTTGGTTTGGACTTGGCAGCGGATTTTTTCATGGATCGGCTTTATGCCGCCAACTTGGTGAAGTCGCCTTTGACTTTGGCGGTGATGCGGTTGGCTTGCTTCATGAGGCGGCGGAAGTCGCAATTCGTTTGCATGTTGAACCAGAACTGCGGGCTCTGTTTGAAAAACTTGCCCAGCTTGAGAGACATCTCCGGCGTGATGGCGCGGCGCCCGAGCACGATTTCGTTGATGCTGCGCGGGCTCACGCCCAAGGCCCGGCCCAGCGCGTTCTGCGAAATGCCCATCGGCTGGAGGTAGTCTTCGAGCAGAATTTCCCCGGGAGTAATCGGCGTTTTCATGTCTATATCTTATGGCGTTATGGGTGGCTGTCAATGGTAGTCCGTGATCGAGACATCGGCCGGACCCTGCGCGGTCCAGCGGAAGACGATCCGCCACTGGTCGTTGATCCGGATCGAGTGCCAGCCAGCCGCTCGGCCCTTGAGCGGCTCGAGCCGGTTCCCCGGCGGCACGGCAAGGTCCTGCACCTGTTCCGCCGCATCCACGGCGATCAGCTTGCGGAGGGCCACGCGGGCGATCTGCGCATAGCGCCGATTCGACTCCTCCCGAAAGAGTTCCTCGGTGTCATCGTCGCCAAATGAAACGATCATGCGTTGGCGGGCATCTTAGGAATGTCCGCTACAAGCGGAAGGCCAAATCAGAGCGAGGAAAGGCTTTAGCCACAGCCGGAGTCTTCGAACCGGAGGCAATACCGTAGATGGGCCGCTACTGCGGCCAAACGGCCCTTAGGCAAATGAACGCGGATAGCAGAGGATATCTTGCGCCTTTGTCGGAGCAACTCGGCCCGGCTGATGTCAGGCAGCCGGGCCGTTATCCTGCCTTCATCCGCGTCTATTTGAACGCTGCGCTCAACTCTTTGAGTTGTCTGTCTCGCAGACTCGGCTGTGGCTAATTTCTGACTGCTTGGCTCGGCTGTGGCCTGATCAGGCCTCTTTCTGGCTCTCAGCTCCAAGCTCCTCTCCGACCCGTGGGGCTCTTCGAGCCAGAGGGCCCGCTCCCTGCTTCCCGAAGTTATTCACACTGAACCAGTAAGGATTAGAAAATCCTGAAAAAAGTTGTTGCCGTGGGGCCGGGTGGGGGCGCATTTTACGTCCTGCAACCATAATCCGCTCTCCCCCAGGAGCAATGACCCCCCAATATGCCATCGCTGAATGCGAGCGGCCGCAGAGATTCCGTCACGCGGTCGAGGGGTGTGGTGTAGTCGCGAGTGGTGTCTCGGACTGTTACGAAAGTTTCACACTAAAGGTTTTGTTTGTGCGGGATGTGGTCGCCACATTTGCCCGCGTTATGACCGAAACTTTCACCGACGTTTCACGTGCTGCGGGCGCTGCAGTTCGGGCGCTCCGCGAAAATTCCCGCCCACCGCAATTTTCGGCATGCAACCTGCTGTCTTTAACATCCGACTTCCGAATTCTGACCTCCGTTAACTGACGACTGCCAACTTTTCTCCAACTTTCCTTCCGACTCCCAAACCCTGCCAACTGCAAACCGCCAACTCCTGCTGACCCCATGAAAACAAAATCCCCGCTCTTCCGAATCGATCGATTGCTCGTCGCGTTTGCGATCTTGATCACGCTGCTCGTGCCGCAAGTTTTCTCTCAGGTAACAACGAATACTTGGTCGACCGCAACAAGCGGCGCGGCTTGGCTCTCTACCGGGAACTGGTCTCCCGGTTCGGTTCCTACCGCCACAGTCGTGGCGCGGTTTACCAACACGACGACGACTTCGGTTGGCATCAATGCCGGCACCACCTCGACAAACAACACCGCTGGTTTTCTCTTTACCGGCAACGGCACCGTAACCATTTCCAACAGTTCAGGTTCTACAAACGCAAACAACCAGAACGCGGTGCTCCGCATACACGGCTGGGTGGAAAACAGCCAGACCAACCTGATCGTCAACACCTCGACCAATGGCCATCTCATTATCACCAATGGCAGCCCCGCTACCACAAACGCAACAATCGGTCGCTTGCCTATCGTGCTAATGACCGGCGGTGTGATCAATGTCTCTAACTCAGGGGCACGCGTCAGTTTGATGAGCGAAATCAGGGACACTTCGGGCACGACGAATGACATCACTAAGACCGGTGCTGGCACTCTTATTATCGGTGGCACAAACAACAACACCTACGTTGGCCTTACGACCTTGTCGGCCGGTTCTCTGGTGTTCAACAAATCGGCCGGTGTGAACGTTTCGGCCGGCAATGTTCTCGTCAACGGCGGCTCACTCCTACTCGCGAACTCCAACCAGATGGCCGACACCACGGCGCTGACCAATGCGGGCGGAACGATCAACTTCAGCAACAACACGGACACGATTGGTTCGTATGCGCAGTCAAGCGGAACGTTCACCAACGGCACGATCACAGCCTCCACCTACACCCTGAGCGGAGGCACGGTGGCGGGCAACTTTGGCGCGGGAACGCTCAATGCCAGCGGGAGCGCGAACCTCAATGGCACAGCGGCGGCGACAACCATCAATGTCAGTGCAGGCACCTTGACCCTTGGATCGGGCTCGCGCTTCACGGGAGCGAACGCGGTGCTCGGTATCTCGAACGGCGCGACGCTTGCTCTGGGTGGTGCGGAGTCGGTCGGTTCGTTGGCCGGCGCGGGCGCGGTGAGCCTCGGTGCGAACACGCTGACGGTCGGCAGCGCGAATACTTCGACGACTTACAGCGGTGAGATGAGCGGCGCGAGCGGTGCGCTGACCAAAAACGGGACGGGAACGTTTACCATGACGGGCACGAGCACCTACAGCGGGGCGACGACGGTCAGCGCTGGGCGTTTGGTTGCCAACGGCACGAACACGAGCAGCGCAGTGACGGTGAGCAGCGGGGCTTCGCTCGGCGGCACGGGCGAGGTGGGTGCACTGACCGTGAGCGGCCTGCTTGCTCCGGGCAACAGCATCGGCACTCTGAGCGCTGGCAGCACGGTCTTCAACGGCGGCGGGTCTTTCGAGTTGGAGATGTGGGATTGGAATTCCACGGCCGGCACGGGCTGGGACCTACTCGACGTTACTGGCGACCTGACACTCAGCAACACGACGGGGAGCAAGTTCACCATCAATCTCGTTTCGATGTCATCGACCAGCGCGACGGGTGTTTCGACCAACTTCAGTTCCTCAACGAGCTTCACCAACACTTTCATCAATTACACCGGCAGCCTGCTCGGCACGGCGTTTTCCGCGGACCTCTTCACGGTCGATACTGCGGCCTTCCAAAACGCCTTCACGGGAACATTTTCCATCACCAACATCACGCAGGGTCTGGCTTTGGTTTACACCGCACCTGCTGCGGTCAGCTCCTATGATTGGAATGTCGGGTCCGGCGACTGGGCCACGGCGGGCAATTGGAGCAACAATGCCGTTCCGACCAATGACAGCGCGATCAAGTTCATCGGCGCGGGCGGTCTGAGCACGAACAACCAATTGACAAGTGTTTCCGGCATCAACTTCGCCGGCACATCGGGCAGCTACACAGTGAGCGGGGATGCTTTGGCCTTGGGATCCATCGGTATCCTAAACGAGTCGGCCGACACGCACACGCTGCAGAACAACTTCTCCCTTTCGACCAACGCAACCTTCAACGCTTTGTCGAACGGCCTGGTCATTTCCGGCAATGTGACCAACGGTGGGAACCAACTGACTTTGGCCGGTCCGAACAACACGGAAATCAGCGGAATCATCAGCGGCGGCGGCGCGTTGCTCAAATCGGGCGCGGGCACGGCGACTTTAACGGGAGCCAACAGCTATACCGGCGGCACGACGGTTTCGGCCGGCGAGTTGGCGGGCAACACGACCAGCCTGCAGGGCAACATCGCCAACAGCGGCACGTTGCGTTTTGATCAAGCGGCCGATGGAACCTACTCCGGCGTGGTCAGCGGCAATGGCGTGCTCATCAAGGTGGGCGCGGGCACTCTGACGCTGAGCGGGGCCAACAGCTACACGGGCGGCACCTTGGTCAGCGTGGGCGCAGTGCTCGGCGATACGACGAGCGTGCAGGGTTCAGTGACCAACAATGCGACGGTCATCTTCAGCCAAGCGACCGACGGGTCCTACGCGGGCGCGATGAGCGGCAGCGGTGCGCTGGTCAAAGAAGGTGTCGGCAATGTCACCATCTCCGGGGCGAACAGCTACAACGGCGGAACCACTATCAATGGCGGAACGCTCACGGCATCGACTGCATCGATTCCCGGTGCGGTCAGCGTGGCTTCGGGTGCGACTTTTGCCATCAGCCAGACCACCAACGGGACCTACAGCGGTGCGGTCAGTGGCAACGGCCGCTTGGTCAAGGAGGGGGCGGGCAATGTGACGCTCGCAGGCGCCAATAGCTACGGCGGCGGAACACTGATCAGCGCCGGAACATTGACTGGATCGACCGCGAGCCTCCAGGGCGACATCACCAACAACGCCACGTTGGCCTTCAGCCAGACGACGAATGGAACTTATGCGGGAGCGCTGAGCGGCACGGGTTCCTTCAGCAAAGCAGGATCGGGCACGGTCACTCTGGCCGGCGCCAACAGCTTCACGGGCGGCATCACTCTGACCGCCGGCGGACTTTCCATTTCCAGCGATGGCAATCTTGGCAACGCGGCCAATGACATCGTCTTCGGCGGTGGCACGCTGGCGACGACGGCGGGCATCAACCTCGGAGCCGGGCGCGACTTCAGTGGTTCGGGTACGATCGATATTGCGGACGGGACGTCGCTGACCAATGGCGGTGTGGTCAACATGACCGCGCTGACCTTGAACGATACGGGAACTCTCGCGCTCAACGGCGCCACGCGCAGCGTGGGTGCATTGACGCTCACCGCGGGCGGAACGATCAGTAGCGCGGCGGGCGCGGTGTCGCTGACGAGCATCGATGCGACGGCACTGACCGGCACGGCGACGCTGGCTTCAGCCATTGCTTACGGAACCACGGGTGACAAGAACATCACGATCAACAGCGGCGGCAACCTTGTCATCGGCGGTGACGTGCAGGGCGTGGGTGCAAACAACCGTATCGTCAAACTGGGCTTGGGCACTATGACGGTCAACGGCACGGTCAACACCAATGGTGGCTACCGCCTCGGCGCAGCCGGCACGTCGGCGACCAATGGCGGCACGCTCATCTTCGCTAACGGAGCATCTGCTGGTGCAAACACTCTACAGCTCAACTTCGGCACGGTGCAGGCCGGTGCGGGCGGGGCGACAATTACCAACGTTCTTTCCATCGGTGCACGCGGCGCAAACAATCTTGTTTTCAGCGGCGCCAATCCGCTGACCTTCACCGGACCGGTCAGCTGGTTCTCCACGAACGTTGCCGCAGCCACGGTGCAAGTAGACAACACAACAACATTCTCCGGAGTTGTCTCGAATAGCACGGGAACGAGCATCGATCTTTCGGGAAGCGGCACACTTATTCTCTCCGGTGTGGCCGGCAATAGCTTCGCCAACACTCTGAATATCGCGTCGGGACTGACGGTGATCGCGGCCAAAGACAGCGCTTTCGGGACGACGGCTGCGGGCACGGTGGTGGCCAGCGGCGGCACGGTGATCATCTCCAACGCGAACTACAGCACGGCCGAGGCCTTGACCATCAGTGGCACGGGCGTTGGCGGCAATGGGGCGTTGCGCGGCGCGGGCACGGCTTCCTATGCGGGTGCTATCACGCTCGGCGCGAATGCCACCATCGCTGCGGATAGCGGTGCGGCGCTCACCCTCTCCGGCAACATCGCCGGAGGCGGAAATACCGTTACTCTCGCCGGCGAGGGCAACAGCACGGTCTCCGGCATCGTCAGCAATGGCGGTCTGGTCAAAGCAGGCGGGGGCACGGCGACATTGTCGGGCCCCAACACTTATAGCGGCGGGACTTTAGTCAGCGCGGGAACGTTGTTGGGCGACACGCGTTCCTTGCAGGGAACGATCACGAACAACGCGGCCCTCCTCTTCAGCCAGACGACCAATGGCACCTATGCCAGCGTGATCAGCGGTAGCGGCACTTTGGCCAAGGCCAACACGGGAACGCTCACTTTGACCGGCGTCAACACCTTCAACGGTGCCACGACGGTTCAGGGTGGTCGCTTGGTGGTCCACGGCACCAACGCGAGCAGCGCAGTGACCGTGAACAACGGCGCTTCGCTCGGCGGCTCCGGGCAGATCGGCGCACTGACGGTGGGCGGCACGCTGTCGCCCGGCAACAGCATCGGCACGCTCAGCGCGGGGAACACAACATTCCTTGGTGGCGGGTCTTTCGACCTCGAGATGTTCAACTGGACCAACTCGGCGGGCACGGGATGGGATCTTCTGGCCATCACGGGTGACCTTACGTTGAGCAACACGAGCGTTAGCCCGTTCACCATCAATCTCATCTCGCTCTCCAACAGCACCACCGCCGGTCTCTCCGTCGGCTGGGATCAAAACGTGAGTTATACCAACACGTTCATCACGTTCACGGGCGGCCTGCAGGGCGAAGCTTTTGCCTCCAATTTGTTCACGGTGAACACGAACAACTTCCAGAACACGGTCAATGGCACCTTCACCATCACGAATGTCGGCGGCGGGCTGGCCCTGCTTTACACGACCTCGTTCGTTCCTTCCGCTTCCTATGAGTGGGGGGGCGGGTCCGGTAACTGGTCGACCAGTGCGAATTGGACGAACAATGCGGCTCCGACCAATGGCGTCGGTTTGGTCTTCAGCGGCGCGGCTGGCACCGCGACCAACGATGCGACCGTCACCAGCGTGCTCGGCGTTTCCTTCACCAACACCTCGGGATCGATTGTGTTGGCGGGCGATGCCTTCTCCATCGGTGCGGGCGGCATCGAGAACGACTCGGCCAACGCGCATACCATCAGCAATAACGTAAGCTTTTCCAGCGTGGCCACGATCAATGCGGCCGCTGGCGACCTGACCATTGCCGGCAATGTGACCAACGACGTGGCTGCTCAAGTGCTGACCGTCGATGGGGCTTTCAACACGACAATTTCCGGAGCAGTGAGTGGAGTAGGCGCTCTGACCAAGATCTCCGCCGGCACACTGACTCTCACCGGTGACAACAGCTACACCGGCGGCACCACGGTTTCGGGAGGAACTCTTGTCGGAACAACATCCGGCTTGCAGGGTGCGATCGCCAACAACTCGACGGTCATCTTCGATCAGTCGACCAACGGCACTTACTCCGGAGTCATGAGCGGCTCGGGCTTGTTGACGAAGTTGGGTGCAGGTTCGCTCACTCTCTTGGGTGCAAACAGCTACAGCGGCGGAACCCTGATCAGTGGCGGCGCCCTGGTCGGCGACACGACGAGTGTTGCAGGTCCGATCACGAACAACGCGGCGCTGGTCTTCGACCAGTCGACCAATGGAACCTACGGCGGGGTGATGAGCGGAACTGGTTCGCTGACCAAGTCGGGGGCGGGTTCGCTCACTCTCTCGGGTGCGAACAGTTACAGCGGCGGAACCCTGATCAGCGGCGGCGCCCTTGTCGGCGACACGACGAGTGTTTCCGGTCCGATCACGAACAACGCGGCCTTGGTCTTCAGCCAATCGACCAATGGAACCTATTCCGGCGCATTGAGCGGCAGCGGTTCTGTGACCAAGTCGGGCGCGGGATCTCTCACCCTTTCCGGTGCGAACAGCTACAGCGGGGGAACCCTCGTCAGCGCGGGCGCCTTGGTCGGCAACACGACCAGCCTGCAGGGGTCCATCACCAACAGCGCCACCGTTGTCATGAGCCAGTCGACCAACGGCACCTACAGCGGGGCGATGAGCGGCGCCGGTGCGTTCACCAAATCGGGTTCGGGGACCGTCACGCTCGGAGGCAATAGCAGCGGGTATAACGGCACCATCGACCTGCAGGCCGGCGGACTTGTCGCAGCCAACAACAATGCTCTCGGCACGAGCGCGGTGGCCCTGACCAATGGCAGCATCCAAGCGGCCAGCGGTGTGAGCATTGCCAACAACTTCACCATCGGCGTGGCCGGAGGTTCGGGAGTTTATTATAGCCAAAACTTCAATGACCTCGGCACCGCTTTGCCGACCGATTGGACGACGCGCACCGGTGCCAACGCCTCCGGATTGGGAACCTCGCAGGCGTTCTCGACTACTGAGATCTTGTGGAGCGACTCTGCCGGTGCTTTCAAGAACTTCGCTTCCGCGACGGGGCTTTCCTCAACGGCGACCACCACGCAGCAAAACGACTCGGCGGATCGTGCTCTCGGGATCCGGCAGACTGGCTCCTTCGGCAACCCGGGTGCCTCGTTCCAATATGTCTTCACGACAACCGGCGAAACGATCGATGCGATCAGCTTCGACCTGATGATGCTCAGCGTTCAGGGTCAGTCGACCACGTGGTCCATCCAATACGGCGTCGGAGCTGCACCGACTTCGTTTACCACGCTCGGAACCTGGAGCGATCCCGGCACGTGGGGAACGACGGCGCTTACCTTCGATACCAGCGACTTCGGGTCCTCGCTCGATAACCAAGCGAACTTGGTCTTCCGCGTTGTTGCCTTGAGTTCTTCCACTGGCTCCGGCAGCCGTGACTCTGTCGCGATCGACAACTTCGTCATCAACAGCATCGCTGCAGCCACCGGTAACGGCACGCTCGGCATCAGCGAAGCGGGTTCGGCCACCTTCAGCGGCAATATCGTGAACAACAACCAAGCCACCCTCACGGCAGTAAGCGGCGGCACGGCGACCTTCTCCGGCGGGATCTCCGGCCTCGGTTCGGTGACCAAGACCGGCACAGGCGACGTGGTCCTCGCTGGAGCGAACACCTACAGCGGCGGCACGACAATCAACGAGGGCGTCCTCTATGTCGGCAACGGTGGAACGAGTGGTTCGATCACCGGGGCGATTACCAACAACGCCTCGCTCGTCTTCAACCGTTCGGATAGCTCGTCCTACTCCGGCGCCATCTCGGGCAGCGGCACGGTGACGAAGTCTGGCGCAGGATCGCTCACCTTGAGCGGTGCGAGCACCTATTCGGGTGCGACCACGGTCAGTGCGGGAACTCTCGAGCTGAACAACACCACCGGCCAAGCCTTGGCCTCGACCACCTCCATTTCGGTAGCCAGCGGCGCCACCTTGCTCATTGCCTCGAGCAACCAGATCAACGACAGCGCGGCGATCACCCTCTCCGGCGGCACGATCACGCGCGGCACCGGTGTGAGCGAAGTCTTCGCCTCGCTTAACCTCTTGTCGAATTCCACCTTGGACTTCGGCGGCGGTGGCTCGGGCAACCTGAACTTCGGCACGTATGAGGAGAACGCGGCCCCGAGCGCGTTGCTCACGATCAACAACTTCCTGCCGGACACATCGTTCACCTTCAGCAATGCGCTGTTCCAAGCGGACGGGTCAAACGTCGGTAGCTACTTCAGCTTCGGCACGGGCTACGTCAACAGCTTCATCACCGACAATGGCGGCGGTAGCTTCACCATCACGGCCATTCCCGAGCCTTCGACCTACCTCGCGGCCGCGGGCTTGCTCAGCCTGATGCTCTGGCCCTCGCGCAAGCGCTTGCTCAAGGATGCGAAGAAGATCCTCGGCCTCCGCGCGCCGATGCGGGACCGCTTGGCGGCCAAGCGGGCATAAGGCAGACGGCTTACGGGTCGCCGCGGCGACTAAACTGCCGTGGTGGCGGGTCGCTGGTAAAAAGTCGCGAGTGGGGAAAGCATACGGCATACGGCATACGGTCGGAGGTAGGAGGGTTTAACCACCGATTACACCGATGGCACGGATGGGGGTGGGGGCGCGGAGACTAAAAGAAGAAGAGACCAAAGGCCTGCTGCCGGCTCTTAAAACTTACAAACTTATAGACTTAAAACTCCGTGCCATACGGCATAAGGCATACGGCATACGGTCGGAGGTCAACCGGAACGAAGTGTAGATGGGTCGCCGCGGCGACCAAAGGTCGGAGGTCGGAATTTTTGCCGCGAAGAGGCGCAAGAGGTTGCGGCTGGTGACGGGTGCGAACTGGCTTTCCAGCCGGCGTAGGGGCATTATTGCGCCGTTATGCCGGAGCGTGAGTGGACGATTTTTCTTAAGGATGGCAGCCGGATTGTCGTGCTTTTGGATACGTTGAAGTCCGACACGAGGTCTTTTGCCGTGGTTTTGATTACAGAGATCGACGGGGAGGAGATCTGCGTGACGCGATACGATACCTCTCATGACCAGCCGCACCGGGATGTTCTTGGGAGGCGGGCGGGCTTGATTGAGAAGGAATGGCTGCTACTTTCAAGCAATAGAGACGCCTTCGGTTACGCGGTGGCTGATCTGCGGACAAATTATGAGCGCTACATCCAATTCTACCTGCAGCATTGAGGCTCCGGTCATTGTCCGCGTGCCGGTGAGCGCTGCCGGACGAATCACGGTGAAAGAGGCGGAGGCGATCCTGCGCGCCCAAGGATTTCGTCCGGCCACGGCGGCGGAGCGGAAGCGGAACAGGAAGTTTTTTCAGCCAGCGGTTTGACGAGTGGGCGGAGGCAAAAGGCAAAAGGCAAAAGGCATACGGCATGCGGTCGGAGGCCGGAGATCAGAGGTCGGGGGTATTGACAGGGTGTTATACGGAGTATAACAGTTATTGATGGATTTCAGCTTCGTGGAGCTTGAGGCGTTCACTCGTGAGCTGCTTCGAGTTGCCGATGAGGAAATCTTGCGGGAGTTCCAACTGGAATTGGCTGCTCATCCTGAAGCGGGGGATCTGATCCGTCATTCGGGTGGGTTGCGCAAGGCCAGGATGAAGCTTCCGGGTCGCGGCAAAAGCGGCGGCGCACGGGTTATCTACCTGTGGTTGCCGCGGGCGCGACGATTCATTTTCTTCATGCTCTATACCAAATCTGCCAAAGCCGACATCGCGCCGGAGCACCTGGCGCGGTTGCGTGATGCGGTGGAAACGATCAAACAACAATACAACCGATGAAAAAGAACGAGATTGCCTTCGATATCGAGGAACTGGTGGGACGCGTGGAGCGGTTCGCCGCCGGACGGGAGCGCGCGCGGGTGCGCCGTCTGGTCATTCCGCCGCCAGTCAAGGCGATGTCCGCCCGCGTTATCCGGGAGACCCGGGCGAAGCTCGGCTGCACGCAGTCGGAGTTTGCCGCGCTGCTCAATGTGCCGAAGGTCACGGCGGTGTCGTGGGAAAACGGCACGCGCAAACCGAGCGGGGCCGCTTTGCGTTTGCTGGCGGTGGTGCGGAGCAATCCGGCGGCGTTGCAGGCGGCTTGAGAGCGCGATGCGCACGGTGACGAGTGGGAAAAGCATACGGCATACGGCATACGGTCGGAGGTCGGAAATGTTTTGGCCGCTTGGTAAGCAGCGTGCGCGGGCGCGTTGACGCTGCCCCTGATGATGCCGACTATAAGCCCCGTGGGCGATCAACAGGCAATCATCCTCGAAGTGGCGA
This sequence comes from Chthoniobacterales bacterium, assembly GCA_044355525.1. Taxonomy (GTDB): domain Bacteria; phylum Verrucomicrobiota; class Verrucomicrobiia; order Chthoniobacterales; family JACTMZ01; genus JACTMZ01. The sequence continues at coordinate 15,331 of JBIKXZ010000012.1, forward strand.
CGCCTCTGGGTTTCACGGTCCGCGTGACCAAGGCTTATTGGGAGATTATTTCCACACTGAAGCACCCGGTTATGCACGGGCACTTGGAAGAGGTGCGCGCCGCACTCGAAACGCCGGATGAAATACGGCTTAGCAAAAGCGACGATCAGGTGTATCTTTTCTACAGATCAAGGCGCCCGGGGCGTTGGGTGTGTGCTGTGCGTCGTCGGACTGGCTCCGATGGTTTTCTCATCACCGCTTACCCGACGGACGCGATCAAAGAAGGAGAACATATATGGCCGACCTGAATGTTTATCACGATGTGACCGGGCGCACGCTCACGGTGTGGTTTGGCGAGCCGCAGAAAGAGTATGTCTGCGAGGAAACCGGCGATGAGGTTGTTTTGATGAAGGACAAGGATGGCCACGTCATCGGCTTCGAGAGGCTGAATTACCCGGACGCAGCCCAGGAGCCCGTGCGCGTGCTTTTCGAGTCCGTCGGCGCCGCGTCAACGGCAGCTTAGTTCGCGGCGAAGCGGATCTGATTTGAACAGAAGGTAACCAAGGAAGCGAAGGGTAGAGGCAGACGGCATAAGGCTTACGGCATACGGTCGGAGGTAGGAGGGCTTAACCACCGATTACACCGATAGCACGGATGGGGGCGGAGGGCAGAGGCCGATGGTCTGACGTCGGAGGTCAACCGAAGCGCAGCGCAGATAGGTCGCCGCGGCGACCAAAGTTCGGAGGCGCGGCGCCATTGTGACCCGCAACAAGCGCCGCAACTCGTTACGGCACGCATCGCGTGCCCCTCTGGCCCCCGGCTCCACGCTCCCTGCTCTTGCTTGCAGTCAAAACTTCAGATGCTTGAGGGTGAGGCCTTGGTTGATCAGTTGCTTGAGAGAGTTGATGCCGATGCGGAGGTGGTCGGTGACGAAGGCGGCGTCGACTTCGGCATCGCTTTCGGCGGTTTTGACGCCTTCGGGCATCATGGGTTGGTCGCTGACCAGCAACAACGCGCCGGTGGTGATTTCGTTGTAGAAGCCGGTCATGAAAATCGTCGCGGTCTCCATGTCGATGGCGAGGGCGCGGATCTTTTTGAGGTGGGCTTTGAAGTCTTCGTCGTGCTCCCAGACGCGGCGGTTGGTCGTGTAGACGGTGCCGGTCCAGTAGTCGCGCTCGGCTTCGCGGATCGTTGTGGAGATGGCTTTTTGCAGGGCGAAGGCGGGGAGGGCGGGGACTTCGGGCGGGAAGTAGTCGTTGCTGGTGCCTTCGCCGCGGATGGCGGCGATGGGAAGGATGAGGTCGCCGAGTTCGGCGCGGTGTTTGAGTCCGCCGCATTTGCCGAGGAAGAGGACGGCCTTCGGCTTGATGGCGCTGAGGAGGTCCATCACGGTGGCGGCGGTGGCACTGCCCATGCCGAAATTGATGATGCTGATGCGGCCGGCGGTGGCATTGGGCATGGGCTTGTCCTTGCCGCGGAGTTTGGCGCCGTGCCACTGGGCGAAGAGTTTGACGTAATTCGAAAAATTGGTGAGCAGGATATGGTCGCCGAGTTCGTCGAGTTCGACGCCAGTGTAGCGGGGCAACCAGTTTTCCACGATCTGGCGGCGTGATTTGAGCGGCTGTGTGCGGACAGGGGCGGTTCTTTTGCGTCGGGCGGGCATGGAGGGAGGATAGGGGAAAGGGGGGAAGGGACTAAAGGACCAAGAGACGAAGAGATGAAGAGGCTTAGAGACGAAGAGACGAAGAGCTGGAGGGTTGAACCGAGCAGATGTGGATCAAACTTGAGCCGGAGTGAAACGGAGACGGCGCGAGGCGAAGGGCCCGGAGATGGCCCAAAGGGACACAGGGGACAGGAAATCAGAAGGGAGTGGCCGCGAAAAGGCGCAAGGGGCATACGGCGAACGCAACGGGGCGGGAAAAGGAGAAGCGGTCGACCGCTTCTACCTTGAGAGCGCAGCGGCGCTCTTTGGCCCGTTGCGTTCCACCGGCGCAAGGCCGGTAGCGGCGCTTAGCGTTGTCTGGCTCCCCGCTCTTAAAACTTAAAACTCCTCTTCCTCTTGCCGCGGGGGCCGGCGGCGGGCAGGATGTTGCGCATGATTTTCTCCGGGCGCCGGCGCTTCATCGGTCATGCCATGGCGGCGGTGGCCATGTTTTTCGTGGCTGGCGGACACTGGGGGGCGCTGCAAACGGTAGCGTGGGCCGGGATGTTGTGGAATTACACGCAGGCGGATGGTTCGTTGCTTTCCGGGGTGCAGAAGACCTTCGATGGCGAGCATCCGTGCACGATGTGCGATTCGATCAAGACGGCGAAGGAGAAGGAGCGATCCGCACCTGTGACTTTGGTTTCGATGAAAAAAATCGAAGCGTTTCCTGCGCCTTTGCGTGCGGCGTTACCGCGGCGTGATTGCCGGGAGTTTGTTTATCCCGCGGCGGCGGACATCAGACCTGCTGCGCGTGCCGACGCGCCGCCCGTGCCGGTTCCCATCGCGGACCTCGTCTGAGTCCCGCGACGCGGAGTGTTTCCGCGTTGCTTCCTGCCGGCGCATCGCGCCGGTCTCGCATCACTTCACCCGCACCGCGTGTGCGCCCTTCGTGGTGCGAATGAATCCAAAAAACTCGCGAAAAAATGAAATCTTCCAAATACATCATGCTTATCCTCGCCGCGGCGTGTGCCGCGCCGGCGGGCCTGCAGGCCCATATCAGTTACACCGGACGCAATTTCGGCGCTCTCGTCGTCGGCGATCCGGCCTCGAGCAACCTCACCCAGACGGTGAGCAGTTCTTTCGGTTGGGCCGATGCGACCGACTCCGATTGGGGGGACAGCCATCGCCTGCGGGCGTTCCGCTTCAGTCTGAACACGTTTGCCTCGGTCATGATCACCGTCGAGCGCAACGCGGGTGGCAACGGTCCGGCGGGAACGTTCCTGCCGGCCTTCTCGTTCTTTTCGGGGCTGGCCCAGCGGGCCAACAACGAGGGAGTGCAGCAGGACGCGGTCTTCCGCACGGAAGCGCTGGCCCATGACAATGCGGTGCTTTCGATCGCTTCGCGTCCGGGAGGCACGGAGGGTTCGTTCCGTGCTTTGACCGATTGGTCGATCGGCAACGACCCGACCTATGTCACCTCTGGTGATCCGACCAGCGGCATTCTCATCGGGGCGCGCCTGGCTCCCTTCACCTACCTCGGCCACGCGGCGGACGGCACGAGCGTCAACTTCGGTCTGGCGCCGGGGATCAATGGCGATGGCAATGCGGACGGCTATATCACGACCATCTTCCATGGTTTGGCGGCGGGCGATTATTCGCTGTTCATCGGCGGGGCCAATGACGCGGCGCAGACGACCGAGACGCCGACCTATCCGACCTACGGCGTTAATGTCACGGTGCAGGCGGTGCCGGAACCATCCACGTGGGCCTTGCTGGCCTGCGGCGTTGGGATGGCGGGCTTGTTCCTGCGATGGAGGTTGCCGCGATGAAAAGGGTCACCGCTTTCACGCTGATCGAGTTGCTCGTGGTCATGGCCATCATCGCGGTGCTGGCCACGCTCGGCTATGCGGCGGCCGATAGCGTCATCGGCAAAGGTCAGGCGACCAAATGCCTGTCGAACATGCGTCAGATCGGCGCGGCCATGCAGATGTTTGCCGGCGACCACGACGGGCGTTTGCCGGGAACCTCGCACGGTGTCTCGTGGACCAATTCGCTGGGCGCCTATCTCGGGACCAATTTCCTCGGGAAGTGTCCGGCTGTGCCCGATCACCGCGCGCGCGTGACCTACGGATGGAACGACAGCCTGGCCGACAAGCGCGGTCAGGGCATCCGCGCCGTGGTAGTGCGCACGCCAAGCGCGACCATGGCCGCGGCGGAGTTGGCGACGAACCAAAGCAGCGAGCATTTCCACTTTGCCGGCGGCCGCGGCGGTGCGGCGCGGGTCACGCCGAACCAATTCAAGGCCGCGGTCAATGTGGAGGTGCACAATGGCAACGCGAACTATTTGTTCGTCGACGGACACGCGGAAAATTTGGCGTGGATCGAGGTGCAAAGGCGGCTGAAGCAACCGGGGACATCCTTTCTTGTGCCATGAAAAGGCTATTCGCAATGACTTCGGACGGTAGGGACGCGCGGCTCGCGGGTCCGGGGAAAGGCAGACGGACGGGTGGGCCACCCGTCCCTGCTTGGGGAAGGAATTTGCTGCGCATGGGCATCTTGCTTTTCTGCACTACTCTGCCGGTCGCCCATGCTCATGAGCATGTGGAAGTCGGCCGTGTCTCCGCGTCCTCGAATCAACTGGCCATGTCGGGTCCTTCGCAGCAACTCGCGCTCTACGTGCCGCTACGGGAATTTTTCAGCGGGTATCTGCCGCAGTTCCCCGGCGGCTGGCATGCGTGCGAGCTGACTTTCACCACCGAGACCGGTGCTTTGCCCATGGCCAACGGCGCCGATCCGCGGATCGAAATCGTGGCCGTGACCGGTCCGGCCGGCGGATCGTTCGCCTTCTGGGAAGTCGGAGCCACGGCGCCCACGTGGTGGCGGGCGGCGGGTTGGTCGGGAGCGGGCGTGGTGTTTCCGGTTGTTCTCGACGGCGACACGCACGCGCACGGCCGGGCTTTCACCATGGACCGTCCGGGCACTTACACCGTCACCTTCCGCGCGGTGGATGCGGCGGGAAAATTCAGTGCGAGCGCGAACAAGACGATCACCTTCATCGCGCAACAGCCGCCGAAGCTGTCCATCGGCGTGGCCGGCGGCAATGTGTCACTCACCTTCACCAGCCGCGCGAATCTCGTCTACGACCTGCAGGTCTGCACGGATTTGGAGTCCGGCATTTGGCGCAACGTCGAGCCGCACACCTTCATCGATGGCTATGGCGATGTGAAAAGCATGACCGATCCCGTGGCGCGGCGGCCGCGGGCGTTTTATCGGCTGGTGGAGTATTGAAAGGCAAAAAGCGGAAGCGACGCGCTCTTCCTCCCGCTGCGTTCCACCGACGCAAGGCCGGTGGCGACGCGCGGAAGTGCCGCACTTAAAACTTACAAACTTACAGACTTAACACTCCTGCCATGGCAAGGCCGGTGGCGACGCGCTCAACTCAGTAAGCAAAGCTGAGGCCGACGTTGACCCAGACGACGTTGTCTTGGTCGATGGCCTCGAGGGCTTCGAGGGCGACGGAGTAGTTCACGCCGGCGAAGGCGGAAACGTATTCGTTGATCGCCACGGTGCCTTGCAGACCGAACTGGAAGTTGTTCAGGCCGTAGACTTCGCTCGTGTTGTAGCCGAAGTTGAGTCCGAGCAGGGCGTAAGGTTGCAGGCTGACGATGTCGTCATAGACGGGGACTTCGCCATCCAAACGGAACTCGAGGAATCCCCCGGGATTGTTGTTCAGATCCCAGATGAAAACGGCGCTGGGCGTGACATAAGGAATCGCCGTGGTGCCGAGGGCGAGGAAGAGTTCGTTGCCGTAAGTGCCGTGGACGTGACCGCCGTGGTCATCGCCATGTTCTTCTTCCTCATGCCCGTGTTCCTCATGGCCGTCCTCCTCCTCGCTGTGGCTGTCTTTGGCATAGCGCGGCACGTAGCGCAGGTTGTAGCCGGGGACGAGGAACACGGGGCCGAGTTCCACATTGTAGGCGGCGGTGAAGTCCCATTCGACAAGGTCGTTGCCCAGGCCGAAGCCGTTCCAGACATTGACGGAGAAGTCGCCGATACGCACGCCGACCTCGTTGACGTAGGCGCCGGAGGGACCCGACTCGTCCACGCCATAGTGCACATGGCGGCTTTCCCAACCGGTGGTGAAATTCACGCCCCAGATGCGGTCGGAATCCCCGGTCTGCACTGGAATGCCGGTCTCTTGGACATCGACGGTTTCGGTGATCGCCGCCTGCGCCGCGGCGCGTTCGCGGGGGCTATGGACATGCCCCGGGCCATGGGCGCGGAGGGTCGAAGTTGTTGTGGCCAAGGCAACTAAAACTAATAATGAATTGATTTTCATAATGCAATACTAATATCCAATAAGTTGTCGGTGGGGGTAGTGTCAAGCGATCGATCTAAAAAAATTCACGCGCTTACGGAGCGAGAGTTTCGGGGTGCTGTTTTCCCTCTTGCGTCGTCCGCCGCGGCGGAGAATTTTTCCTGCATGGCCGTTTACGTTTACGAAACCATCCCGGACCGCGCCGGCGGGGCGGTGCGGACTTACGAGATCCGTCAGAGCATGAAGGACGCGGCGCTGACCCAGCATCCGGAAACAGGTGAGCGCATCCGGCGGGTCATCACCGGCGGGCTCGGGGTCATGACCTCCTCGAAGGGCGGGCCGGCCCCGCGGCCAGCCGCGGGCGGGGCGTGTTGCGGAGGCGGGTGCGGCTGCCACTAGTCTCGACGCGGTCGGCCGGGCGCGGTATACGGATGCGCATGATGATTCGCGCGCTTTGTTTCCTCTCGATTCTCTCCGTGGCGGCTTGGGCGCAGGATGCGCCGACGATCACGGTCCGCAAGGGTGACCGGGTTTCGCTGGCCGTCTCGCCGATCGGCGGGAGTTCCGGTCCGAATGTGACCAAGGTCCTGCAGAACGACCTCGATCTTTCCGGTTGGTTCCAGCTCGTGCCCGATGCGCGCGGATCCTATGTGGTCGGTGGCACGGCTTCGGGCGGATCCCTGCAGGGGCGGGTGACCGACACCTCGGGGGCGACGATTCTCTCGAAATCCTACAGCGGCAGCGATCGTGAGGTGGCGCACCAGTTCGCCGACGACATCGTGGAAACGATCACCGGCAATCCGGGCATCGCCACGACGAAGATCGCCTTTGTCGGCACGGCGAGCGGTCCGAAGGAAATTTATTTCGCCGACTATGACGGCAACAACTCGCGGCGTCTGACCAGCGACCGCAGCATCAGCGTGGCGCCGTCGCTCGGACCCGGCGCGCGGAATCTGGCCTACACGGGCTACCACGAGGGTTATCCGGATGTTTATGTCATAGACGTCGCTTCGGGCGCGCGCCAGCGCGTGGTCAAGGCGCCGGGCACGAATTCGGGTGCGGCCATTTCGCCGGACGGCGGGAAGATGGCGCTGACCATGAGCAAGGATGGCAATCCGGAAATTTATGTCACCGGTCTGCGCGGCGGCATGGCGCGGCGCTTGACGCGCACGCGCGGCGTCGAGTCCTCGCCCACGTGGTCGCCGAACGGCGGTGAACTGATTTATTCCTCCGACGACGGCGGCAGCCCGCAGCTTTACCGCATCGGCGCGGGCGGCGGCGGGGCCCGGATGCTTTCGAGCGGGTTCGGCTACTGCACCGACCCGAGTTGGTCGCCGGACGGCAAGAAGGTGGCCTTCACCGTGCGTTCGGGCGGCGGTTTCTCCGTGGCGGTGATGGAACTCGGCGGCGGCGGGGCGCGCATCGTGGCGTCCGGCCAGAACCCCGTCTGGGGACGCAATTCGCGCCACCTCATCTACAGCACCGGCTCGAGCCTCAATCTCCTTGACGTGCAAAACGGACGGACGACAACTATTGTCAGCGGTCTGGGCAAAGTGAGCGAACCCACCTGGTCGCGCTGATCCGATGCGAACAATCATGAAAAACTTCACCCTTCTGGCGGCCGGTCTCTGTGTCGTGCTGGCCGGCGCCTCCTGCAAAAGCAAACCGAAAGATGAATACGCGGGGATCGACGGCGATTTCGTCAGCGGCGTGCCGCTCCCCGAGCGCACCGACGGTGCCGCTTTCCTCGGCGGCAATGTGAGCAAGGGGCAGTTCTCGCCGGTGCAATTCGGTTTCGACAGCTTCGAGGTCAGCGGATCGGAAATGGGCAAGGTGCAGGCCGTGGCCGACTTCATGCGCTCCTCCAAGCAGGACGTGATCATTGCCGGCTTCACCGACGAGCGCGGCACGGAGGAATACAACCGCGGACTCGGCGAGCGCCGCGCTTTGGCCGTGCGCGAGGCGCTCATCGGCATGGGCATCGGCGGCGGCCGCGTTCAAACCGTCAGTTTCGGCGAGGAAATGCCGGTCAGTCCGGGCAGCGGCGACGCGGCTTGGGCGGCCAACCGCCGCGCCGAGTTCGGCGTCGTGCGCTAACCCGGTCCTCTTCGTGGCCGTCCCTCTGCTGGATTTGCGCCTGCAATACGCGCAGGTGAAAGACGATGTGCGGAGCCGCATGGACGCGCTCTGCGAGAGCCAGCAATTCATCCTCGGCGCGCCCGTGGAGGAGGTGGAAACGGCGGTGCGCGACTACACCGGTTGCGGTCACGCGGTCGGCATGTCGTCCGGCACGGATGCGCTGCTGGCCATCCTCATGGCCATGGGGATCGGGCGAGGGGACGCGGTCATCACCACGCCTTACACCTTCTTCGCCACGGCGGGTTGCATCCAGCGTGTCGGTGCGGAGCCGGTCTTCGTCGACATCGATGCCGCGACCTACAACATGGATCCGCGCGAACTCGACGATTGCCTGCGCAAAAAATGCCGCCGCGGCCCGGATGGCTCACTGGTCACCGCCGCGGGCAACCGCGTGCGCGCCATCATGCCCGTGCATCTGTTCGGCTGCGTATGTGACATGGACCGGATCGGCGCGCTGGCCCGGGAATTCGATTTGCCGCTCATCGAGGACGCCGCGCAGGCCATCGGCGCGGACTATCCTTCGCAGAGCGGTGAAACCCTGCGCGCCGGCGCGATCGGCGAGGCGAGTTATTTCAGCTTCTTCCCGTCGAAGAATCTCGGCGCCTTCGGCGACGCGGGCATGGCGACTTGTCGCGAGGCCGACCTCGCCGCGCAGATCCGTCTCATGCGCAACCACGGCATGAACGCGCAATACCATCACGAGAAAGTCGGCGGCAATTTCCGCCTCGATGCACTGCAGGCCGTCGTGCTTTCGTCCAAATTGCCGCACCTCGATGCGTGGCACGCCGCGCGGCGCCGCAATGCCGCGCTTTACCGCGAGGAGTTCGGCCGACTCGGTTTGCTCGATCGCATCACGCTTCCCGTCGAGCCCTACGCGACGTCCGGGGTGACGAATCACCACATCTACCACCAATATGTCATCCGCGTGCCCGATCGCGACAAAGTGCGCGAGAAGCTGACCGCCGCCGGCATCGGATGTGCGGTTTACTATCCGGTCCCGCTTCATTTGCAGGAGTGCTTCGCCTCGCTTGGCCATGCAGCCGGCGATTTCCCGGAATCGGAGAAGGCCGCGCGCCAATCGCTGGCCTTGCCCATTTATCCCGAGCTGACCGCCGGACAGATCCGCGAGGTGGCGGAGGCGCTGGGTCGGGCGCTGGGCTGATCGCTCGCTACCACCCGCGCTTGATGGCAAGGCCGCGTGCTTCGAGGAGAGGGATGAGGCGGTCGGCGAGTTCGCCTTGGAGTTCGAGGGTGCGGGCTTCGACTTTGCCGCCGCAACCGAGCGATTTTTTCAGGTCGTGGAGCAGTGATTCGAGTTTGGTCGCGTTCCACGCGGGTGAGAAGCCTTCGAGGATGAGGACGGTTTTGCCGCCGCGATGGGCGGTGGAGCGACGGAGGAGGAGGCGTTCTGCGGACTCTTTTTTCAGGGTGGGCTTCGCTGGCGCAGGAGCAATTGGTCCTTCGCGCAGAGGTCCGAGGTTGAGGGACGCGAAGGGATTGGTGTGCAATTCCGGCGCGGCGTCGGTGGCGATGCGCTGTTGTTTTTCGCGGGGCATGAGCTTCAGTGGTGTGCGGCGGCCTCGGACGGCCGCCCTCCAAAAAAGAGGCCGCTGGAGGGCGAGCGTCCTCGCGAGCCGCGTGCCTTTCTTCCCATCCTCCTGCCTCAGCGCAGCCAGCGCTTCTTTTTGATGTAGATGAGCGGGAGGATGGCGGAGAGAAAAGTGAGGAGAATGGTCACAGGGAAGCCCCATTTCCACGACAACTCGGGCATGTAGGAGAAGTTCATGCCATACATCGTGCCGACGAGAGTAGGTGGTAGGAACACGGCGGTGAGGATGGTGAACACCTTGACGATCTGGTTCTGCTGCATGTTCAGGATACCCATGGAGGCTTGTTGCAGGTAGCGGACTTTGTCGTGCTCGAAGGCGAGGTGGTCTTTGATGCCGGCGACGTCCGCGGCCAGTTCGTTGACCCGGGCCTGCAACTCGGCGTCGGTGAAGCCGTCGACTTCGGCGCTGAAGTAACGGACGACGCGGGCGAGTTGCAGCACGCTCTCGCCGCTCTGCGAGATGAAGTCCTCGTAGCGCGAGAGTTCGGCGAGCAGTTCGCTGATCTCGGTCATCGTTCCCGTTTTTCCCGTGCCGAGTTCGGTCGGCATTTCCGCGATGTTCTTCGACAACTGCTCGAGGTCGGTGCCGACGGCCTCGACGCGATCGGCCACGGTTTCGCTCAGGGCGAAGAGCAAGCCCCAGAGGATTTTCTGCGGCGTGTCGTAAAGGTGCGCTTTGCGGCGGATGCGCTGGGCGAAGACGGCCACGGGCATGAGTTCGATCTCGTGCAGGGTGACCACGCAGTCCTCGTGGAGAATGAAGGTGAGCTTGTTCACCTTCGTCGCGTTCTCCTCGTCCTTGCTGACCAGGCCCATGGTCATGAAAAGCGTGTCGTCTTCGTGGTAAATGGTCGGATGCTGCAGGGTGAGTTCGATGCCGAGGGCGGTGCGCAGGATGTCTTTTTCCTCGGGGGTGGGTCGGAGAACGTCAATCCAGAGCGCACCCTTCATTTCCTCGGCGGACTGCACTTCGCGCGTGAAGCGGAAGGTGCCGTTGTCTTTGAAGAACGCGGTGATCATGGCCGGGTGGTGTGCGGCTCGCCGCCGGGCACGCCG
>JBIKXZ010000273.1:0-2561 GCA_044355525.1 Chthoniobacterales bacterium
GCGAACCCGAAGATGCGGGAGCCGCGGTGGAAATCGAGACGGCGCCGGAGCATTGAGGTCCGGGCGCCTCTGCTGCGGTGCAGTGGAAAACCGCAGAGGGCAGAGAGGCTTGAAGCTTGGGGCTTGGGGCTTGGCGGCGTTGCAAGCATGGTCGGAATTGACGTTTGTCAACAGTCGCCCACAGTGAGGATATGATAAACAGCGCTGCCGAATTTTCCGCCAAGTGCGCCGCTCTAGTCGACAAAGTGGTGGAGCGGGGTGGCGAGGTGTTGATTTCCAAAGATGGACTTGTCGTTGCGCGGCTTGTGGTAGCGGGGGAAGACAGGCCTTGGCTCGCGCTGCGTGGCAAAGGGAGGTTCATCGGCGATGCGTTTTTGCCGGCGGTGACCGAAGAGGAAATTGAGGTGCTCGCGTGAACCACTTCGCTGGAGAATCGCAATAGCCTCGATAGAGGTGTAGCAGCGGCACTCTGTGCCGCCAATCTGCACGCTCGGCGCGGCACAGAGTGCCGCGGCTACACTGACTTTCCCGCGAAGCCGCTTGAGCAGGTTGGTCGGGCTGGTGGGGTTGAATGCGCCCCGGGCCTCCTCGGAATCCACCGCACGGCTTTCCTTGCGGACTGCCCCGTGGCATGCGATAAGGAAAAGGTTACGGGCTGTGGCTCAGCTTGGTAGAGCGCTGCGTTCGGGACGCAGAGGCCGTGGGTTCAAATCCCACCAGCCCGACCATTTATCATCAGGCCGGGACGAGTTGGGGTTTGCTCGCGCTGCGGTGGCGGATGATGGCCAAGCCGACGTAGGCGGCTTCGAGGGCGAGGAAGGCGAGGACGTATTCTTCTCCACCGACGCCGAAGCCGTAGCTGTGGAGACCGGCACCGAGGACGTAGTTCACGCCATACCAAGCCATGATGATGCCAGCGAAGTTGACCACGGCGGCAACGGCGATGCCGAAGTCGCCCCACCATCCGGCCATTTTGCCGTGGATGGCGACGACATACATGAGCAAGGCGATGAGGGCCCACGTTTCCTTGGGATCCCAGCCCCAGAAACGTCCCCAGCTGTAATTGGCCCACACACCTCCGAGGATGGTTCCGGCTGCGAGCAAAATGAGACCGACGAACATCATGCGGTAGAGCCATTCATGCAGCGGACGGATAGCTTCGGCTGTCTCCGGCTTGCGGATGTAGCGCCAGAGGATGACGTGGGCGAAACCCAGGGCGAGGGCGAAGGCGGCGTAGCTCAAGGTGATGGTGAGCACATGGACGGTGAGCCAAAAATTGTCGCGCAGCACGGGGACGAGCGGATCAAGACGCGCGGGCATGGCCACGGGAAGGCTGCGCACAAGGAGCAGGCAGAGGAAGCTGACGGGCAGAGCACTCAAGAGCATGAGGCGGTTGCGGTAGACGGCGTAGAAGATGAGTCCGAAAAGCACGGTGCCCATGGCGACCCAGACGACGGACTCATACATGTTGGTCACGGGGGCGCGTTCCGCGATGAGGACGCGCAGGAAGAGTCCGTAAAGCATGAAGCCGAGGGACAACGCACTCAGCGCAACCCCACCGCGCAGCAGCCAATGGCGCGCTCCATGCCGTGCTCCGGCCATAAGGAGCAACGAGGCAGGCACGAGCAACCACATCGCGGTGTCGAAAGGTTTGAGGCGGTTGTAGAAATTCTCTCGGTTGACCACCGGCTCGGTCGGATAAATGTCGGGATTGAGCGCGCGGAGATCGTCGACCAGCCGTTGGGCGGCGGCATCGAAGGTCGAGTTGTCGCCCTCACGTCCGGCCACGTTCAAATTGCGCAGATCCTGCAAAATGGGCGCGGCTTTTTCCGGCGGGTAGGCGGCGGCGAGTTGATCGATGGACAACCATGGCGCGCCCGCGGGTGAGCCCGGCGGGGGCGGGGCGATGAGGAAAGCGGTGGTCGCGCCGAGCGCGTCGAAGAGTTGCAACCGTCCGAGCACAGTCTGGGCTTCCGAATTCAAACGCGGCACCGGTTCGCCGGCTTGGCGCAGAGAGGCCGCTTCTTGCGAGAGCGTGGAGAGACCGGTTGCGGCGGCGAGTTCCTTGCGAGTGAAACGTTTGCGGGTGGCATCCAAGCCGAGTTGTTCGACCAGCGGACGATACGAGATGAGGATCATCGGTTCCGCGCTCCAGTCGCGCGTGGCGAAAAGTTTGGAGAAGGCGAACGCACTGCCGTTGAAAGATTCCCCGTCGGTCGTGCGCACCGGATCGCGTCCGGCGATTTTGACCAGCACCTCGTGTCCGAATGTGCCGATGGGCTTGCGACGTCCGGAATCCTGCACGGCGAGGTATTCCCACGGTCCGATGTCGGCCGCGGGCGGTGCGGCCGGTGCCTCGAAAGCGGGGAGAGCGCCGATGGAGAGAAGAATGGCGAGGATGATTTTCATGAAACGGGAGCGAGATCGTCGGAGGTCTTTTTCGGCGCTGCAGAAGAAACACCGATGGATGCCGTGCCGGCCGCCGACGGGCGCCGGAAAATGAACATGGTGACGAGTCCCGCGCAGAGGATAAGCGAGCCAACCCATTTTCCGAGCCAGCC
>JBIKXZ010000107.1:0-8041 GCA_044355525.1 Chthoniobacterales bacterium
CGAGATAGATCAGCTCTCCGGGGCCGCATCCCGCGACCATGCCGTCTTCCCGGGCGGAAGCTGCGGCGTGATAGAGCGCGCGGCGCGCAGGGGCGAGGTTGCTCCAGCCTGTCGAGAGTAACTCCAAGCCGGCGAGCGAGTTGTCTCCAGTCCATTCGCCGCGCTCGCGCACCGAGTCTACCGAGGAGTCCTCGGTTGAAGCGCGCATAGTTTGGAGTCCGGTTTGCCAAATGCGGTCGAGTTTTTCGTCGTGCAAGGTGAGGCGGGCTGCCGGCTCGCCGAGATAGTCGCGCTCGCGGAAACGCGCGTTGCCGATCTCCGCCTTGCCCGGGCAGGCCAGGCGGACTTCGAGGTATCTTCCCCCGAGGCTTTGCACTGGTCTGATCTGCGTGGTGCCCGCGCCGAAAGCGAACTTCTGCAGGAAGCGCGTGGGGCCGGTGGAGAGCGCGACCCCCGGGAGGGGGCGTCCGTCTGCGCCCAACTTCTCCGCGTAGGCAATAGTTGCTTCACCGGCTTGTTCGGCCGTGACGTCGAATTCCAGTGTGCCGAGCCGGATGCGCCCGAGATCGAACCGTATCCAAGTCCCGTCAGTTCCCTCCGCTGCATCGGGCGAGGGGTCTGATGTGATGAAAGCAACCGCGGGATCATCGAATCGATAGCCCGTGAAAATGTCCCGGAATTGTCCGCGCGCCGTTTCGGCCGGCACAATCGACGGCCACTTCGGTAACTGCAGGAGAGATTCTCGGGCAGGCCCGAGGATCTCGTTCAATCCCGGCACAGGCACCGTCTTCGACCAGCCTTGATCGCGTGCGGGGTTCTCCGTTTTCCATGCGCCCGCTAGGGGGTGCTGTGTCCACTCCATCCATCCTTGGAGCGGACTGACCCGCAGGCCCGTGGAAAGATATTCATGCAAGTGACGTCCGAACCAAACCGGCGGGGCATCGAAGTCTCCGGCAACGTCGATCCACACGAAACCGGGCATCTCCGCGGCCAAACGTGTGGTCAGTCCCTCGTGCATCACGTGCAGGCTGATGCGGTGGGATCCGGCAGGAAGTTGGACGCGGCATTCTTGGTATTCCGGCATGGAAACGGCGAACCGGAGCGGACCCCATGCAAGTTCATGTTCGTCCACCATCAAGCGGAAGGCTGCAGGCGCGATCACCCGGAAGCGGATCTCGCCGTCGCGCGGCAAACGGAAGTCCGCGACAAACCCAACATGGAGATCGTGGGTGCGGGGAGGATTCGGAATCCAAAACGCTTCATGCGCCACGCGCAGTGTCGCGGGATTGGCTGGCTGCGCGGCCCAGCGCCCCTGCGTCCCAGGCACGCCGAAGGCTTCGATCTCCACGTCGGAGGCGGAAAGTGCGGTGAAGTCCTGGTTGGTGTCTGACATCGGCGGGAAAGCGGAATGTGAGGAGTGTAGCGCTCGTGCCGCCTGTTTCAGCCTTCGTTTTTGCGCCAAGGCTCAAGGGGCCAGCGCCAGTCAAATCCTGATCGGGTGCAGCGGCATCCGCGCGGAAAGTCTTGGCACCCGTTCGAAGGCGACTTTTTCTATGAGTTGCCAGCCTTTCCAACTGCGATGGCACGTCTCCGTGGAGGCCCCTCGCTGCCCCGACCATGTCCTCCAGCCCTAGCCAGCACGGCGCGCATCACCACACGCTTCCGGAAGACCGCGTCCCTTTGCGCGACAAGGCGGGTTACTCGTCGGGCGGGATGTCCTACACGCTGATGGGCAATGCCATCGGCAACCTCGGTAACGTGGTGCTGAACATCGGGCTCGGAATGAATCCCTTCCTCGTGGGGTTGCTCATGGCGATTCCGCGTTTCGTCGATGCGCTGTTCGATCCGGTGATCGGCGCTTGGTCGGACAACTGCCGATCCCGGTGGGGACGCCGCAAGCCCTTCATGGTCGTGGGCGCACTTGGTGCCGGAGTTCTTTTCGTCGTCCTCTGGTGGCTGCCGACCTCATGGAGTGAAATGGGGCAGTTCTGGTATTTCCTGTTCTTCTCCACGGTCTTTTACCTCTTCATGTCCCTCTTTGCCGTGCCATGGGGCGCGATGGGATTGTCCATTACGGCCGACTACCACGAGCGCACGCGGCTTATGGCGACCAACGCGTTCATGTGCGCGGCGGCGGCCATTGTGTTGTCTTGGCTTTACGCATTGGTCAAGTTACCGGTCTTTCCCGACAGCATCACCGGAGCGCGCTGGGTCGCTGTCGGTCTCGCCGTGCTCATGACGGGTCTCGCCCTGGCGGCCGTCTTTCTCTGCCGCGAAAAGCAAACCGCCTCGCAGGCCACGCGCGCCGCCGAACCGGTCTGGCCGCAAATCAAGGCGGTGATGGGCAACCGGGCCTTCGTCGTCCTCGGCAGCACGGTCTTTTTCATGTGCCTCGGAATTTTCAGCATCAGCAGTCTGCCCGTTTACCTCGCGATCTATTACATCTATGGCGGTCAGGAGGGACCGGCTTCGATTTTGTCCGGATGGAGCGGCACGGCCTGGCAAGTCGGTAGCCTTTTCTTCGTGCCGCTGATCGGTTTGGTCGCCACGCGCGTTGGTAAGCGGCACACGCTCGTTCTGGCGCTTGTTCTCGCGTTGGTCGGCAACCTGATCAAATGGTGGTGTTACACCCCGGCCCATCCGTGGATGTTTCTCCTTCCGCCTTTGTTCGTGGCGTTCGGATTCAGCGCGCTGTGGACGCTCACTGCCTCGATGCTGGCCGACGTCTGCGATCTTCACGAATTGCAGACCGGCAACCGCAACGAGGGTGCGCTTAATGCCATGTATGCGTGGCTGCTCAAAGTCGGCACAACCATCGCGTTTGCCCTCTCCGGCGTCCTCCTTAATCTCACTGGATTCGATCAAGCCCTCGGAGCCAATCAAAGTCCCGACACGATTTTGTCCATGCGTCTGATGGACATCGCGGTGCCCGCCGTCGCCGTTCTTGCCGCCATCGTTCTGGCCTGGATCTATCCGATTTCAGAAGACCGTGCGTACCAAATCCGTGCGGAGCTGGAAAAGCGTCGCGGAAAACTTGAAACGACATGAAACGTAAAGACCTCCATCTCTTGCTTGCCGCAACTTCCCTCGTCCTTATCGCGTCGGTATCATTCGCGTTCGCTGCCGTTCCGCTGCCCCCTTCGGGTGTGGTGACCAACAGCACGGAGTGGTTCGATCCATCCGATCCGTCACGGGCCGCTGCAGTTTTTGGAGATGACCGTCATGTCGACGGCTGGATGTTTTTCGGGAACGGTATAGTCGGCGAGTTTGGCGACACCTCGCAGCGGGCCGAAAGCTTGCCCGCGTATGTCGAGGGCGTTGCCGTGGTTGCCGGCGCACGAACGGCGAATTTTCCGGGCTATGCCGCAGTTGGTTTGCCTGACGGCAAGGGAAGTATGGCTGGAACGCTGACCTTGTCCGATGCACAGGGCCTTGCGGAGCTGCTGACCATCCGCATCGGGCCTGGTGTCCCGCGCGATTTGCGCCTTGCCGTGCTGGTCGACAATCTCGGCACGGTCGACTACGTGCCCCGGAAGACGGTGCTGCTTGTCGATGGCCGTGCATTGGGCGAAGTGGTGGTGCAACCAGACGGCCAGCCCGACTGGATTTACTGGAATCTTCCGGAATTGAAACCGGGCTCAGAGCTTTCTTTGAGCGTGGAAGCGGACAAAGGTGTTGCCGCAATGGGCGGGGTGGTCTTTCTCTCCCCGCAGCCGGGAACCGCGCGAAAAGAGGCGTTGCCCGGACCTTTACCGGTCATCGATCGCAAGGTGGGGGAGTTCTCCCGCGAAGGCGAATACGTCAAGGACTACTATGTGTTCCGCGAGGGCGACACGTTTCATCTCTTCTACAACGTCGGCATCGCCGGCGAAACGCAGCAGTGGTTCGAGGCGGGAAATGAAAAAGCTTTCGGTCACGCCACGTCGAAAGACCTCAAAACTTGGGAGCACCATCCGCGTGTGCTCGAGGCGGTTCCGGGCTCATGGGAAGGTATGGTCGTGTCAGCTCCTTCCATCATCAAACACGACGGAACTTATTACATGTTCTACACCGGCTTCGACGACCGCGTGCCGGGCAAACAAACGGTTGGTTTGGCCACGAGCAAAGACCTTTTCAAATGGGAGCGACATCCCGGCAATCCGGTCTACGAGGCTCCCGAGTGGGCCGAGCGGCGACCGGACGGTTGGATCGATTGCCGAGATTCGCATGTGATCAAATACGGCGATGAGTTTCTTCTCTTTACCATGGTCACCACGAAGGAGGGGAAGGGGGCTATCTCGCTGGCTTCGTCCAAGAATCTCGTCGATTGGGAAGATCTGGGTCCGGCGGTGACCACGTTCAAGGAGCCGGAAAGCCCCCGCGTCTTCGAGCACGACGGGAAGTTCTACATGTTCATCAGCAGTGCATTCGGCAAGCAGTTGCTGCGGGCGGAAAATCCGAAAACCGGACCCTGGGAGGAAGTGCCTTTCCGTTGGCCGGCTCCGGGCCTGTGGTCAGGCTGGGAGACGGTCGATGACGGCGACCGCACCGTCTTTTCCGCCTTCGAGTGGAAATCTTTCGGCAACTTCATCCGGTTCTGGGAAGTGAAATGGAAAGATGAAGTGCCTGAGGTCATCTACTGAGGTCGGAATTCTTGGCACTCGGGACGTCTTTCCTGTCACCCACTTAAAGGCCGGTTGCCCTCCTGCGAATTAGGCTTAAATCTATCTGTTTGAAATCCCCCGAGCACAGATTTGCCGTGCGGTCACTGATGAATCGACTGCCGACTGCCGCCTTCACTCTGATCGAGTTGTTGGTTGTTGTCGCAATTATTGCGATCTTGGCAGCCCTGGCATTTTCAGCGGGAAAATCCGCGCTGCTTTCCGCCAAATCGGCGCAGTCGCTGTCAAATCTCAAGCAGATCGGCACGCTGGTGGCCAACTACGCAGCGGATAACAACAACCGGCTACCGTTGTCTGCTTACTGGCCATCGACGTTCGTGTTCCAAAATATACTTGTTGAGCACTTCAAGGACCTTCAGACGATACAATACAATCCCAAGGCAAAACTGTATCTCCCCGGTATATTCTACGATCCCGTTCTCAAGGGAAAGAATGAGCATCCATGGGGGTCTTTCGGTGTGAACTCGGCTGTTGTCTTGGACAATAATCGTTACAGCGGCGGGACTGCCAAGGGTGTAGGGATGCCGCTTTCTAAAATTCCCAATCCTTCGAGGAAGGTCATGTGTGCCAGCGCCATTGAGCCCGGGTACGCGAGCGCTTGGGGTTTCGACGGCGAGGTGTTTGCGAGCAAAGGGTTCGATCCTTCATACGGGCCGGATCCCCGCAACGCCGGCAGAGCCGCCGCGTTATTTGCCGACGGCCACGTTGAGAAGCTCGACGTGAAAAATATGAATCAAGAAACGAGAAAACTTCTCTTCACGCTCGATCAGTAAAACGCGGCAGCAGTTTCCATGGACCACACTCGAGTTCTTTTTTTACTTTTCATCATCTGCGGATTTCCCGCAGGGGCGGGAGCCGATAGCAACAATCAACCCAAGCCACTGCCGACCGAGAAGTGGTCCGAGGTCATTCCAGCCGACAAGAACCTCTCGCCGGAGTGGGAGCAATCGCTCTTCGAGCGCGGTGCGCCGAGCAGCTATACAGGCGAGGCCTTGATGAATATCGGCATGCCGGTCGGCGGGATCACCACCGGGGCTTTGGTCTATCTTGGTGGCGACGGAAAGCTTTGGAATTGGGACATATTCAATCGACCGCTCAATGGCGTCATGCCCCGCATGATCCAATACAAAGACCGTTCGTGGCACGGTCGTCCCAAGGGCATCGAGGTCTGGCAGGGCGGTAATTATATCGATCCCATACGTGACCAGCCTTCGCCCTTCGACCAAGGCTTCGCCCTGAAGGTCACGGTCGACGGCAAAGAACAGGTGCGCACCCTCGACCGCAAGGGCTGGAAGGACATTGTTTTCACCGGCGCGTATCCTTTCGGCTCGGTGAGTTACTCGGATCCAGATTGCCCGGTCAAAGTGACCATGGAGGCCTATTCGCCGTTTGTCCCGCTCGCCTACGACGACTCGAGTTATCCGGCAACCATCATGAATTACCGTGTCGAAAACACTTCCACCAACAAAGCCGAGGTGGCCATCGGCGGATGGCTGGAGAATCCGGTGCTCATCGACACCATCGGAGCATATCCCGGTGCTCTGCGCACGAATTCGGTCGTGACGTCAGACAAACTTACCATGCTGGTGAGCAAAGCGGTGGATCCGACGGACGGAAAGCAGACGCGCCCGGACATCATTTTCGAGGACTTCGAGAAGCCAACCTACGAGGGATGGGAGGTCGAGGGCATGGCGTTCGGTGAGGGCCCCGTGAGTCAAAAGGACGTGCCGGCGCATGTTGGCGAAACGGCCATGCAGGGTGAACGCACGGTCAATTCGCATGCGTCCGCCCCGGGGGACGTGTCCGTGCCGCCGGACCCCGCCAAAGACTCGTCAAAACGCGACACGGCGAAAGGCAAGCTGACCAGCAAGCCGTTCACCATCGAGCGCAACTTCATCACGTTTCTCATCGGCGGCGGTGGGAGCCCGCAGACTGCGGTGCGCCTGCTGGTGGACGGAGAAGCGGTTCGAACCGCCGCCGGACCGAGTAGCAGCGTCATGCGTGAATCGAAGTGGGATGTCACCACGCTGGCCGGGAAGACGGCACAACTCGAGGTGATCGATCAGTCCGACAGTGCGGTCTGGGGACATATCGGGGTGGACAACATCGCTTTCCGCGACATGGTGACCCCGCTCGAAAAGCAGCGTGATTGGGGAAGCATGGCTTTGGCCGCGATCGGTGTGGGCCGCGGTAGCGCGCAACTCAACCCACCGCCGGAGCAATCAGTTTTCGCCGCCGACGGTCCGGCGTCCGCTTCGTCCCCGGCCGACCAACCGCTGGTCGGAGGAGTTGCACAATCCTTGAGTCTCGAGCCGGGTGCGAGCGGCACGATGCCGTTCGTTGTTGCTTGGCATTTCGCCAACACGATCGAATCAGTCAAAGGCGCGGAGACAGGCCACGGCTACGGCAAGCGGTTCAAGGATGCCGCGGAGGTTGCGCAGCACGTTTCGGGGAATTTCGACCGTCTCGACCAGAGCACGCGGCTTTGGAATGCGACGTGGTATGACTCAACTTTGCCCTACTGGTTCCTCGAGCGCTCGATTATCCCCTTGGGCTCGCTGGCCTCGCCGACTTGCTACCGTTTTGCCGACGGACGCTTCTACACCTACGAGGGAATCCGCAGCTGCTGGGGTCACCCCAACCACGTTTGGCATTACGCCCAAGCGCACGCGCGTCTTTTCCCGGAGTTGGAGCAGGATGTGATCGAGCGCGTCTGGTATGGCTTCGGTTTCAAGCCGGACGGTTCGATGGCTTACCGCGGTGAATACGGCGGCGACAGCGCGATCGATGGGCATTGCGGTGTGATTCTGGCCGTGTTGCGCGCCCACCAGACCAACCCCGATGGGGAATTTCTCAAGCGTCTCTGGCCGCGCGTCAAAAAATCCATCGAATACGCCAATGCGAGCGACCGCGATGGTGACGGCCTGCTCGATACCCCGAAGCTCACCACCCTCGACGAACCTTGGCACGGCGTCATTCCTTGGACCAGCAGCCTCTACATCGCCGCGCTCAAGGCGGGCGAGCAGATGGCGCTGGAAATGGGCGATCCCGGGTTCGCGGCCGATTGCCGTCAGCGTGCAGAGAAGGGCCGGGCCGCCATGGATGCGAAGCTCTTCAACGGCGAGTGGTTTGTGCAGATTCCTGATCCGGAGAATCCGAACAAACTCGGTGCTTACGAGACAGTCCACATCGATCAAGTCATGGGGCAGGGATGGGCTTGGCAGGTCGGTCTTGGCCGCGTGCTCAATGAAGACACAACGCACTCCGCGCTTCGTTCGCTGTGGAAATACAATTTCGCCCGCAACCTCGACGCTTTCGACGCGCAGGCCGATCCCAAGGGGCGCCCCTACTATGCCGACGGCGAGGGAGGTATGATCCTG
>JBIKXZ010000274.1:0-2503 GCA_044355525.1 Chthoniobacterales bacterium
AGTTTTCCTGCTGCGCGGACGCGGCGGCTCCGGAGAAGACGAAGGCCCCGGCGACCGGCGCGGTGGATGGATCGGAGCGGCGGCCAATTCGTCCGGCGAACGCGGTGGCGGATGGATGCGCGCCATGAGCGATCCCGAACGCGTGGCCGCGCGGGTCGAAGCGCAGATCGCCCTGCTCCCGTCCGCCGAACAACCCGAGGCGCGCGAGAATTTCCAGATGATGCGCGAGTTCTGGCAGTCCGTCCGCGATCTGCCCGAGGAGGAACGCCGCGCCAAAGCCCGCGAATTTTTCAGCCGCCCCGAAGTGGCCGAGGACATGGAAACACGCCGGCTCTCGCGTTGGGCCAAAATGACCCCGGACCAACGTATCGAGCGCAATAAGAACTATTGGGAACGCAAGTCCGAGGCACGCCGCGAATCCCGATGAAACGCGCCGCCTTCACGTTGGTCGAACTGCTCGTCGTGCTGGCCATCATCGCCGTGCTGGCCACCCTCGCCTCGCCGGCCATCGGCACGGCGATCGAGCGCGGCCGCTCGGCCAAATGCGTGAACAACCTCCGCCAAATCGGGGTCGCCGTGCAGCAATATGTGGCCGACAACGACTACCGCTTCCCCGCGATCGAAACCGAACCGCCCTCGCTCCCCGCCGACGTGGAAAACAAAGGCACCGCGCTCGAAGTCCTCGGACCCTACGGCGTCACGCAGGCCATCCTCACCTGCCCGACCGACGCCGCCACCCTGCGCAATGTGGAAAAACACGGCAGCAGCTACCACTTCTCGCCCGTCCTTCAGGACGAAACGCCGGCCAGCGTGAAAATCTACAGCCGCCGCGGAATCTTCACCGTCGACAACATCGGCTGGCTCACGGTGTGCACCGATTTCCAAACCGTCCACCCCGGCAAACCCATCGGCGTGAACGTCCTCAAAGCCGACGGCCGCGTCATGCAGCGCTGAGGACCGCGAAGATATCTGCCGCCCGGTCAACGGACCCCGACGACCGCGCCATGATCAAACGAAAGTTCGCCCGGTTCCTCCCCGTTCTCGCCGCTCTTGCCGCGACCGCGTGCCAAAACAGTCCGTCCTCCGCTCCGGGCACCGCACCGACCGCCGCCGATACCCGCGCCTGCGAAGCCCTCACCCGCCGCATCCTTGACACACCCATGGACAATCTCGCTTTGATCCGCACCGCCTATGCTTCCCCGCTGCGCGAAAAGCTCCTGCGCGCCGTGGCCTCTGATCCTTACGATGGCGGCTTCGATTACGATTACGTCTATGACACACAAGACGACCGGCCCGTTGCCACCACCGTCGGCCGCGGACGCATCGCCGGCCCGCGCGTCATCGTTCCCGTGGACATGCGCTACACCCACCCCCGGCCGAAGCAACAGTCCTGGGTTTTCGTGAAGTCCGGGAGCGGTTGGGCAGCGTCCGACATCATCTATGCCAACGGTCGTCGGTTGACGGGCGACTTGAACTGACGAATCCACGCTCACGTCGAACGCGTGGGCAAGCCGGCAGTCGGATTCGAACCGACGACCGCCTGATTACAAATCAGGTGCTCTACCAGCTGAGCTATACCGGCGAAGAAAGAGGGAAATTAACTCAAATCCCGAAGCCGGGCAATCCTCCGAGTCCGCCGGTGACTTGGCCCATGGTGTCGGACTGGAGTTTGCGGGCGGCGTCTTGTGCTTCGCGGATGCCGGAAAGGACGAGGTCCTCGAGCATTTCGACGTCCTGCGGGTCGACGACTTCGGGGGCGATTTTGATCGCGGTGATGTCGCCGCCGCCGTTGACGGTCACGTTCACTTTGCCACCACCGGAGGAGACTTCGAGGGTCTGCGCGGCGAGATCGCTTTGGGCTTTGGTCAGGCGCTCCTGCATTTTCTGCGCCTCTTTCATCATTTTCTGGATGTTCATGATTTTTCATCGGGTTCGAGCGTGGCGCCGAAGAGTTCGATGGCCGCTTCGATGCCGGGGTCGTTTTCGAAATCATCGGCGGTCGGTGCGGGTGCCGCGGCGGCCGTCGGCTCGGCAGCTGCATCACCGGTGGCTTCGGGACGGAAAACCACGCTGCGTCCGGTGGCCTTTTTCCACAACTGCTCGATCAATTTGCCCTGCTCTTTGGCATGGGGAGCGTTGAGTTGCTTCTCGTGGTTGCGCGGGAAAACCACGCGCAGCGCGCCATCCTCCTCGGTCACATCACCGGCCTTGTCCAACCAGGCACTGCGCAAAGGATGCTGCGCGGTGATTTCCTGCACGACGTCTCGCCAAAGGCCGCGCGCGTCGCGCGAATTCGCCGGAGCGGCCGGGGCCGGCTTCGTCGCAGCCGGAGTCGCGGGCTTGGCCGCCACCGGGGCGGACGGTTTCGGCGCGGCTGCCCGCGGGACCGCACGGACCGGCGCCACCTCCCCGCCGCGCAAGGCGGACAAGGTCTCGAGCACTTCGTCGAGATCGGCAGTGTGCAAAAGCTGGATACCCTTGATCACGGCGATCTCGAGCGGAA
>JBIKXZ010000108.1:0-8032 GCA_044355525.1 Chthoniobacterales bacterium
CTCTCCGAGTCCATGTTGGCCCCTAACAGGACCTTGAAAGTTTCCATGCCGGTGGATCGCGATGTCCCATCGCGATTTCCTCTTTCCTTGTTCATCGCCATGACCTGCCGACCTAATCGGCAGGCAAGCAGCTCCACCCGACCAAAAACACTTGCACCCGATATGCTATAGGCTGAAGGTCAATTTCTTCGCAACACGCGATTGCCCATCCTCTTGTTGTTTTTCGATGCGGTGACGCCCCCGCATCCATGAAACACAAACTCCTCACCATCATTCCGTTTTCCGTTGTTTTCACCGCGCTGACCGGCGCGGTTTTTTTGTCTTCGGCTTATGCCCATGAGGCCGCGGGCGGCAACGTGACGATTGTCTCGACCATCGATTCGGGGGGATCAGTGCAAAGCGGCGGCAATGTGCAGATCACCGGATTCATCGGTGAACCCGGTGTAGTGTCATCCGGTGGCGATGTGGTTGCCCGTCAAGGCGGCAACAGCATGATCTACTACGCCACGGGTTTCAGCGTGACTGCCGATTCGCTGACCATCAACGAGCAGGGTGCACCCGATACCAACAGCACCCGCACGCAACTGCGCGGCAATGTGGTCTACGACGATGCCACGCTCGGCGCGGTGGACGGATCGCAAGTGGCGTGGACCGCGCCCGCGACAAATTCCTCGCTCGCCTCCATCTCCGCTCTCGGTCTCGCGCAGGCCGCGGCCGTTTATCAAAACACGCCCGCCTCTTTCACCGGTTCGTACGGCGGGATCAATGCGACGAGCAGCCTCAGCGTGCTCAACGTCCTTCCGGATAACTACAGCGTGTGGGCCGGAGATACCTTCAATGACGCATGGGAAATCGGCCAAGGCATGAGCGGCGCGGTCAATCCCAACGCCCTGAACAACGGCGTGCCCAATTGGCAACTCTACGCCATGGGCTACAACCCCGCGCAGCCCGCCCCGGCCACCCTCGCCTCCAGTCTAACGACCAATGGCTACCTCGCCGTGCGCTACACGCGCAACCCGTATGCTGCCGGCTACACCTTCACCCCGCAGGAAAGCGGCAACCTCAATCTCGGTTTTGCCGCCATGGTCAATCCCGCTTCGGTGACCAATCTCGTCAACGGCGTCGAACAGATCACCACCCGCGGATCCGTCCCGATGAACGCCACCAACAAACAATTCCTCCGCGTCCGAGTCGCCCAACCCGCTCCCTGATTCATCCTCATGTCTTCCTCTTGCTGAAAACTGAACACCGAAACACTGAATACTCTATCTTCCATGAAACCCACCACCACACTCCCGAGCCTCGCCCTCCTTGCGCTCTTCGCCCTCGCGCCAGCACGCGCCCAAGTCCCGAGCATCCTCAACTATCAAGGCCGCGTCACCGTGGGCGGGACCAACCTCACGACCAACGCCGCGCTGTTCAAGTTTGCCTTGGTCGACAGTAATGGCAGCACGGTCTATTGGCGCAATGACGGATCAACCGCCGCGGGTGAGCCATCCAGTGCTGTTTCTGTCGCCGTGGCCCAGGGCCTCTACTCCACGCTGCTCGGCAATACATCTCTTGCCAACATGGCGGCGATCCCGGCGGCTGTCTTCTCCAACGCCGACGTCAATCTGCGCGTGTGGTTCAGCGCGGGCGGCACCAACCCCTTTCTGCAAGTCGCGCCCGACCAGCGCCTCGGTGCCTCGGGCTACGCTCTGCGTGCTGCCGTGGCTGACAACATCGCCTCGACCAATATAGACGGCAACTTTGCCGTCACCGGCACGTTGACCGTGGGCCAACTCATTAGCGGCAATGGCAACACAGCCAGCGGCGACGGAGCCACGGTGGGCGGCGGCGATCAGAACACGGCCAGCACCTATTACGCCACGGTGGGCGGCGGCTTCGACAACACGGCCAGTAGCTACGCCGCCACAGTGGGCGGCGGAGTGAATAACACGGCCAGCGGCGACGGAGCCACGGTGGGCGGCGGCGATCGGAACACGGCCAGCGATGTGCTCGCCACGGTGGGCGGCGGCCAAGCAAACACTGCTGGGGGCAGATTTGCCACGGTGGGCGGCGGCCTGAATAACACGGCCAGCGACCATGCCACGGTGAGCGGCGGAGTGAACAACACAGCCAGCGGCAGTTTTGCCACGGTAGGCGGCGGCTCCGAAAACACGGCCACGCAGCGCTATGCAACCGTTCCGGGGGGTGCCCGCGCTTTTGCGACCAACAGCGGCGCGTTTGTCTGGAGCGGCGATAGTTCGGAAGACACGGGTTCCTTCGGAAACAACACCTTCACTGTGCGCGCTGAAGGTGGTGTGCGTTTTTACTCTGCGAATGGCACGGGAACAGGAGTCAGTCTTGCCGCAGGCAGCGGCACATGGACCTCACTCTCCGACCGCAACGCCAAAGAAAACTTCGAGCAAGTCGATGGCACCGCGATCCTCGCCAAAGTCGCCGCCATGCCGGTCATGACGTGGAACTACAAAACGCAGAAGGCCGGCATCCGCCACATCGGCCCCATGGCGCAGGATTTCAAGAAAGCCTTCGGCATCGGTGAAACCGACACGGGCATCACCACAGTCGACGCCGACGGCGTGGCCCTCGCTGCCATCCAAGGCCTGATCGAAGAACTCAAAGCCCGCGACAAAACGATCGAAGAACTCAAGGCGAAGAGTGCAGAGTTTGAAAGCAAAGCCGCAGAGATGGACGCGTTGAAATCCGAAATGCGCGCCCTGCGCGATCAAGTGCAAAGCGCGCTGCCGCCTGCGCCCTGACCAAAAACGTCTGCGGCGCTTCAATCATCTGTAGCGGCGGCGTCCTCGCCGCCGGTTGTTATGAGAGGAACGGCCGTCGCCGGGGACGGCGACGCTACAGGGAGGCAGTGGTTCCGAGGGGGATGCCGCTATCGCCGAGTTTGGCCAAGGTGAGGCCGCGAAAAGCGGGAACGGTGGTGGAGATTTCTTTAAAGACCCCTTCGAGGGTCTGCGGGGCTTCGGTGCCGAGGGCGCGGAGGAGGTCGGAGAGAATTTCCCAGTCGTCGCGGGCTTGGCCGGGAGGTTGGGTGGCGCGGTTGAGGCGTTGGAGGCGGCCTTTGATATTCACCATGGACCCGCGTTTTTCGGCGAAGCCGGCGCCGGGGAGAATGGCGGAGGCGAGTTTGGTCGCGGTGTTGGGGAGGATGTCGAGGCAGACGACGAGATCGAGGTGGGCGAGGTCGGCTTCGGTCAGGCCGTAATGACGGGGATCTTCGCCGAAGCAGAGAAGCGCTTTGACCGATCCGTTGCGGACGGCGGTGGCGATTTCGTGGGCTTTGGCCCCGGGCGGGTTGTGCGTGATGCCGAGAAGTTGCGCGCCGGTAGTGTTCGGGTTGCCGTCATCGCTGACGAGGATGCCGTCGGCTTTTTGCGGGCGGGCCACCACATCGTGCAAAGTGATGCCGAGGTGGCGGGAGATTTTGCCGGCCAGCCAGAGTTCCTCGTTGGTCATGCGGGCGGAGGCGAGGAGCGCGGTTTCGCCGCGCGGGACGGCGGACAATTTTTGCGCGACTTCCTGGATGACGCGGGGCCAGGTGGATTTCTGCAGCTTGCCGTTTTCGCGGAGTTGCGGCTGCACGAGGCGGTCTTCGCGGCAAAGGTAGCCGTAGTTGAGTCGTCCGTGGTCGCACATCCAGTAGGAATTGACTGCGTCATTTTCCCGTGGTGTTTGCCGGATGATCTCGTTTTCGCGGGCGCCGATGATCGTGTTGCAACCGGTTCCGCAGGAGGTGCAGATGCTTTTGGTTTCGCGCAGGAACCAGACGCGCATCTTGAAGCGGAAGTCTTTGCTGGTCAGCGCGCCGACCGGGCAGATGTCGACCGTGTTGAGCGAGTAGTTGCTGTCCAGGCGCTGTCCTTCGTGAACGGTCAGCGTGGTGTGGCTGCCGCGGTCGACGAAGCCGAGGACGTCGTCGTGGGCCACTTCCTGCATGAAGCGGATGCAGCGGGAGCAGAGGATGCAGCGCTCGTCGTCGAGAACGATGTGTTTGCCGATGTCCTGCCGCTTGGGCTTTTTGACTTTGTCCTCGAGGAAGTTCGACCCGCCGTGGCCGAATTCGACGGCGAATTCCTGCAGGCGGCACTCGCCGGCTTTGTCGCAGATCGGGCAGTCGAGCGGGTGGTTGATGAGGAGGAATTCCATCACGCCTTTGCGGCAATCCTCGACCAGCGGGGAATTGGTGCGCGCGGCCATGCCTTCGGTGATTTCCAAGGCGCAGGAAATTTGCGGCTTGGGCGACCAGGCGATCTCGGGGCGTCCATCTGAGCCGAGGACGGGCTGGCGGTTGGCGTCCATTTTCGGTCCGCCGATTTCGAGCAAGCACATGCGGCAGTTGCCGGGAGTGCTGAGCGCGGGATGGTAGCAGTAATGCGGGACAAAGCTGCCGCTTTGCATGCAGGCCTCGATGAGCTTGGTGCCCTTGGGGAACTGGCGCCACTGGCCGTCGATCTGGACGTTGATCATGGTGGTGCCGTTGCTGCCGTTCGCGCTCATGGATTGGTGAAAACTGCCGGGAAGATTAACGGACAGCATGACTTGGTCGGGTGCGCGGGAAAAGAAGGAAGTGCAGAGGAAGTGGCGAGTGGCATGTGACGAGTGACGAGACTGAGGTGGCGGGTTTGACTCGGGGGTGGCGGACTGGTTTGCTGCGGGGATGGAAAAAATGATTTGGCTGATACCGGTGCTGGGGCTGGCTTTGTTCACGGGTTGCGCTTCGAAGCCGCCGCTCAAGGCGGTTGATTACGTGGATTTGCCGCGGTTCATGGGCGACTGGTGGGTCATCGCCCACATTCCTTATTGGTTGGAGCGGGACACGTATGATTCGAAGGATACTTACCGCATGCGGCCGGACGGGAAGATGGACAACATTTTCAGCTACCGGAAGGGCGGGTTCGATGGTCCGGAGAAAGTGATGAACGGCATCGCGTGGGTGGTGGACAAGAAGTCCAATGCGGAATGGCGCGTGCAGTTCCTGTGGCCGATCGCCTTGCCCTACTATGTGCTTTATCTCGATCCCGGGTATCGCTTCATGGCGGTCGGGCATCCTTCGCGCGATTACGGCTGGGTCATGGCGCGCGACAAGAGCATGAGCGACGCCGACTACGCGGACGTGATGGCGGCGTTGGCCAAGCAGGGGTATGATCCGGCGCGGTTCCGCAAGGTGCCGCAGAGCTGACCTGGTTGAGAGTTGAGGGATGAAAGTTGAGAGAAATGGCACACTGACATCAGGGCCGCTTCCGGTCCCTCAGCCCTCAACTCTCAACCCTCAGCTGCGCTTCACGCCATGATCGCTTACTGGGTGCACAATCTGGATCCGTTTGCCGTGCAGTTCGGCAACGGCTTCGGGGTTCGTTGGTATGGGCTCGCCTACCTCGCGGCCTTCGCGGCGGCTTATTTGGTCTACCGGCATCTGGCCAAGCGCGGGTTTTCGGTCATTCCAGCCGACAAAGTCGGCGATTTCATCACGGGTTGCGCGATCTTCGGGGTGCTGCTCGGCGGGCGTCTTGGCTACATGCTCTTCTACGACTTTCCCGGATTCCTGCGCGATCCGCTGGTGTTTTTCCGCGTGTGGGAGGGAGGGATGTCGGCGCATGGCGGCATTCTTGGCGTGGTGCTTTACACGCTGTGGTATGCGTGGCGGCACCAAGTGAATTGGCCGGGATTGGGCGACAATCTGGTGGTCGGCTCGGCGCTCGGGTTGTTCTTCGGGCGCATGGCCAATTTCATCAACGGCGAGCTTTACGGGCGTCCAGCCGAGGTCACATGGGCGGTGAAATTTCCGAAAGAACTCTACGAGGCGCCGGTGGAAACCCAGCGCGAGGTGCTTGGACGCACGCAGGATTTTTTTTCGGGTCCGGCGGGGATCGATGAAGTCATCGCGTCCGTGCCAAACTCGCCCGAGATCGCCCGCGTCGTCGGCGAATTTCTTGCGCCCCGTCACCCCTCGCAGATTTACGAGGCGCTCCTCGAGGGCTTGCTCCTGTTCGCCGTGCTGTGGTTGGTGCGCACCCGGATGCGCGTGTCCAACGGCGTGATCACGGGATTGTTTTTTGTCGGGTATTCGGTGACGCGGAGCCTGGCGGAAAGTTTCCGCTTTCCCGACGCGGGCTATGTCGGGCTGCTGACCAGGGGGCAATTCCTTTCCATCTTTCTCCTGCTGATCGGGATAGGCTTTCTGGTCGCTGCCAAGTTGCGACCCGTCTATCCCCCAGCTTGGTCAAGATAACCGCAGGGGCAAGAAGGGCGCAGAGGGTGATAGATACAACTCCTACTCTGTGCACTCTGAGTCCTCTGAGGTTTTCCTCCCCGCATCGAATGACGTGTGGGCAAAATTCGCCACCCGGCGCCGGGGTGTCGCAGATTAGACAGATGAGCTCGCGGCGCCTTCTGATCTTGGCGCCTTGGCACGCTTCGTGCTTTTCTAACCGGCAGTGACTTTCTGCTTCGCCGCGAACCGCGAGGCCGGAAGTCTTTTCAGTCCCTAAACCCAAACCCATTAACACTATGAGCAATATGTCAGCACGTGCCGCCGCTGTGGCCGCCATCGCGGCCCGCAAATCGCAGGATGCCTCCGTCAATTTCATCGAGGAGACGCCGGAAACCGTATTCGGATCCAACACCTTCAGTCTCGCGGTCATGAAGGAAACCCTCAAGCCGGCCACCTACAAGGCCGTGGTCGAGACCGTGCAGAACGGCACCAAACTTCCCGAAGGCGTGGCCGACGAAGTGGCCGAAGCGATGAAGAACTGGGCGGTCAGCCGCGGCGCGACCCACTTTGCGCATGTCTTCTACCCGCTGACCGGCACTTCGGCCGAGAAGCACGATTCGTTCTACGATCCCGGCACGGACGGCCGTTCGGCTATCTCCAAGTTCAAAGGCAAGACGCTCATCCAGGGCGAGCCCGACGCGTCCTCTTTCCCGTCTGGCGGCATCCGCGCCACGCACAGCGCGCGCGGTTACACTGCGTGGGACGTGACCAGCCCGGCGTTTCTCATGGAGAACGCCAATGGCACGACGCTCTGCATTCCGACCTCGTTCGTTTCCTGGACGGGCGAAGCTCTCGACACCAAGACACCGCTACTCAAGTCGATGCAGGTCTTGGACAAACAGGCGCGTCGTATCCTCAAGCTTTTCGGTCACAAGGACATCGCCCGTGTTGCGGCCACCGCCGGACCCGAGCAGGAATATTTCCTCGTCGACAAAATGTTTTTCTACGCGCGTCCCGACCTGCTTTCGGCCGGCCGCTCGCTCTTCGGCGCGCCCGCGCCCAAGGGTCAGGAATTCGAGGACCACTACTTCGGTCTTATTCCGGATCGCGTCATGGCCTTCATGTATGAGGTCGACCGCGAACTTTTCAAACTCGGCATCCCGGCCAAGACCCGCCACAACGAAGTTGCACCCGGACAGTTCGAAATCGCGCCTCTCTTCGAGTCGGCCAACCTCGCCGCTGATCACCAACAACTCATCATGACGGTCCTGAAAAAGACCGCCGACAAGCACGGCCTCGCCTGCCTCTTGCACGAGAAGCCCTTCGCCGGCATCAACGGCTCGGGCAAGCACGTCAACTGGTCGCTGGGCAATGCCACGCAGGGCAACTTGCTCGATCCGGGCGACACGCCGCACGAAAACGCGCAGTTCCTCGTCTTCGCCGGTGCCGTCATCCGTGCGGTCGACAAATTTGCCCCGCTGCTCCGCGCGAGCATCGCCTCGGCGGGCAACGACCATCGTCTCGGCGCGAACGAAGCGCCTCCGGCCATCATCTCGATCTACCTCGGCGACCAACTCGCCGATGTCTTCGAGCAAATCAAAGCCGGCGGAGCCACCACGTCCAAGCAGCGCGGCACGCTGAAAATCGGCGTCGACGTTCTGCCCGAGCTTCCGAAAGACGCGGGCGACCGCAACCGCACCTCGCCGTTCGCCTTCACCGGCAACCGTTTCGAATTCCGCGCGGTCGGCTCAAACCAGTCGATCTCCGGTCCGCTCATCGCGATGAACACCATCCTGGCCGACT
>JBIKXZ010000013.1:0-25103 GCA_044355525.1 Chthoniobacterales bacterium
GATTTGCGTGACGGCGAGTTTTACGCCGTGCGGGATGTCAGCTTTGAACTTCGCCGCGGGGAGTGCCTCGGGTTGATCGGGCATAATGGGGCAGGGAAGACGACGCTTTTGAAGATGCTCAATGGGTTGATCAAGCCGGACTCTGGCAAGATCACCATGCGGGGGCGGGTGGGGGCGCTGATTGCGCTGGGGGCAGGGTTCAATCCGATTCTGACGGGTCGGGAAAATATCTACATCAACGGTTCGGTGCTGGGCCTTTCGAAAAAGGAAATCGACGAGAAGATCGACGAGATCATCGACTTTGCCGAGATCGGGGAATTCATCGACTCGCCGGTGCAGAACTACTCATCGGGGATGCAGGTAAGGTTGGGATTCGCCGTTGCTACGGCGCTTGATCCGGATGTGCTGATTCTGGACGAGGTTCTCGCCGTAGGTGACGCAGCATTCAGAGCCAAGTGCTACAATCGCATCGGGAAACTTCAGCAACGAGCTTCCGTAATCTTTGTTTCTCACTCGATGGATCAGGTCGCCCAAGTGTGCACTCGTGTTTGCGGTTTGCACAGAGGACACGCTCAGCTTTTCTCAGACAAGGACACCGGCATCCGCTGGTATCAAGAGCATAGTCTTCGACTTGCGGAGGGCAACGAGGGAATGGAGCATCTAGCCGACTCTATTTCATCCTTCGAATGCCCCGATCTTGCGCGGATCATTTCTTATGGCGAGAGCCTCGCCTTAACCATCGGGCTCAACAGTCTTGAGGAGGTTTCGTCGGTCGTTGCTCGGGTGGTGTTCTATTCTTTGGAGGGCGTAATTATTGCTGAATGGAACTCGGCAAACTTAAAGAATAGCCATATCAATTTACACCCTGGTGTGAACACGATCCAGTTACCTATTGGACCCCTGCACCTGAAGAGGGGATCGTATTCCTTGGGGATTCTCATTCAAAACGCCACCACGAGAGAGAATCTCGTCTGGTCTCACCAAAAACACCAAATCGATATGGAAGGACCTTCTCTAGGCGCATCATGTTACGTTCTGCCATAGCAAACTTTTGTTCCGTGTGGCGTCGAATGCGCGACCGTTCAGCGCAAAATGAGGCATCTGCGGTGCAAGAGATCCGGTTTCCGAGTTTCTCTCTCAGTGTCCGTTCGGATGACCACGGTGGACAAATGTATAATGACCGCCCGGCATTCGAAGAGACCCAAAGCCTTCTTTACCCTCTTGTCCAAAAAGAGATAACACCTGCGTTGGTTATAGATGTCGGAGCAAACTATGGGCTTACCGCGCTTATCTATGCCGAAGCTTTCCCGAGTGCGCATATCGTTGCCGTGGAGCCCTCACCGGAACTTCTTCCGCTGTTAAAGCGGAACCTTGGGCAGCTACCGGCTAAACGAGTTACCATCCTTTCTGCGGCCTGTGGCGCAAAAAGCGCTAGCTCCCTGGTGTTTGGCCTGAATCCGCACAGCAGCCAAGATAATCGAGTAACTCCGCAGGCCGGTTGGTCGACAGTGGAAGTGCAACAAACCACGATAGACGACATAGCAGAGAAAGCTAATGCCTCCTCGTCCTTGTTCATCAAAATCGACACGCAGGGCTACGAGTTTAATGTCTTCAGTGGCGCAGAAGCTACTTTGGCAAGATGTTCACGCTGGCTGGTCAAAACTGAATTCGCGCCGCATTGGCTTCTGAGTCAGGGTACGCAGCCGTGCCAATTACTGGAGTATCTCGTGGGCAGATACTTAGTCTTTGAGAGCCCAGCTAGGATCCCCTTCGGGAGCAGTGCTCTATCATCCATCCTCGGAAAGCCGCTCGAGAAACACCAGGTAGAAGGGTTTGTGGACCACGTGACGAACCTCAATCGCAACAATACAGGCTGGGTTGACTTGCTCATTCGACCACGAATTTAGCGCTATTCTTATTTGTTAACATGAAACACAATGAAATAACGGAGGCCCTAGCCGTAGCTGAACAGGCTGGGCCCACATTAGACTTGGATTTTTTGACGGGCTTCAGCGGCGGGAAATTGCTTGGTGCTTTACAGCGAATTGCCACCGGGTTGAAACCCAATGAAGCCTACTGCGAAATAGGCGTATATCAGGGGCTCTCGTTGGTTTCTGTCGCAGCGTCCAATCCATCGGTTGAGTGCATTGGAATCGACAACTTTGCTTTTTTTGATCCGCAAGGTACGAACAAAGCGATCATCGAGGAAAGAATCAAACTGGCGGGGTGTCGCAATGTGCGTTTGGTGGAAGCGGACTACGAAGACTCTGTTGAAGGGTTGCAATCAATTCTGGGCGAACGGCAAATTGGGTTGCTATTCGTTGATGGACCGCACGACTACAGGAGCCAATTGATGTGTCTTCTTTTGTTCAAGCCGTTCTTTTCGGAGCAAGCTGTCGTGGTTGTTGACGACTGTAACTACGCCCACGTAAGACAAGCTAACCGTGACTTTCTGGTAACCAATCCCGAATACAAGTTGGTCTTCGAGCAATACACTGCGAAGCACCCAAACAACATGACGCCGCTTGAATTGTCCGAAGCACGCCGCGGATGGTGGAATGGCGTGAATATTCTAGCCAGAGATCTGTCCAATAATTTGCCGCAGCAGCTGCCCATTACGGACCGATCGCGGCAACTCTACGAAAATGAGCACCTGCTGCATTCCATGCGCTACGCCGATGTAGCGCCCGATGCACTGCGTTTTGCGTGCGCTCTGAAACCCCTGCGCTTGCGCTTAGCGTTACAACGCCTACGGACTCTCCTGAGAAAGATGGATCATTCGGACAGTTCTCGACTACCTTTTGAGGAACTCAACATGCGGAAACTTCAGTAGCGCATACGCCGAAGCAGGAAACCGAGGCGTAGGATCTAGTGATTGTAAGCAATAGATACACACCACATGACGCGGTCTTTAGTTGCACTTTTGCCTCTTAAAGCTCATAGCGAACGGGTTACGGGCAAAAACTTCCGTTCGTTCGGTGGCAAACCACTTTTCCGATGGATGCTCGATACGCTTCTCGCCACCGAGGACGTTGATTTAATCGTTATCAATACTGATGCGCGGGCCAAATTGGAAGCAAATGGTCTTGAGCCGAATCCACGGCTTCTGGTCAGGGAGAGGAAGCCTGAATTGTGCGGAGATTTCGTCAGCATGAATGCCGTGATTGCGGACGATGTGGAGAGCGTTCCTGCGGATACCTACCTGATGACGCACACAACCAATCCGTTGCTGAGCCGCGCAACCATTGTTTCCGCACTGGCCGCCTACAAACAAGGGTTTGCTAACGGAACTTGTGATAGCTTGTTCACGGTAAACCGGTTCCAGACGCGGTTTTACCGTGCCGACGGTTCCGCAGTGAACCACAACCCTGCTCAACTTCTCAGGACGCAGGACCTCGAAGCGTGGTATGAGGAAAACTCGAATTTGTATATTTTTTCCGCCAAGAGCTTTCGAAAGACTGGGGCGAGGATCGGGTCTAAGCCTATCCTTTTTGAGACGCTGAGAAAGGAGTCGATGGATATCGATGACCAAGACGGATGGGATCTTGCCGAGGCATTAGCCAATGCGCACTGATTTTCGATCGAACAGCAGAATACTCTCAGTCTCTAGTGCTCTATGGTGATTCATAAAAAAGTAATAAGACGTATCGCAGGCCTTGCGTCCAAGCTCAGGAAACCTTTTGAGCGACCTGCGATCGGTCGTGGCTGCATTGGGTTGATTGATATTGGGTCAATAGGTGGGCTTTCAACTCCCTGGGCCGGCAACGAAAAGAAGATCAGCTATTTGCTCAACTTTGAGCCGAATGACAAACCGATACGAAAGGGCAACGTGTGCACTTACAACACTGCCTTGTGGAGCGAGGAGGTCGAGTTGCCCTTTTACATTTACAAGGGATTTAATGCGACTGGTTCAAGTTTGTTCGAACAAAACTATGAGTATGTCGATTCTCACTGGAACGAACTCCGGAACCAAGGGCCATTGGCTCTAGCTGAGACTTGGCATGACAGATCGCAATTAGTGCGAACTACAAGATTGAAGTGCCGGAAGTTAGACGACGTATTAAGCTCGGAAGGAATTGCGCCGCGGATGCACTTTATGAAGATTGATGCACAAGGCGCCGAAATGGAGATTCTTAAGGGCGGTATTAAGTTTCTAGAAAACCATTGTGTTGGGTTGCAACTAGAGCTTTTTCAATTGCCGCTTTACAAGGGAATCGCCCTTAGGCCGGATGTAGTTGGGTTTCTAGCGACTTTTGGCTTTGCCTTGGTGCAGGAAATGCCCTCACACGGAACGTTCGATTCCCAAAACGATTGCATATTTCTTCACAAAGAGCGGGGTGATGAGGGTATGCGGAAAACCATCCGAGAAATTTACTCGCTCCATTAGACAAAGGGATTGAGGCCCAAGCTACTGAAGCACAAAACATGCCGCTGCAAGCTGCAAGTCGGCTACTAAGCGCAAGCGTTAACGCAAATGGTAGAAGGCTCGTCCCTAATTGTCCGCACCTATAACGAAGAGCGTTATTTGGACCGGGTGCTCGCGGCGGCACGACGCTGCGGTCCGCTCTTGACCGAAATCGTTGTCGTCGACTCCGGATCAAGCGATGCAACATTGGACATAGCCAAAGCACACAAAGCGAAAATCGTCTACATCAAAAAGGCGGAGTTTAGTTTTGGCCGGTCGCTGAACCTTGGCTGTGCAGCATCTAGGGGAGAGGTTGTGGTGTTCCTCAGCGGCCACTGTATTCCGGCAGGCGAAAACTGGCTGAAGAGTTTGCTCAAGCCATTTTCAGACCCGCAGGTCGCAGGCGTCTATGGGCGGCAAATAGGAGGAGAGGAAACCAAATTCAGCGAGGCAAGAGTGTTCGAGAAATACTACCCTTTGATGGAAGCGAGCCAAGGTGCCGCCTTCTGCAATAATGCGAATGCTGCTCTGCGGAGGTCAGTCTGGAACAGGTTTAAATTCGATGAGCAGCTTACCGGACTGGAAGACATTGCCATGGGCAAGAAGCTCACTGAAGCAGGATTTCGTATCGCTTATGCTCCTGAAGCCAGCGTCATCCACTTGCACCACGAATCGTGGGCGCAGGTGCGGAGGCGTTACGAGCGCGAAGCTATCGCGCTACGGCACATCAATCCGGGGTTGCACCTGTCGCTTGTGGAAGCGGCTGCCTGCTTTGTGTCGGCATGCTTTTTGGATCTCTGCTCGGCGATGAAAACGCGCGGCGGCATGTCTCGCGTGTCTGAGATTGTTCTTTATCGTCTGCACCAGTTCGCAGGAAGCTGGCTCGGCAGTCGCGCTCACCGTGAATTGGGCGCGCGCGAGAAGATGACCTATTTTTTTCCCTCTTAGGCAATGACCAAAATTCTTTGCACGTGTCCTGCAATGATCAGGGCGATTGCTAGCCTAAGGGAGGAGTTCTCGCGGCGTGGGGCCGAGGTGTTTTGCCCCGAGATGCAGCAGATTCTTTCCGTCGAAGAGTTGCTGCAGTTGGTGCCGCAGTATGACGGTTGGATCATCGGCGATGACCCTGCCACAGCGCAGGTTTTCCAAGCGGGCCGGGCGGGCCGACTTCGTGCAGCTGTAAAGTGGGGGGCCGGAACCGACAATGTTGATTTCGCAGGTGCGGCGGCGTGCGGTTACAAGGTTGTCAATACGCCGGGAACTTTCGGGGAAGAGGTCTCTGACGTCGCGCTGGCTTACTTGATCGGTCTGGCCAGGGATCTTTTTTTTGTAGACCGGGAAGTGCGGACCGGACGCTGGCCCAAACCACCCGGCACTTCATTGCAGGGCAAGACTGTGGGGGTGGTGGGATACGGCCATATCGGCCGGGCGTTGGTGAGAAAGCTCAATGCCCTTGGCATGGCTGTTGTTGTCTATGACCCCGTGGTCAGTGCTGCTTCCGTAGATGGGGCAACCTTGGCGCAATGGCCGGAGCGACTCGGCGAACTCGACTTCCTCGTCCTTGCCTGTGCTCTCACGGAGAAGAATAAGCACATGCTCGATGCCGATGCTTTTGGCCGCATGCGGCACGGTATCCGAATTATCAACGTTTCCCGTGGAGGTCTGATCAACCAAGCGGCACTACTTCATGCCTTGGAGTCAGGTCGCGTAGTTGGAGCAGCTTTGGAGGTCCTTGAAGAAGAGCCTCCCCATGCCGATGAGCCGCTACTCAAGCATCCGCACTGCATCTTCGGATCCCACAACAGCTCCAACACGTCGGAGGCTGTGCTTCGCACTTCGATGACAGCCATTGAGCTGCTGTTCGAGCGTCTTTCAGGAGCTAGATAGCAACAAATGAAAAAACCAGCAGTTCTAATCACCGGAGGACTTGGGGGTATCGGGCGCGCTTTGTGCAACGAGTTTCATGCCCACGGATTCGTCGTGATCGCCGTGGACCGTGTCGAAGGCAACGTGGCCGCCCACCATATCCTGACTGAGAATATCGCTACGCTTGTGACTGATGCAGTGCTGAGTGCCGATTTTCTTCGCGGGGTCCAAAGCATTTTGGACCAAGAGAAGGCAGCGTTGCGCGGGTTGATCAACAATGCCGCTGTCCAGATTCTCGGAGGCGTGGAGTCTCTCACCGCTGCTGACTGGCACGAGACGCTCGACACCAATCTTGTGGCGCCTTTTGTCTTGGCGCAGTTGTTTTTGCCGGAACTGCAGGCCGCCCGTGGTGCTATCGTCAATATATCGAGCATCCACGAGAAACTGACAAAGCCCGGTTTCGTCGCGTATGCCACCTCCAAAGCGGCTCTCTCCGGTCTCACCCGAGCCATGGCGGTTGATCTGGGCTCGCGCGTGCGCGTGAATGCGATTTGCCCAGCGGCAATCCACACTCCCATGCTTGAGGCTGGATTTGCCGATCAACCCGAGAAGTTTGCGGCCCTGCACAAGTCTCACCCTTCAGGTCGTATTGGTCTGCCTGAGGAAGTTGCCAGCATCGCACGCTACCTCGTGTCCGATGCGCCGGAGTTTCTCACCGGAAGCTGCCTCGGTTTGGATGGCGCCATTGCCGGTAGACTGCATGATCCTGCTTAACATATCTATACAGTATGATCTCACGTCTTAAGCGAATTCCTCATTACCGTCAGCTGTTGCAAGGACTGCGTGCCCTCCTTCGCCAATCGCCGCAGCATAAGGACTTCTTGTTTTGGTATGCGAAGCACGGCGCCTGGATACCCGAGTTCCGCAACCGCTATTCAGGAGAGGACTGTTTTCTTCTGGCCAACGGCCCGTCTCTAAATGCCGTTGATTTTGAGAAAATAAACGATTTTCACCTGATCGGCTTGAACAAGGTCCATCTACTACTGGAGCGAGCCAAGCTTGATCTGACTTTTCATGTGGCGATCAATAACTTGGTTATCGAGCAATCATGGCAAGACTTTAAGTTGCTGAACTGTCCTTCGTTTCTGTCATACAGATCCGCCAAGAAATGCGTTCTAGACTATCCTAAAAGGCACTTGTTTCTCACTGAAAGAATGCCGATTCCACGATTTAGTCGCGTCTATGATGAGCCGATTTGGGAAGGTTGGACGGTGACTTATGCTGCGCTCCAGTTGGCGTATTTTATGGGTTTCAAAAACGTTTTTCTCGTTGGGTTGGATCATAACTTCAATGCTCTGGGTGCTCCTAACGAAGAGCAGGCTATGCAAGGGGCTGATCCCAATCACTTCGACCCCAGATACTTTGCTGGCTCCCGCTGGCACTTACCAGACCTTGAGGGATCTGAGATGGGTTACCGGATCGCACGGTTTACTTTCGAGCGCAGCGGCAGATCGATTTTCGACGCAACCGAGCAGGGCCACTGTCGCATTTTTCCCAGAATGTCCCTTGAAGAAGCTTATTCGAGGGCACGGCCACGTGCTTAGGCCTGAGTCAGCAAAGGCATTCCCCTCAGGAGTGGTTGCCCTTATCGACTGGAACTGGAAGGGGCACCATCCTACCTATTTTACGCAGTTCGCAGCGGAGATGGCGAAGGCCGGTGCCGAGGTTGTTCCTTTTTGCCCAGAGCCTGCGGACTTCCAAGAACGGCTGGTGCGATGCGAGCTTCCACAGGAGATTCGCCGCAGGATTCATACGCCGACGAAGATCTTCGGGATGCCGCAGTCGGGATTCCGTCCGCTCAAGTGGCGAAAGCATTACGAGGCCCTCAGGTTTTTCTGGGGGCATGGGCACAGGCTTCGTCAATGGCAGGCAAAGCACGGGCGAAAGATCGACTTGGTTTTCTTCGCCTGTATCTACGACCGTCACTTCGAGCACTTTCGTTTAGCCGAGCGATTTTTCGGATTTCCGTGGTCCGGACTTTATCTCCATGCACGGTCATTCCGCATGCCCGGCAGTCCGTTGCCTTATCAGGGGGGACTGCCTTGCCCAGAGCGTTTTCTGACCATGGATTCCATGCAGTCGGTTGCCATCCTCGACGAGGGTATCGTGCAGGGAGTGCAAGCGATGAGTGGCGGCAAGTCCGTGGCTGTAATCCCGGACTTCACCGATGACCGCGTTCCGCAAGACTCAGCCGACGCTTCGCGATTAGCTCTCAAGGTCAAGAGTCGCGCCGGTGAGCGGCCGATCGTTTCCCTAACGGGTCATCTCCAGTGGACAAAGGGCTTAGAAGACTTCACTGCACTGGCGCAAGCCCTCCCCGATGTCTTTTTCTTTCTCTCCGGCGATGTCAGCTGGACGGAGGTTCCTGAGGCTAAGCGCCGCTGGATGCAAGAGCAATGGGAGCAAGGGCAGAACGTATGGGCGCACCTGCAATATGTGAGCAACGACCAGGCTTTGAACAAGGTTGTGGCGGTTTCGGATGTGGTGTTTGCCGCCTACCGTTCTTTCCCTAATAGCAGCAATATATTGACCAAAGCTGCCGTATTGGAGAGGCCTGTTTTGGTGAGCGACGGCTATCTGATGGCTGAGAGGACGAAGAGTTTTGGCTTGGGGGAGGTGGTTCCGGAGGGAGATCGGCCCGCGATGGCAGCTGCCCTACGTCGTATGTTAGAGCCTGACTACTATCCTAAAATGCAGACCACTGCGCGCTGGGCGGAATACCGGGCCCTGCACTCGCAGGACCGTCTGGGGCAAGTGTTCCGTGATTTGCTGGCTGTTGTCAGCGGCGGTTAGCGATCTGTAGGTCTTTGCGGCCGGCTTCCGGCCCCATTTATTTCGCCCAAGTATATGGAGCGTGTTGTGGTCCTAGTGTTTACCCACAGGGCGGAGCCGGACGCGGACGAGCGTCTGTCCTTCCGGCAATGCTGCGAAGTTCTCGGCAAGCATCCGATGCGCTTGGTGTGTCCGCGCGGGATGGATCTGTCGGCTTATCGCGCTATCCATCCAAGTATCGTTCCTGATTTCATCGACCCGAAGTGGTTCAGGAGCCTGCGTGATTACAATTTGCTGAAGGTGCTGCCGTGGCTCTACCGGCGCTATGCGGGGTACGAATTCATACTGACCTACGAGCTCGATGCATGGGTGTTCCGTGATGAGCTGAGCCATTGGTGCGAACAGGGCTGGGACTACATAGGAGCACCTTGGTTTGCCAACTATTCCCGGTCGGTGTCCGATGACGAGCCTCTGGGAGTGGGCAATTCGGGGTTTTCCCTGCGTAATGTGCAAAGTGCGCTGCGGGCTCTGCGTCAGCGAGGGTGGGAAAGGACGATCTTTCTGACCAAGGGCCTTATCAAGAGGAGGATTCCTCCTGTGGATTTCGTCCGTTCATTTTTCGACGCGGAGAGGTTTTATGCGCCTTTCAACGAGTATTTCGAGGCCGACGACATGTTTTGGCATCACATGGTGGCAAAGGAGTATCCCTGGTTCCGGTTGCCCACGTGCGAGCAGGCGCGGGCTTTTGCCTTCGAGTCCAATCCCTCACGTCTGTTCCGGGAGACGGGAGGCGTCTTGCCATTCGGGTGCCATAAGTGGCGGTTGAGAGAGCCGGAATTCTGGCGCGAACATATTCCTTTTCCCGACTCGCGCAGTGCCGAGTCTGCTGCCGCCATCATTCATCCATGAGACATCTCTTCAGGCAACGCCAATAAAGTAGTGCAGACGATCGCGCACATCGAGTGGTCATGGACGGGGCATCATCCCACGTATTTCGTGCATCATGCGGCCGCGCTGGCGGAGATTGGTTGCAAGGTGATTCCTTTCTGCGCCAAGCCCGCGGAATTCGAGGCCGCTCTGGCGGCGCTGAATCTGAAGCCGGAGATTGCGGCACGCATCGTGCCGGCGCAGCAGGAGTTGGGACCTGTTGGATCCAATTTTCGGCCGGCGCGGTGGCGCGGATACTATGAGGCGTTGACCTTCTTCAGTGGGCTCGGCCGCAAGCTTCGGAGCTGGGAAAAAGAGAACCGGCAAAAGATCGACTTCGTTTTCTTCGGCGGAATTTATGACAAGCAGTTCCGGCACTTTGCCCTGTTCGAAAGGTTTTTCGGGTTTCCCTGCGGCGGGATGTATATTCAGGGGCGCCATTTCCACATGCCGGGCTCGCCGATTCCGTATGGCAACGGGTTGCCGTGTCCGGACAAGATTTTCGCGTCGCGGCTTTTCCAAGGTATCGGAGTTCTCGATGCGGCGGTCGTTGAGCCCTTGCGGCAACTGAGCGGGGGCAAGCGAGTGGTGGTCTTTCCGGATGTCACTCACGAGCAGAAGGTGCCGGAAGGGCATGAGGCCTTCGGACTGGCGCGAAAGGTCAAAGCATTCGCGGCGGGTCGTCCAATCGTGGCGTTGGCGGGGCATTTGCAATGGACCAAAGGCTTGGCCGACTTCACCGCGGCAGCAGGGCGGCAGGAGTTGCAAGATGTGGTCTTCCTTCTGGCCGGCGGACTCAACTGGAGCGAGGTGAGCGACGAGCAGCGCAGGCAATTGCAGACCGCGTGGGAGCGGGGCGCGAATATCTTCACCCATCTGCAAAGCCTGCCGGAAGAGAGCATGAATGCGGTGCTGTCCTCAGCCGATGTGATCTGGGCGGCCTACCGCAGTTTCCCCAATAACAGCAATATCTTGACCAAGGCCGCATTGCTCGAAAAACCGGTGCTAGTGAGCGACGGCTACCTCATGGGGCGACTGGCCAAAGAATACGATTTGGGGGAAGTCGTTCCGGAAGGAGACATGGACGCGATCGTCGCCGCACTGCAGCGCATGGTGAAACCGGGCTATTGTAACGCATTGCGGCAGCGAGCGCGTTGGCAGGACTACCACGTGCTGCACTCGGCGGATCGGTTGCCGGGGTGTTTCCGGGAACTCTTGGGAATAGCCGCGAGATGAAACCGCTGCGCCTCCTTAAAATCGATTCAGTGCATCCGCCGGAATCGCTCTTGGCTCTGCAAAAAAGCGCAGGACCTTCTCTAGCGGCCATGTCCTACGAGGAGTATTGCGGCTGGCTCATGGAGCAGAGGTTGAATTTATCTGACTACCTGACCAAGCCCATGCGCGAGGAAGGATGGGACGCGCGCGAGTTGGTTCCAGTGGACACCCTCCTGATAGAAAAATTCGAGCGCTCCGCAGGCGCGGCGGGAGGGGGTATGCGGGATATCGCACGTTTTGTGGCTAGCGTGGCGCCGCGGGATGTCACCGGCGGAAGAGTGGGGCGCATGTGGCGCGAAGCAAAGAGACGCAACCAAGTGGCACGCTGCATCGAAGGTTTCCAACCGGATGTGCTCTTCGTGCGTGAACCGTGCCATGTGGACGGACGCGTCTTCGATGCCTTTCGTGACCGATGTCTTGTCGTGGGCATGATTGCCTGCGATCCCGCGCACGCGGTGCATTGGAATGCAC
This sequence comes from Chthoniobacterales bacterium, assembly GCA_044355525.1. GTDB lineage: Bacteria > Verrucomicrobiota > Verrucomicrobiia > Chthoniobacterales > JACTMZ01 > JACTMZ01. The sequence continues at coordinate 11,777 of JBIKXZ010000013.1, forward strand.
GCCGCCACGATGTCATCTTCACGGCGACGCCCGAGTTCCGAGACTACTTCCGCTCGCTCGGTATACGGTCGGAAATCCTGCCCTTCGGTGTGGACGAACGCGTGGCGACGCAGGTTGAAGGCCTTCCAAAGATTTATGATTGCACGTTTGTCGGATATCTCGGTGCTCCGCATCAGCGGAAGAAGACCGAGTTGCTCGCGCGCGTGGCAGGTGAGGTCGATTTCAAGTGGTGGGGGGTGAAGGGCCCGGAGATCGGCGAGTTCCCCGCGCTTGAGCGGACCTACCAGGGCAAAGCCGCGGGTCTGGATATGATCAAGATCTACAAACAGTCGAAAATTGTGGTGAACGACTATCCCGACTTCATGCAGGGCCACAGCAACAACATGCGCAATATGGAGGTGTTCGGGGTGGGGAGTTTCCTGCTTACGCGTGCGGCCGAGGCCCTGCGGTCTCTCGAGGCCGAGGGGGCTTTGTCAACTTTCACCGATGCCGACGATTGCGTGGGCAAGATCAAGCACTACCTGATGAACGAGGAAGAGCGGGAGCGCATCGCCGCGCGCGGGCTGCAAGTGGCATTGCGGGATTTCAATTACAAGGACATCGCCCGGAAAATGATAGATGTTATCGCGGAGGTAAGGGAGCAGCGGAGCTGCGGTGGGAAAGTGGGAAGGTAGAAAAGTAAGAAGGTGGAAACGTGACTTCGCCAAGGTATCAAGGTGACGCGACCGAGGGGCGCTGACTAAGAGCCGAACAAAGTGAGACAGCGCGAGGCGGAGCCGAGGGCAAACCAAAAGACAGACGAGGGTAGTTGGCAGCAGACAGTAGGCGGTAGTCAGTGGACTGAGACGAAAGGACGAAAAGACCAAGAGTCGGAGAAATAACAGGGGACTGAAGACAGGGACCAGATTTCGGAGAGTGGGGGTGGCTAGAGAAAGACGAATTATGAAAGTCGCATGGCGGAGGATGAGGGGGCGAAATTTATGGAACAACTGAGAAAGAAACTGAAGCGGCTGCTTTACGGCCGAGTGCCGGGTTTTTGCGGGAAGTTTCCGTATTACGGTGCGCAGGTGCATTTCCCGCCGAACTCCTTCGCGTTTCTGGCGGCGTGCGAACAGGGAGTCTACGAGAGAGAAAACACGATACTGCTCCGGCATTTGGCCAAGCCCGGAACTTGGATGTTCGACGTGGGTGCGAACATCGGTCTCATGGCTCTTCCGGTGCTTCATGACAACCGCGAGGTGCGAGTGATCTCATTCGAGCCCTCACCTAACACGTCGCCCTATTTGCGGAAGACGATCGATGGTTCGCCTTACCAAGGCCGATGGACGCTGGTGAACAAAGCAGTCGGGAGATCGTCGGGCACAACCACATTTCACGTGTCTCCCGTCTCGTTCGATCTGTTTGATGGATTGACTCCAAACGCAAGGATCCGCGGCGGCAGGACTGTGGAAGTAGCTATGACAACTCTCGATGCCGAGTGGAACGCGCTGGGTTGCCCCCCTGTCTCCGTCGTAAAGATCGACGTGGAGGGCTGGGAGGCCGATGTTCTGGCGGGTGCGGAGGGGCTTATGCGCAGTCAACGCCCTTCCATCCTTCTTGAATGGAACGCGGACAACCTGCGGTCAGCCGGCAGTGAGAAAAGCGCCTTGCTGAAGATCGCGGAATCTGCCGGCTATCAGATATTGACTGTCCCTGGTTTTTCCGAGGTTGCAGACGCTGCAATTCTTGACCTGCAGATGCTCAGGAGTGAGACGTTTTTGCTGAATCCTCTTTTCGCGGGACGCTGATGCGGCAGGCAAGGCCCGCAGTCCACTACACCGGAGATGAAATATCCGCACTTTCCGCGGTTGCTTTACTGGGCTGATCTGCCGGTGACCCCCGGAGGCGCCGGGGCCATTTTGGTTCATCGACTGCTCGAGGCTTGGCCGGCAGAGAAGCTTATGGTGGTGACTCCGGGCGCGACGGAGAATTGTCCGTTGGTTGGAATACGCAAGGTGGCACCGCCACCGAATCGTCGATCTGGCCTTTATCACTCGAGGTTGGCACTGCCCTACATGACGTGGAGAGTCTTGCGTAACATGGCGCGATTGCGTCTGACAAACGGCCGTCCGCCGGAGTGGCTGCGGCCCGAACTTGAAGCGTTCGCACCGGAGGCCGTGCTCACGGTCGGGATTGCCGGCACATGGATGAATGCGGATGCCTACGCCCGCCGCGAGGGTTTGCCACTGCACGTGATCATCCACGACGATCATCATTACGCCTTCTTCTGGATCAAGCCGTTGCGGAAGTTCGGGGAAACGCTCTTCGGGAAAACTTATCGCCGTGCGGTCTCGCGCTTTTGCGTTTCGGAGCCGATGCGGCAAGAATATCGTCGGCGTTTCGGGGTCGATGGCGAAGTGCTCCTTCCCTCGCGTGGTCGCGAGAGTGTTTCCTTCGACGCTCCACGCAGCGGGATTGCGGAAAAAACGGAAGGCCTGACTGTGGTCTACGCGGGCTCCGTTTACGGAGATAATTTCCGGACACTCGAGGAGGTCGCTGCAGCGCTGGCCGAACGCGGACACAAGCTCGTGGTTTACACTCCGAGTCAGCCGCCTCATGGCTTCGAGGCTCGGGCTATGGAAATCCGCGCGCCGTTGCCCTCGGCGGAACTGGTGAAAAACCTGCACGCGAAGGCGGACCTCCTGCTTCTGTGGACGGATTTTTCCGAAGACAACCGGGAGATCACCAAGACGTTGTTTCCCTCAAAGCTTGTCGATTACACCGCTGCGGCTGTTCCTGTCTTGGTAGTCGCCCCGCCTGATGCGTGCATTGTGGACTATCTGTCCAAGCGTCCACAAGCGGGGGAGCTATCGACCGATCCGGCGCCGCGCCTTGTCGCGATGAAGGTTGATGAGTTGGCGCGTGATCCGCAGCGGCGGAGGCAACTGGCCGAGGTTGCGGTGGCCGCGGGAAAAGAGGACTTCGGTTACGAAAAGGCTTTCGGGCAGTTCTGTGATGCACTGATGCGACAGCGTGAGGCTTAGACGAGTGCAACGTGGCTTCGCCAAGGTATAAAGGTGGAAAAGTTGGCAGGAGTCAGTGGGCGGTTTTCAGGGAAGACGGAACCAAGACGCGAAGAGCCAATCGGAGAGTGGCAAAACATAAACATGGGTGGGGCGAAGATAAGGCGGGTAGCGGCAACTGACTGATGCGGATACGTGCAAACATCTTGGGGTGGCTTTCGCCGCTCATTGGCAAGCCGCGAGGCTGGGAACGGATCGTGCGGCGGATTGTTCCCATGCAGCGGGCGCGCGAACTGCCCGAGCGGGTGGTCGTGCGTGACGGGTTGCAGTTTCTGGCAAACCCGGCCGTTCCCATCGGCTACCATGTTCTTTTCTTCGGTGAGTATGAGCCGGAGTTGCGGCAGTTGATCCGGCGATTTGTCAAACCGGGTGGGGTCGCGGTGGATGTCGGAGCGAACGTTGGGTGGCATACGCTCCTCATGGCCAAGATGGCCGCGCCCGATGGGCGCGTGCTGTCGGTCGAGGCGAACCCCTCGGTGCGCGAGCGTCTGTCGCAGAACGTGAAGCGGAACGGCTTCACCAATGTCGAAATCGTGCCGCGGGCCATGGCGGACCGGCCGCAGAAGCTCACGTTTTTTGCCCCGGCGCATCATTCCTTCTCGGCGGGCGATGGCCATGTGGTCGGGCCGGGCGATGTGCCGGATCGCAACTCAATCACGGTTGAAGCGACGACGCTGGACTGTTTGATCGCGGAAAAGAATCTCGAGCGCTGGGACTTTCTCAAGATCGATGTCGAGGGTTTCGAATGGCCGGTGTTGCAAGGCGGTAGCGAGAGTATTGCCCGTCTCCGGCCGGTCATCGCCTTTGAGTTCAACGTGGAGTATGCGGGGCGAGGAGGAGGCAGTGAGGCGCTCTTTCGCGATTTTTTCGGCCAAAGGGGCTACACTGTTTTCGCTTCGGGTAGAACGGGTCTGCGCGACATGGGAAACGATGCGTGGCCGGATTGTGCGAACCTTGTCGCGTTGCCCAGGCAAGGTGGCGAAGGGTGAGAAGGTGGAAAAGTGGCTCTGCCAAAGTGGGAAGGTGTCGAAGGTTGGCAGTATCGGTTGGCCGGCAACGACCGGCCTGTCTCGCAGACTCGGCTGACAGTAGACGGTAGTCAGTAGACTGGGACGAAAAGACGAAGTGCTTACGGGACCACTGGACGACTAGACAGCCGAGCGGAGCGACACAGGTCGCCGCGGCGACCAAAAAGACGAAGAGCCAGAGACCGCCACGGCAGTTTTAGAAAGCACCGTTTGCCGCGACCAAAAGACGAAGGCTTGAGACAGGGAGCCGGAAACTGGAGACTGACTAATTAACCCCATGACACCTGAACTTTCCATCGTCGCGCCCTGTTTTAATGAGGAACAAGTGTTGCCGGAGTTTTTCCGTCGGGTGGTGGAGGCGGCGGAAAAGAGCGGGAAGTCGTTCGAGGTCATCATCGTTGACGATGGGTCGCACGACGGCACGTGGGAGGTGATCTCCAAACAAAGCGCTTCCGATCCGCGCATCCGAGGTGTCCGCTTTGTACGCAACTTCGGTCACCAGCCGGCGCTTACTGCCGGACTGCGAGCCTGCCGCGGATCCCGCGTGTTGCTGATCGATGCTGACTTGCAGGATCCGCCGGAGCTTCTCGCCGACATGCTGGTGACGATGGAACGTGAGGGTGCGGATATCGTCTACGGTCAGCGCCGCACGCGTGACGGAGTTTCGTCCGGGCTCAACGCTTGCTACAAGGCTTTCTACAAAATCCTCGGCTGGCTATCGGGCACGGAGATTCCGCCCGACACAGGCGATTTCCGGTTGGTTTCGCGGCAGGTGGTCGACTGCGTCAATGCCATGCCGGAGCAGGAACGTTTTCTGCGCGGGATGTTCAGCTGGACGGGCTTCAAGCAAGTCGCGTTCCGCTATGATCGCAAAGCGCGTGCAGCGGGTGCCCCCGCTTATACTTGGAAGAAGCTGTTTGCTTTGGCAGCCGATGGGATCATGAGTTTTTCGATCAAGCCGCTGCGCTTGGCCACGGCGCTGGCGGGCTTACTTGCTGGCATCGGACTCCTCGTCACAGTGTGGCTCGTCTTCGGCCACGCTTACTTCGACACCCCGCCGCAAGGCTGGACGAGTTTGATGGTGGTGCTGCTCTTCGTGAGCGCGTTGCAGATGCTCGTGCTCGGGGTGATCGGCGAATATATCGGCCGGATTTTCATCGGGCAGAAGCAGAGGCCGATTTATTTGGTGGCGGAGGAGACGCCTCGCGAAGCGAGGGAGTAGGAGACAGAAGCGGCGGTATGAAGGTAAGAAGGTAGGAAGGTAGAAAAGTGGGAGGGGCGGAAAGGTTAGCAGTAGGCGGTTGGCGGTTGGCGGTTGGCAGGGGACAGGAGGCAGGAGACGGTGAGAAGACGACTGGACTTGACGCGGGTTAAAGAATGACTACTTTGACAAATATATGGTCATTTCGGTTACGGACTTCAAAACTCATTGTTTGCGTGTGCTCCGCGAGGTGGAAGAAACAGATCAACCCGTGGAGGTTTCGCGGCAGGGACGCGTGCGCGTCCGTATCGTTCCGGTCCGCAAGCTGGAAACGCCTGCGTGGAAGCGTTTGCGTCAGAGCGGCACTCTCAAAGCAAAGCCCGGTGAGTCGGTGTTGTCTGATTCGGACTTCGATGCAAACCGGTGAGTGTGCTGCTTGACTCGCATGTCTGGATCTGGTGGCTGACGGGGCAAAGGGATTTGTCGGCGCGAAAGCGGGAGTTATTGGATCGTCTGGCGGAAGAAGGAACTCCGCCCTTTTTGGCGGCTATCAGCTTATGGGAGGCGCAGATGCTGCATCAAAAAGGGCGTTTGGCTTTGGAAATGGATTTCCCGGTGTGGCTCAGCCAAGCATCCGATCCCTCCGTGGTGCGCTTGCTCCCGCTGGATACTTCTGTGATTTTGGCCTTGGACAAGCTGCCCGAACGTCTCCACGGCGACCCCGCCGATCGGATCATTGTGGCCACGGCCAAAGCTCACAGGTTGGAACTCATGACCGAGGACAAATCCATCCGGAAGTCGAGAGTGGTCAAGGTGGTTTAGCGACGAGGCCGAGGAGAAAGCAAGGGAGAGGAGCAGCGAAGCTGCGGTGGGAAGGTAGGAAAGTAGGAAAGTTGAAGAGACGACGGGACGAAGAGACAGCCGAGTCTGCGAACCGTAGGCGCAGCCGGAGATAGCCTCTGGGCAAACGGGTCGCCGCGGCGACCAACTGATACAGGAGGACGGAGGAGACAGGGGCCAGTAGTCAGTCTTCAGTTGGCGGTTGGCAGAACCGTAGGCGAACAAATGAAAATCTTGAAATGACGGTTGGTTCACAGTCGAAGCAGAACCGGTGGGCTTTAGTGCTGGCGGTGCTGGCGTTTGTGTTCATCTTGGCCGTGCTTTGGCTCAAGACGGGGCGCTTGCCGGCGGCGGCGGGTGGAGATGAGGTTTGGATGGGTGAGGGTGCGCATTGGATTTTGCAGGAGGGCGTGCATGCTTACGATTTCTTGGCCGACGAGCATGAACACCAAGTGGTGTCGACCTTCCAGCCGGTGTCCGCCTTTTTCTACGCCATCGTTTTTGCCCTGTTCGGCATGACGCCCTTCACGCTCATGCTGCAGATACCAATCGTCGGCACAGCGGCGATGGTGCTGGCCCTGGGTATTTGCCGGCGCTTGGGGTTGGCTTGGTGGTTGAGTGTTCTCGTCCCGTCTGCGGCTTGGGGTTTGATGATGGTGGAACGGCGGCTGAACACGGTGCGCTGGGAACCGATGGTTGCGGTCTGGGTGCTGCTTTCTTTTTGGTTCCTGCTCGGTGCGGCGCGAAACGATGCGGGGCGCCGTCTTCTCCTGCAGGCTGCGGGGGGAGTCTGCGCCACGCTGGCGGGTATCACTTACTACCCGCACGCGCCGTTTGCCCTGCTTGCGCTGACCGGTGCCGCGGTGATTCTTGCCGGTTGGTCGCCCGTGATGGGTTTACCGGGCAGAGTGTGGGCTTACATCGTTGGCGGCGTCGCTTCGGGTGGGCTTTTCCTGAGTTGGATCTTCCGCAACTATGAATACTTCGACAAACAAGTGGTGAGTTTTGGGGATGAGCACTACTTCCGCTTGGGCAATCTGCTGTGGCCGATCAAGACCTTGGTTTCGCCGGAGGCCATGGGCGACTGGATCGCGCTGACTGAGCACATCTTTTTCATTGTGCTGGCTGTGGCGGCGCTGGCGATGCTTCGGGATGCTCGTTGGAGAGCGGCGGCCTGGATCGCCATCGTGATGTGTCTACCTGTTTTCCTCTACCGGAAGCCGGTGATGGATGTTGCGGGGGGCATTTTCGGGGTGATTGTTTTGGCCGGCATGGCGAGCGAGATGCGTGGCAAAGCACTTCGCCTGGCCGGTTATGGTGTTTTGTGGTTGCTCACCCTCTTTGCCGTGGGGCGTTTCGGGTTGCTTGGCTACACGGCCTACGCGCAGGCCGACCGTCGTTCGTATGACCTCTTTGAGGAAAAGCTGCGTGGGGTGTTAGGCCCGGAGCATGGGAAAATCGCTTCCAGCCAGTTCACCTGGTTGGCCTTGCGCGGTGAGAAGGGGCGGGGTGAATTCAATTTCATTTCCAAATACGGGGACCCGTCCTATGACTATCGGAGCACGGCTTTACGGACGCGTGAGGGCGTGGCAACGCACACCCACATCATCGTGGCAAAAGGCTACGAGCAAATGATCCGCGAGCACTACCCCGAGATGCAGGCTGCATTGGACGACGGAACCTTTGTCAAAGTCGCCGAGATCATCATGCCGGGACCGGCCTTGCCGTGGGCCGGAGCGCCGATCTACGACTGCACCGTCTACCGCAACACGACATTGCTGCCATGACCCCCGTATCCCGGAAGAACGAACGCCTGCTGGTCGGCATGGCGGCGCTGGTCATCGTCATTCTTTTCACCGTGTTCCGCTGGCAGGCCATCACCTTCAACGAGGAGATCATGGTCGACGAGAGCATGTTCCTGGCGGATGCGATGCGGGCCAACCAGTTCGGATACACGCCATGGCACCGCTATGACAGCGTGACGAGCGGACCGCTCAACACCATCCCGGTCGCCCTGCTTTTGCAACTCGGGCTGCCGGCCAATTTCATCTTGCTGCATGCCTTTTCCGCTTTCGTGCAGGCTCTCTCCTGCATCTTTGCAACCATACTTTGCGTGCGGCTGGCTGGTTTATGGCCGGGGTTGGCCATGGGGCTGGGGGGTGCGGTTATTCTGGCTTTCCAGCAAGGGCCGGACTTCACCCACTACAGCAGCAACGTGCTGCCCTTCCTGATTTTGGTCACAGGATGGCTTCTGGCTGTGCGTCGCGAAAACGGTTCGGATCCGCACCTTAACGTGGCGGGTTCCGTTGTTGCAGGGTTCGTCTTTGCCTTGGCGCCGTTGGCCAAGACGCAGGCCAGTGTCCCCGCCTTCGCCTGCTGGGTCGGGTTGGCGGTCTGGCTTTGTTTTCAACTTTGGCGGGAGCAGCGTGCGCGCGTGGCTCTCGCTGCCTTGGGCGGAATGTGTGTGGCCGGCGCGATTCCCTTTCTCCTAACGGCGGCATCTTTGTGGTCGGAAAATGCCCTTGGTTATTTCTGGACCAGCTTCGAGGCGCTCCGATCGTATGCCGGGGCGCCCCAACCCGCGAGGATTGCCAAGGACGCCGTCTTCCTGCTGATCAATTCGCAATCGAAGGTGGTCATCGGCGCGGTTCTTGCGTCGATCCTCGCCACGTATCTGGTGGCGCGTTGTGCGGCCGCTCCTCACAGTCGCCCAAACACCACCGCGCTTTTCCCTGGATTGGCGGCATCCGCCGCGATGCTGCTCTGGTTTGCCGCTTCCTGCTTGGCCATATCCATGCCGGCCAACTACACGGTGAGCTACGAGATATTTCTTTATGGTCCAGCCGTGCTGCTTTGCGCGGCTGTGATCGGACTTTGGCGGCTCCGTTTTCCCTCGGCTGATGACCGTATGCTTGCGGCGGTTTGCTTGTCCGCTTTCCTGGCGGTTGGAGCAACCATGTTCGGGCCGGCCTTCAAACGCAACTTACTGCCCAACCAACCATCGCCGGCTGCGTTGTCTATGGACGCGGAGCAGCGCACGGTAACTGCACTCTGCGAACTCGGGGCCAAAAGCGGGGAGACGCTTTTCATCTGGGGATGGGCTCCCGCCGTGTATGTGCACACTGGTATGGTTCCCGCGACGAGATTTTCTTGGGCGCAACCGTGCACCACGCGGTTTCCGGGCTATCCGGCCTTCCGCGAAGCCATGATGGCCGATCTTTTGGAGAGCAAGCCCCGCTTCATCGTCGACACCATGCAGTCGGGCTATGGGATGAATACTCTTGGCGCACATATCGGTTTCTATTCGCCGGACCGCGACCTGACCGCGCAGTCGTTCTATCCGGAGATCGCCGCGCTCGGTTACGAGCGGGTGAAAGATATCCCGCTGGCCAACGGGACCCAGGGTATTATTTTCCGGCTTCGCGAAAGCGATCCGTAATCTTCTGAATGGACGTCATTGAAAAAGAACAGCTCTCGTTCAGCGAAGCACAAGAGCATTGGTATTACACCAGCAAGTATGCGGTGATGCGTCGGGAAATCGAAGCGATGCACCTTTCTGCGGGTGCGCAGGTGGCGGACTTCGGCTGTGGAGCCGGGCTTTTTCTTTCCATGATCGTGAAGGACGGACTGTTCTCTTCCGGCGATTTGTATGGGGTCGACACCGCTTATGCGTCAGAGCAGAAGTTGCCGGAGAGCGGGGTACATGTGGGGCCTGTCTTTCCTGCGGGGAAAACGTTCGACGTTGTATTGCTAATGGATGTTCTCGAGCACATCGAGAACGCGGCGGAAGCTCTGCGCTACGCAGCCGGCCATTGCAAACCGGGCGGTTATCTTTTTGTCACCCTGCCGGCCTTGATGGCGCTGTGGTCCCGCCACGACGAATTTCTGGGCCATCATCATCGCTACAACTTGGCCGACTTCCGTGAGTTGGCCGCAAAAGCCGGCTCGCTGCGGGTTGAGAAGCTTTTCTACTACTTTGCCAGCATTCTGCCCGTTGCGGCGCCGGTGCGCTGGGCAAAAAGACTGGCCGGTAGCACCGACGGATCCGATATGCGGCGGACGAGTCCGGCAGCCGACGCACTTTTGAAATCGGTTTTGCGGTGGGAGAGAACTTGGATGGAATGCAACAAGACCGCGGGGCTGAGCGTGGTTGCGGTTTGCCGCAAGGAGGTCCAGAGGTGAATTCGCTTCCGACGAAACGTTCCAAGATGGAAATGCGCGTTTCATGGCTGGCGCTGGGCTTCGTCTTCCTCGGCCTCGTGCCCTACTTTGCCAACGCGTTGTTCAACGAGCCCTCGATGGATGACTACCGTTATGCGGCCAATTACCTCTCGAACGAGTTTTGGTATCTGCAAGGGCACATGTATAAATACTGGTGCGGCCGTTACGCCGCGACAGCCCTGCTGTATCTCGGGCCGCTGAGTTTCGGTTCTTTTGCCGCCTACAAAATTGCCGCCGCTCTTCTTCTGCTGCTCATGCTGGGTAGCGTTTATTTTCTCGTCTGGCCGCAGATCCGTTTTCTTGCCCCGCTTCGCAGACACTTGGTTATTCTTCTCGGATTTGCCATTTGGCTCTCCCTCCTGCCGAGCATGGCGCAGGGATTCTACTGGTTCAGCGGCGCCTACACTTATTTCCCAGCCGTCATTCTTTTCAACGTGCTCTTCGGACTGCTTTTCCGGATGCGTCGTTTCCGTGCAGACGATCCGCAGTGGGCGAGCCGATCGGGGGGACTTGAATTGCTCTTCGCGCTGGTCGGGGTCGGACTGATGGCCGTGGCCATGGGTTTGAACGAGGTGATCGCTGTTTACGGATTGGGGCTTCTTTTTGTCGTGAATGTTGCCGCTTGGTGGTGGCGGGGCAGGCCTGACTGGTCGCTGGCTTTTATCTCCGTTGCCGCCTTGGCTTTTGCCCTCGTCTCTTATCTCGCTCCGGGCAATGCCATCCGCTCCTCTGGTTTCGACAAAGCCAAAGATGTGGTGCTTACCGCATGGAAGAGTCCGGCCTATCTTGTTTGGTTTGCCCAATATTTTCTCTCGCTGCCGCTGCTTCTCGCCCTTTTTGCAGCCATCCGACCCTTGGTGACGCGGGTCGGTCGTTTTCCTGCGTGGCTTCACGGCCCGATGGCCCGATGGACTGTTCTTTCACTCATGGTTGGGTTCGCCCTGGCCACATTCGTCCTTGGCGTGTGGGCCACGGGAGTGAGGCCGGCGCGCCGTGCCTTGAATGTGCTGCACTATTACGAGTTCGCTCTCCTCGGCATCGCTTGGGCCCAGTGGGTCTTGGCCTATCCGGATTTCTGGGTGCGGCTTCGCGCGCGAATTCCGGTGGCCGACTCCTCTCTGGTCATGGTGGCGGCGCTGACGTTGCTCTTGAGCGGGAACACGCGTGAAGCATTCGTTGATCTGTATTACCGAGGGCCTGCTTACCGCGTAGAGATGGCGGAGCGCTACGCGCGACTTGCCCAAGGGGGTGATGTCGTGGTCGCCCCTATCGCCGTGAAGCCCAAGACGCTCTTCTTTGAAGATATCACGGAGGATCATGAGAGTTGGCAGAATTTCGAGCTGGCCCGTTTTTTCGGAGCAACATCAGTCCGACTGTCCGAACCCGATCCCAACCATCCCCTGCGCGAGTAGGACTATCCGCGCGTCGTTCTTTTTATGTCCGCCAAACCGGAAGCGTCTCCCATAGCTCTGGTCGTGCCCTGCTACAACGAGCGGGGTCGCTTGGATGTTTCGCGTTTCGGCGATGCTGCAGAAAAGAGCGATCTGCATATTCTCTTCGTGGACGATGGATCGAGCGATGGAACCGGGGAATTCCTCGAGCGGCAGCTCGCCGGTAATCCGCGGCTTTCGGTGCTGCGGTGTGCAAGCAACCGGGGAAAAGCGGCAGCGGTGAGGGAAGGTATGCTGGCCCTCCTTGAGCGCTGCCCGCAGGCCGACTGGCTTGGTTTCTGGGATGCCGATCTGTCCAGCCCTTTGAATGAGGTGCCGCGCATGCTGAAGTTCCATGATTTGGAAGGTGCCGGTTTTGATGCCATCTGGGCCAGTCGGGTGATGCGTGCCGGCAGCGAAGTCGAGCGACCCGGTCGCCGACACTTGTTCGGCCGGATGTTTGCCACGACAAGCGGTCTCCTGCTCGGGGTTCGGGCTTACGACACTCAGTGCGGGGCCAAGCTTTTTCGCCGGAGCGCAGTCGCGGAGATTTTCGGCGAGCCATTCATCAGTCGCTGGATTTTCGATGTGGAGATCTACTGCCGTATGGGGCACGCCCGCATCCTGGAATACCCCGTGAAAGAGTGGCGCGACGTGCCGGGTTCTAAGGTCAGGATTGGCCGCGAGATGTTCCGGGTCGGCGGCGATCTTCTGCGCATCAGGAAGGTTTATGGAAGGGCGGGGGGAGGATAAGCAGTAGTCAGTCGACAGTAGCCAGTAGCCAGCTAAAAAACACGAAGCCAAACGCATGACAACGGCAGGAATCATTCAGCGGTGGCGGCGGTGGAAACTGGCGCGTGCGGGGTTGCAACTCGATCGCAGTTGCTATGTCGGGCCTGGGGTTTCGCTGGGGCCGGACAATCGCGAGGGCATCAATGGAAAGGTGACGGTCGGTGATGCATGCGAAGTCAACCAAGGTGTCGAGTTGAATCCCTTCGGCGGGTCGATCCGCATTGCGCGGCGCGTGTGGCTCGGGCCGTATGTGGTGATCTACGGCCAAGGCGGCGTGGAGATCGGCGAGCAGACCCTTGTCTCGATGCATTGCACGATTCTTTCTTCGAATCACGGGGTTCCGCCGATTGGTAAGCTGATCAGGGATACGGCTGATGAGCTGTTGCCGACAAAAATCGGACGTGATGTGTGGATCGGGGCCAACGCGGTCATCCTCGGCGGGGTAACGATTGGCGATGGAGCGGTTGTTGCGGCTGGGGCGGTGGTGAATCGGGATGTCGAGCCGGGAGCTGTGGTCGCTGGTGTTCCGGCGCGACTGATGAGGAGTAGAGGAAATTCAGCCACGGATTAACGCGGATTAGAGGCAGGATAAGTCCGTGCGGCTGAGCCGAACGGACTGGTGGAGATGCGTCTAACGGATGACTTGCCTAAGGGCCATCTACTGCCTCTCAGCCTCCGGTTCGTCAGCCGCAAATAGTCCTCAAAAAGTTTAAAAGTGAGGGCTAAGACAGCGTAAGGCATTCATTTTCGGTT
>JBIKXZ010000109.1:0-7919 GCA_044355525.1 Chthoniobacterales bacterium
GTAGCCGCGGCACTCTGTGCCGCGCCGAGCCCCCAGATTCGCGGCACTGAGTGCCGCGGCTACAGGAGCCCTCTGGCTGGACGCCCCATCCCCCCAGCCACACCCCTACAAATTGTGGTTGCTACCTAGGGAAAAACCTGACAACACAAGGGCTTGTTATGGCCAAGAAAAAACCAACCAAACGTAAACCAGCCAAGAAAACCGTCAAAAAAGCCGCGAAGAAAAAAGTGGTGAAGAAAAAACGGAAAGCCAATCCCGCGCTCATGAAGCCGGTGACGCCTTCCGCCGCTCTCGCCGCCATCGTGGGCGCCAAGCCTGCTCCCCGCGGTCAAATGACGAAACGGCTCTGGGACTACATCAAGAAGAACAAGCTGCAGGACAAAGTCAAAAAGACGATGATCCATGCCGACGACGCGCTGAAGGTCATCTTCGGCGGCAAGAAGTCGGTCAGCATGTTCGAGATGACCAAGCACGTCTCGAAGCATCTCAAATAACCTCCCGGTTATTCTCACCGACCGGCGGCTTCGCAAGAGGCCGCCGGTTTTTTTTGCGTGAATGCGTGCGGACGGCTGGGCCAGCCGTCCCTACCAAAAAATCATTTCCCCCCCGTAGGGCCCGCTGGCTCAGCGGGCCGCAACCTTCCTCACCCGCGCCCCCCTGGTCTTCTCCGGCCGCTTCTTCCGCGGAATCTACATGTGCGGCACGGATGCGTGCATCGCGCTGGACAGCGCAACGATCGCGTCAGTCGTGGCAGATGCCACTTCGCGGCCGACCAGATCCATTTTGGCCAACGTGGCCAGTCGTTGGTCGCGCGCCGCGAATTCCGGTCCATCGAAAATATGGTCGGTCAGTCGGCAACCGCGCAGCAGACTGATGAGCATGGCGTCGCGCGGGTCGGGAAGATCTTCCCCCAGGATGAGTTGTCCGAGTCGCGTGCGCACTTCGGTGCGCTCGTGGCCGTCGACCGTGGGGTAGCGACGGAGGCCGATCACCCAGAGGAGTTTCTTGTCCTCCCGGCGCAGGATGCCGCGGGCCATGAGGCGGTCGAGGGCGGGTTGTTCGATCTCTTGGCGACGCTCTGCCAGCGTGAAAAGCCACCACGCCACCGGATGCACCTTTGTCTCGCCTGCGATGAGGGCGAGCCAGGGATCGAGCAGGGGATCGCCGGTGGGCGACGGATCCAAAACGGTCAATCGCTCGGGGTCGGTGTCGATTTTCCCGGCCGCCGCGAGATCGGCCAGCACCGCCCCGGCCAATCCGTAGTTCAGCGCGGTGGCGGGCAGTTGCAGTTGCGCGCCGGTTTTGTCGTCGAGGGCAAGGAGAACGATTTCCTCGGTGAAAGTAAGTTCGGACATGGCTTCAGGAGGTTGCCGACTCCACGGTGTCGTGGATCTCGAGCACATCGACAAAACCGGAGATTTTGAAAATTTCGCGCAGCGTGGGCGTGAGCGCGGCAAAACCGCAACGTCCTCCGGCCGTCGTCAGTTTCTTCGCCGCGGAGAGGAAGACGCGCAGGCCTGCGCTGCTTGCATATTCGATGCCCGAGCAATCAAAAACCATGCGCGTCGCACCGGAAGCCAGCAGTGAAGCGACTTTCTGCTCGACGGACGGAGCGGCGACGCCGTCGAGGCGTCCGCGGAGGACGAGCACAGGGGTACCCTGCAAAACTGAATCGGTGACTTCCATAGCCCGGGATAATGGGGCTCCGGACGGCGGCGATCAACCGTAGCTTTTGGAGAACTTCTTTTTGCCGTCCTCTTCGTCCGGCGGACCGTCTGCACCGGGTGTCCCGGGGCCTTCCGGTGTCGTGGTCACCGCGGGGGCGGCGTGCGCCTGGTTGCCCGCCTCGACGAAGGCCAACTGCAAATCGGCCAGCACCTTGGTGAGGATATCCTCTTCCTCCTTGGTCAGATTTCCCCGCGTCTTCTCGCGGATCATTTCGAGCTGATCGATGAAGATGCGCGCCACCGGGAGGTTCGGTTCCATCGGCTTGCCATCCGGCCCGGGGATTTGTCCGAGCATCAGCGCGATCTGCTGCGCCTGCATGAGAACGAATTCGATGAACCGGCGCGTCATCTCGCCGGACTGTTGGGAATTTTGCACTTCGGCCATGCGGATCTTTTAAGCGTGTCCGTCCCCGATTGCAAATGCAGCGACCGGGCCCTACCGGAAGTTTTCTGCGGTAGGGCCGGATGGCCTCATCCGGCCGCAAGCTGATCTGGTGCCGGCATCACCAAGACCGTCGCCCGGCAAGGCTCGTGGAAATACTTCCGCGCCACGGCGCGCACCTGCTCCAGGGTGACCGCGTTGATCTCCGCCGCCCGCTGCGCGTGATGCTCCGCGCCGAGCCCGTAAAGTTCGTCCACCGCCACGACATGCGCGAAAGCCTCGAGCGACTGGTTCCGGATGGCCTCGCTGCCGATCAGTTTCTTTTTGGCCCGCGTCAGCTCGGATTCGGTCAGACCCTCCGCCGCCAGCGCCGCGATTTCCTCGTCGAAATTTTTCCGCACCAGGTCGACCTTGGCCGGATCGGTCCCCAGGTAGAAAGTGAAGATCCCCGGAGCAAAGCCCATCATCTGCGCGGCGCCGACAAAGTAAGCCAGCCCCAGTTCCTCGCGGATGCGGTGGAAAAAGCGCGAAGCCATGTCGCTGCTCGCCGTGTCGATCAATTCGAGCGACACGCGATCCGGGCTGAGTGCGTCCGCGCCGCGGAATCCCGCCATGAGCACGGCTTGCTGCTTGGGTTCGTTGGCCACCACCTCGACGGCGGCACCCAAAGCTGGCGCCACCGGCGGATCGGTCATGAGCAATTTCCCCTCGCGCAGTCCGCCGAACATTTCCCCGGCCATGGAACGCACTTCCTCGACCGACACATCGCCGAAGACGGCCAGCACACCGTTCTTGGCTGTGACGCATTCGTCGCGAAAGGCGAGCAACTGGTCGCGGGTCAGGGCTTCGACCGATTCCTCCGTTCCGCTCGAGCGCAGTCCGTAGGGATGGTCGCCGAACACGGCGCGGCGCATGGCGTGCTTGGCCACCGTGGTGATTTGCTCGTCCTCGGCTTTGATCGAAGCGATCTGGTCTTCCTTCTCGCGCGCGATTTCCTCCTTGGGAAACGCGGCATGCGTCAGAACATCGGACAAAACATCCATCCCCAGCCGGAGGTCGGGTTTCATCACCTCGACGGACACACTGAAGCTGTTGTTCCCCGAATCGGCGCGGATTTGTCCGCCGACGGCTTCGATTTCATCGTTGAGTTGTTCCCCGCTGCGGCGCTCCGTCCCTTTGATCAGGGTGCGGGCGGCCAACGCGGTCACGCCATTGGTCGTTGCCGTTTCGGCGAGCAATCCTCCGCGGAACACCGCGACGAAATTGACCAGCGGGAGCTTGCGGTCTGGACAGACCAGCACGCGCAGTCCGTTGGGCAGGGTGAATTTTTCGATCCGCCGCGCGCCGGCGGCGGGCGCCTCTTTGGTTGCGCGGGCCAGTGATCCCTTCGGATTGAGCGAGGTGGTGGTGGCTTTCGATTCGGTGAGGTAACGGCGTGCCACGCGCTGCAGGTCGGCGGTCTCGACGCAGCCGATGTGCTCGAGGTATTCCGAACCGAGGTCCGGGTTGCGGGCCAGCAGCCAGCTGCCGCCGATGTCGGAGGCGCGGCCGCGCGCGGTCGAGAGATTGTTTAGTTGGTCGGCCAGGATGCTTTTGCGCGCCTTGGCCACCTCGGCGGCAGTGGCGGTTTGCCCGCGGTAGCGATCGACGATCTCCAGCACGGCCTGCTCCGCCTCGGCGCGTTTTTCCGGGTCGCAAAGAAAATCGATGCCGAAAAGGCCCATTTCCCCGGCCATGTAGGAATAGGACGAGATGTGGTGGACCAGATTGCGTTTCTCGCGCAATTCGAGGTGCAACGGCGTGCTGCGTCCACCACCCAGCACGGTGGCCAGCACGTCGAGGGGTGCGGTGTCGGGATGGGTGACTGGCGGGATATGCCAGACGAGCGAGCAGCGGGTCAGCTCGGTCTCGAATTCCTCGTGCGCCTCGCGGCGTCCGATTTGCGGCGGTTCGTGCGGGATGAAGAGCGGAGGCTGGGCTTGACGTGAGGCGGACCCGAATTGCTGTTCCGCTTCGGCAAAGACCTGCGCGGCATCGACATCGCCGGTGACGACAAGGAACATATTCTCCGGCGTGTAGCGCGCGCGGTAGTAGGCCACCAGGTCGTCGCGGGTCAGGCGGTTGAAGACGTCGAGGTGTCCGATGATCGGATGACGGTAAGGACTGGCACTGAAGGCCGTCGAAAGCATCAGCTCCGTGCTCATGCGGTTCGGATCATCGAACCCCATGGCGAATTCGCGGCGGATCACTTCCTGTTCCTTGGAGAATTCGTCGGCCGGCAGCGTCGAGTGCAGGGTGGCATCGGCGAGCAATTCGATCGCGGTGTTCGTCCCATCGGCCGGGACGTCGATCCAGTAAACCGTGCGGTCGAAGGATGTGTAGGCGTTGACGTAGCCTCCCGCTTCCTGCACGGCGCGGGCGATTTCGTTCGGCCCGCGTTTTTCCGTGCCCTTGAAAATCATGTGCTCGAGCAGGTGCGACAATCCCGCACCGAGCCATGATCCTTCATGGATGCTGCCGCTTTGCACCCAGACCTGCACGCTGGCCACGGGCGCGGAATGGTCGGGTTCGACCAGCACGGTGAAGCCGTTGGGCAGCACGCGGGTTTGCGTGCGTCCGCGGGCCAGCGCGGCGGCCGCGGGGTCGGGATGGGGCAGGAAGTTCTGCATGGCGGGTCGGCGCGGCGGCCGGCCGCGTCAGTTGGCCTCCTGCGCGACTTGCCGGGAGCGCGGGGCGCGACGGGACGGTTTCTTTTCGACCGGACGGAACGGCGCGAGGAAGGCTTCCTCGAAGCTGAAGCCGTTTTCGAAGTCCTCGATGCGGTCGTCGTCCGCCCGGCCGAAGACGCCGGCCTCGATGAGATTGAAAACCATGCGGCCGACATCGCCGGTCGAGCGCACGCCCCAGTATTCCAGGACGGTCAGGCCCATCGGACCGAATTGCTGGAGCGAGTATTCGCGGAAGCCTTCGAGGAGTTCGTTGGCCGAGACGTGCGTCGATTCGGCGCGCGATTTGCGGCGCCTCTTCTGCGTGAATTCGAGCGCCTCGCGCAGGAAGCCGTAAGCTTCCTTGCTGTAACGCGGGTCGCGCGTCACCACTTGGTCGAGCGTCTCGTGGAAAGCGGGTTTTTGCATGGGTCAAGGAGCCTTCGCCGTTTCCGCCACCGCCGCTTCCGTCGCCCGCGTCTCCCTCCAGTGCTTGATCCCAAGCCCGGCGAGGAAAGCCGCGAGGATGAAGGCGACCAGTTGCCGTTCCTGGCGCGTCAGCCTGAACATCGAACTAACATAGTGAACCAGCGGCCCTCCGCAAGCAAGCCGCTGCATCGTCGCGCCGCTTGTGCCATGATGCGGGCATGGCCGACCGCCACCAACCGCCGTCCGACGGCCTGTCCGGGCTCGTCGAACGCGTCACCTTCCACAACGAAGACACGGGTTTCGCCGTGCTCAAAGTGAAGGTCAAAGGCCGCCGCGATCTGGTCGCGGTGGTCGGCACCGTGGCGGCTGTCTCACCCGGGGAATGGATCACCGCCGAGGGGCGCTGGGAACGCAACCGCGACCACGGGATGCAGTTGCGCGCCGCCGAAATCCGCTGCCAGGCCCCGACTTCGCTCGAGGGCATCGGAAAATATCTCGGCAGCGGACTGATCAAAGGGATCGGTCCGGTCTACGCCAAAAAGATGGTGGCCAAATTCGGGGAGAAAATTTTCGACATTATCGAGAAGTCTTCCGCCCGCCTGCAGGAAATCGAGGGCATCGGGGAAGGGCGGCGCCAGCAAATCAAAGCCGCGTGGGCCGAACAGCGCGTGGTGCGCGACATCATGGTCTTCCTGCACAGCCACGGGATCAGCACGAGCCGCGCGCTCCGCGTTTTCAAGCTTTACGGCGAGGACGCCATCGAACGCGTGCGGGCCAATCCCTACCTCCTTGCGCGCGATATTCCCGGGATCGGCTTCAAATCGGCCGATGCGGTCGGCGAAAAGCTCGGCTTCGGCCATGACTCCATCCTGCGCGCCCGCGGCGGGTTGCAACACATCCTCGCACAAGCAACCGGCGAGGGGCACACCGGTTTGCCGCAGGCGGTGTTGCTCTCGCAGACGGCCGAACTTCTCGGCGTCGGCGACGACGTTGTCTCCGGGGCTTTGGAACGGGAGATCGCGGATGGTCAATTGGTGTCCGAGGACATCGCCGGTGAGACGACGGTTTTCCTGCCGGCTTTGCGCGCGGCGGAAATCACCATCGCGGCCACGCTGCAACGCCTCGCATCCCAACCATCGCAGATGCCGGACGTCGATTTCGAAAAAGCGCTCGGTTGGGTGCAGGAAAAGACAGGGAAACTGCTTTCTCCCAGCCAGGCGCAGGCCCTGCGCACCGTGCTCGGGGCGCGGGTGGCGGTCATCACCGGCGGTCCGGGTGTGGGCAAGACCACCCTGCTCGACAGCCTGCTGAAAATCCTCTCGGCGAAAAAAGTCCGCTTCCAACTCTGCGCTCCGACCGGACGCGCGGCCAAGCGCATGGGCGAATCGACCGGTCACCGTGCCCAGACCATCCACCGCTTGCTGGAGTTTCTTCCGAGCGGCGGGTTCAAGCGCGGCGCCAAGCATCCGCTCGAGACCGACCTCGTGGTGGTCGATGAGTTTTCCATGGTCGACATCCCGCTCATGGCCTCGCTGTGCCGCGCTCTGCCGTCCGCCGGTTCCTTGCTCCTCGTCGGCGATCCGGACCAGTTGCCCAGCGTGGGCCCGGGCTCCGTGCTCTCCGATTTGCTGGTCAGCGGCGCGGTGCCGTCCGTGCGGCTGACTGAAATTTTCCGCCAAGCCGAGGCCAGCTGTATCGTGCGAGCGGCTCATGACATCCGGCATGGACGCGTGCCGGAAGAAGCCGCGGAGAAAGGTTCCGATTTCGCTTTCCTCCACCGCGAGGAACCCGAGGAAATCGCGCGCCTCGTGCTGCGTTTGGTGCGCGAGGAAATTCCCAAGCGGCTCGGACTCGACCCCGTGCGCGACGTGCAGGTGCTGGCGCCCATGCACCGCGGCAGTCTGGGGATCCGCGAACTGAACGCCGCGTTGCAAGCCGCGCTCAATCCGCCGCGGGCCGACCGCCCGGAAATCGAGCGTTTCGGGACGAAATTCCGCACCGGCGACAAGGTCCTGCAAACGCGCAACAACTATGACAAAGAAGTGTTCAATGGCGACATCGGACGCGTGGCTGCGATCGATGCGGAGGCGCGCGAGGTCGGGATCGATTTCGATGGGCGCCGCGTGATTTACGAATTCGGCGAACTCGACGAGGTGGAACCGGCTTACGCCATCAGCATCCACAAGAGTCAGGGTTCCGAGTTTCCCGCCGTGGTCATCCCGCTGGCCATGCAGCATTTCCTGCTGTTGCAGCGCAACCTGCTTTACACCGGCATCACGCGCGGCAAGCAGCTCGTTGTGGTGGCCGGACAACGCAAAGCGCTGGCCACCGCCGTGCGGCAGAACGACACACGCAAGCGCCACGGGGGATTGCTCGCGCGGTTGAGTGCTGACGGATCGACGCCGCTACGGGAAATGTAGCTTCGGCGTGCCCGCCGACGGACGTCGTGATGGGCGTCTACTCCTCCGCCGTGTCGGCGAGATAGTCTTCCACCGCGAGAATGTTTTTCTCCCCGGCGCGCTGCACGAGGCGCAGGAACTGGTCGGCGGACGCGATTTCCTCGACCTGTTCGGTGACAAACCATTGCAACATGGCCACCGTGGCGTGGTCTTTTTCCTCGATGGCCAGATCCATGATCCGGTTGATCGATTTGGTCACCGCCATTTCGCTGTCGAG